>DATJSO010000046.1:0-23222 GCA_035504075.1 Allostellaceae bacterium | reverse complement strand
CACGTCGAAGCCGTCAATGGTCAGCTTGACCGTCTTGTCGCTTTTCGGCGCCGGGGTGCCGTAATCGATCTCTTTAATGAGGTTCATGGCGTCCTTCCTATTCCGCGGCGGCGCTCGATGGCCGCGCGGTGAAATCCTCGGGAAAGTGCTTCAAGGCGCTCAGCACCGGATAAGGCGTGAAGCCGCCCAGCGCGCACAGCGAGCCGAACCGCAGCGTCTCGCACAACTCCTGGAGCAGCGCGAGGTTCTCCGGCACGCGCTCGCCCTTGACGAGGCGGTCGATGACCTCGACGCCGCGGGTTGAGCCGATGCGGCAGGGCGTGCACTTGCCACAGCTTTCGATCGAGCAGAACTCCATCGCAAAGCGCGCCTGCTTTGCCATGTCGACCGTGTCGTCGAACACGACGACACCGCCATGGCCAATGAGGCCGCTCTTTGCGGCGAATGCCTCGTAATCGAACGGCGTGTCGAACAGCGCACGCGGGAAATAGGCGCCGAGCGGCCCGCCGACCTGCACCGCGCGCACGGGACGGCCGCTCGCCGTGCCGCCGCCGATATCATCGACAATTTCGCCGAGGGTCAGCCCGAACGCCGCCTCAAACAATCCGCGGTATCTGACGTTGCCGGCGAACTGGATCGGCATCGTGCCGCGCGAACGGCCATACCCGAGGTCGCGGTAGGCGTCGGCGCCGTCGGCCAGGATCGCCGGCACGCTCGCCAGCGAGATCACGTTGTTGACGACGGTCGGCTGGCCGAACGCGCCCTTGTGCGCCGGCAGCGGCGGCTTGGCGCGGACCTGGCCGCGCTTGCCTTCCAGGCTGTCGAGCAGCGCCGTCTCCTCGCCGCACACGTAGGCGCCGGCGCCGACGCGGATTTCGATATCAAAGTCGTGGCGGGAACCGGCGATGCCTGGCCCAAGCAGGTTTTCCGCGCGGGCAACCTCAAGGGCGCGGCCGAAAATCTCGATCGCGTGCGGGTATTCCGAGCGGATGTAGACAAAGCCCTCGGTCGCGCCGACCGCGATGCCGGCGATCGCCATGCCCTCGATCAACGCAAATGGGTCGCCTTCCATCAGCATGCGGTCGGCATAGGTGCCGCTGTCGCCTTCGTCGGCGTTGCAGACGATGTATTTCTGCGCCGCCGGCGCGTCCGCCGTCGTCTTCCATTTGATGCCGGTCGGGAAACCGGCGCCGCCGCGGCCGCGCAGTCCGGATTTGGTGACTTCGGCGACGATCGCCGATGGGCCGAGGGACAGCGCCCGTTCGAGACCGCGCAGGCCGCCATGCGCGCGGTAATCGGCAAGCGACAGCCGATCGACGACGCCGCAGCGCGCGAACGTGAACCGCGTCTGGCGCTTCAGAAACGGCAGTTCCTCCGGCCGGCCGAGGCGCAGCTTGTCGGGCCGTCCGTCGAGCCAGCCGATCGCGAACAGCGGCTCGACATCCTCCGGCTTGATCGGGCCATAGGAGACCCGCCCCTCGGCCGTCTCGACCTCGAGCATCGGCTCGAGCCAGAAGAGGCCGCGCGATCCGGTGCGGACAATATCGACATCGAGGTTGCGCCGGCGAATCGCCGCGACGATCGCCCGTTCGACCGCGTCGGACCCGAGTGCCAGCGCGCCGGCATCGCGCGGCACAAAGATGCGCGGCCGGCTCATCGCTGTGCCTCGTCGATCAGGCGGTCGAGCCGCTCGTCGTCGAGCGCGCCGAACACGCCGCCGTCCAGCATCGCCGCCGGCGCGCAGGCGCACAGCCCGAGGCAGAACACCGATTCCAGCGTCACGCGGCCGTCGGCCGTCGTCTCACCCCAACCGACCCGCAGACGATCGCGCGCCCGCTCGGCCAGCGCATCAGCCCCCATCGACTGGCACGCCTCGGCGCGGCACAGTTTCAATATGTGCCGCCCCGGTGCCATTTGGCGGAAATCGTGATAGAAGCTGACGATGCCGTGGACTTCCGCACGGCTGAGGTTCAGCGCCTGCGCAATCAACGGCACCGCGTCGCGCTCGATGTAGCCGAACTCGTGCTGCAAGGCATGCAGGATCGGCAGCGCCGCTCCCGCAAGATGCTGATGCGCACGGATAATCTCGTCAGCGCGCTCGCTGTTCCAGGGTGTGCCGCCGGGCATCGGCTGTCGCCATCATCACGCGGTTGTCGTCGTGACGATGGCCCGCGATGATCGGCAGATCAATAAAGCAATCCCGTCGAGCGATAGATTTCCTCTATCGATCGTCGAGATCAGCCAGCTTGAGCGCGAGCCGGCGAGCCTCGGCGACGAGAGCCGCCGCCATCGGGGTCATCGGTTCCCGGAGCGGCACCACCAGCCCGATCGTCGGATAGGGTTCGGCGCCGATGATCGGGATCGCCCGGATCGTGTCGGTGAGGCCGAGCGTCTCCGCCAGACGCGCCGGCATGACGCTGGCCCAGCGACCGGTGCGCACATGCGAGAACAGCAGGACCATCGAGTTGGATTCGAGCGTCGGCGACGGCTCGGCCCCGGCCGATCGGATATAGCGATCGATGATCCGGCGGTTCTGCATGTCCGGCGTCAGCAGGCATAGCGGCACCTGCGCGACCTCGGCCCAGTTCACCTGCTCGCGGTTGCCGAGAGGGCTGTCGGCGGCGGTCAGCAGGCGATAATGCTCGCGATACAGCGGTACCGTGCGCACCCGGCCGACCGGCTCGTTGTCGAGATAGGTCAAGCCGGCGTCGATCTCCAGGTTTTCCAGGAGGTCGAGGATCTGGATCGAGGTGCGGGACAGAACGGTGAACGACACGTCCGGGTGACGCGCGCGATAGGGCGTCGTCAGGCTCGCCACCATCGCCAATGCCGTCGGCACTGCCGCCATCTTCAGATGCCCGGCGAGGCCCTGCTTCAATGCGCGCATTTCCTTGCGCAGCGCCTGCTCGTCGCCGACGATGCGGCGCGCCCAATCGAGTGTGCGCTGCCCTTCCGGCGTAAAGCCGTGAAACCGCGAGCCGCGCTGGACGAGCAGAACATCGAGGATTTCTTCGAGCTGTTTTATGCCGGCCGACAGGGTCGGCTGGGTCACACCGCAGGCTTCGGCGGCGCGGCCGAAATGCTGCTCGCGGGCGAGCGCAATGAGGTAGTTGAGCTTGTCGATCATGCCCGCTCAGAGCCGGAACGCCAGCGCCGCCAGCGCGTGCCGCACCGCGGGGTCGGCGAGCGCATCGCGAAAGCGCTGCACCGCCGGATTGTTGCGGCGCGCCTTTGGGACGACAAAATCGTAGTGCTCGTCCTGCGCCGGGATGAAGCCGAGACCGTATTGGCGGGCGACAAATTCGATCGCAATGCCCCAATCGGCGCGCTTCTGGGCGACGGCGACAGCCACCGCATTGTGCGATTTCGGCTGCGACCAGTAGCCCGGCGGCCGGCCGCCGCCCAGCAGCCGATCGGTCAGGATGCGGGTGCCGCTGCCGGCATTGCGGTTGACCATCAGGCAATCCGGCGCGGCCAGAGCGGCGGCGATCGCCTCGTCTAGCGAACGCCCCTCAAAGCGTGCGTCGCCCTTGCGGAAAACGATGCCCTGCAGCCGGCGATAACCGGGCACCAGTTCCAGTTCCGGGGTGAGGAACGGCCGGTTGTACTCGCCGCTCTGCGGATCGAGCAGGTGGATCGGCGCGATATCGCATTCGCCGCGCTTGGCGGCGGCGAGGCCCCCGGTACTGCCGACATTGAGCGCCTTGACCGATACCCCGTCCGTCTGCAGGCGGCCGATCAGCACATCGAGGCCGACGCAATGGCTGCCGATCACGACGAGATCGGCCAGATGCGCCTCGCCGATCAGCTGCACCTCCACGGGCGTCCCGGCGGCGACACTCTCGACATGCTGGCCGATCGCAATGAAGCCGTCGGCCTGGCTGAACGCGGTCACTGCCCCCGAGCCCTTGCCGGCGGGATAAGCAGTCAGCGAAGCATTGTCGGCACTGCGCACCAGCGACACCAACAAATACTCGGTACGGCCGCGCTCGGAAGCGACGCGCAGCGGCAGCACGGCCGGCAACCGCTCGGCCCTGTCGGCGGGCCGGCCGGCAAAGGCGCGGATGACCGGCGCGACGAATTCGTGGAAGGTGAAGATCGCCGAGGTCGGAAACCCCGGCAGGATGACGATCGGCTTGCCGTTGGTGACGGCGAGGCAGAGCGGCTTTCCCGGCTTCAGCGCGACGCCGTGCACGACGATGCCGGGATCATTGAACAGCGCGACGGCGCGGTAGCACAGATCGCCAGCGCCCTTCGAGGTGCCGCCGGACATGACGACGATGTCCGCCATCGCCAACCCTTCATCGACGAGGCGCGACAGCACGATCTCGTCATCCGGCCCGATGCCGAGCGGCTTGGCGATGCCGCCGGCCTCTTCGACCGCCGCGGCGATGATCGCCGCATTCGAATCGTAGACGGCGCCGGGTCGCATCGGCTTGCCGGGCGCGACAATCTCGTCGCCGGTCGAGATGATCGCGACACGCGGCCGCCGCCACACATCGACCGCAGCCGTTCCGACGGCGGCGAGCATGCCGATCTCGCGCGATGTCAGCACCTGGCCGGCGCGCAACACGGTCTCGCCGCGCGCCAAATCGCTGCCGGCAAAGGCGATGAATTGCCCGGATGCGACGGCCCGGCGCACGTCGATGACGGTGGCGCCGGCATCCTCCTGCGCCTCGGTATGCTCGACCATGACGACGGCATCAGCGCCGCGCGGCACCATGCCGCCGGTCGCGATCAGGGTCGCGCTGCCCGGCGCGACGGCGGTTGCGGGAACCGTGCCCGGCGTCAGGATCTCGGCGTTCAGTACGAGCCGCTTGGGCTGGCGTTCGCTGGCTCCGGCGGTGTCGTCGGCGCGCACCGCAAACCCGTCGACGCTGGATCGGTCGAACCCTGGGACGTCGACATCGGCAACGACGGCGCGCGCCAGAACCCGACCAAGCGCCTGCGACAGCGGCACCGTCTCGGCGCCGAGCGGGCGCATCCGCAACTGCCGCTGAAAGCGCGCCGTTGCTTCGTCGCGATCGAGAACCGCGAGAAACTGTTCCTGGCGGGCAAGGTTGCGCAGCGCGGTCGGAATGTCGTTCATCGCCTGCTATCCACCGATGCACTTTCCCTCATATAGGTAGACGGTGACCTGCGCGCCTTGCGGACGGCCCTCGCTCCCTTCCGCCACGATGACGAAACCGTCGGCGGCAATCGCCGCCAACAGGCCGATCTCGGCAAAGGACGGCAGCGGCTCCACGGCGTCGCCCGCAGTGCACCGTATCGGGCATATCTCGGTCGTGCCGATCGCCGAGACGATCTTGCGCGCGAGGCGCATGACGCGCGAGCGGTAGGGCAGCCCGGGATTGCGGCCGCCAAGGTGCCGCACCGCCCGTCCGGCCAACATTTCATAACCGACAAAGCACGCCGCCGGCGCGCCCGGCAGCAAGATCACCGGCACTCCGCCGGCGGTATGCCCAAGACCCACCGTCTCGCCCGGCCGCAATGCGACCCCGTGGAACGCGAGTTCGCCGGCGTCGGCGAGTGCCGCCGCCGCATGATCGTCGGGTCCCGGACCGGTGCCGCCGACGACCAGCGCGATGTCGGCGCCCGCCATTTCCAGCGCGCTTCGGATGCCCTGCCGGCTTCGTTCCACCGCAAGGGTTTCGATGACAACACCGCCGTCGCGGCAAACCAGCGTCTCACACATCGGACCGTTGCTGTCGGTCGCCTCGCCTCGGGGCGCGACGAGGATCCGCAGGACCGGACGGCGCGTCACCCTGAGGCCGGTCAGGCCGGCGCCGGCCAGGACGCCGAGATGCGCCGGCGACAGCAGCGTCCCAGCCGACGCCAGCAGCGCACCCGGAGCGGCCGCCGAACCCCGCATCTCGACATTTTCGCCCGGCGCCAGCGGTTCGATACACTCGACGAAGTCCGCTGGGAGCGGTTGCGCAAGCGCCAACGGGATTACCGCGTCGCAGCCGGGCGGGATCGCGTCGCCGGCTGATATCGCGCGGACGGGCAACACGAGCGGGTTGTAGGAACTGGCGCCGATCGTCGCGTCGGCGGCGACGGCGAAGCCGTCGACTGCTGCCCGATCGGAACGGGGGATCGGCCTGGCGGCGTGCACCTCTTCCGCCGCGACGCGCGAGCCCGCCGCTGACAGCACGGCCCACTCGGCCGGCCCCCGAGAAAAGGCGCGGTCGATCAAAGAGGTCGCATCGGCAAGCGAGAGGCGGCGCGCGGCGAGGGTCATCTGAGGTTCCCCGGGGAATGAGTCAGCGGCGCCGTGCAATCCGCCGACGGCGCCCGGCTAGCCCTCCTGGTCGACACCGACGATGAGGTGGCATTCCTCGACCTCGCCCTTGGGGACGCTCAGTTCGCCCGGCGGGTTCAGCTGGCGCAGCACGAGGGCAAGCGCCTCCCAGCGCACGAACTGCTTGATCAGGACGGCCTGATCCGTCTTGTAGACGACGACGTCGCGGCCGCGGGTCGGCGGCTTGAACGGGTTGACGTGCAACAGCCAGCCCTGTTCGTACCGCGGCTCCATGCTGTCGCCGATCATGTAGATCGCGTAGGCGCCGCGCACGCCGTTCAGGTTGGCGGGGCGGGCGGTATAGCCGATCGGCCCGTCGGCGAGGAACATCTCCTGCTCGCCGCCGCCGCGGCCGGCGCTGCGGATCGGGATCGGCTCGCCGCGCAGCGCCGGCGCCGGCAGCGCCCCGAGCAAGCCGCGCGGCGGCCGGCCGCGCCGCGGCGGCCCGGCTTGCGGCGCCGCAGCCTCGGCGCCGGCGCGGCGCAACACCTCGTCCTGAGCGACGCCGAGGAACTGGGCGACCTGCACGGCCTCCAGCAATTTCATCTGGCGCTCGCCCTTCAGCATGCGCGAGACGGCCGACGGCGCGAGCCGAAGATGGCGCGCGAGGTCGGCCTGGCTGACGCCGGCACGGTCGAGCGCCTGTTGAAGCCACACCGCATCCATCTGCAAATGTTCCTATTGCGTTCTTGACATTCATGCGGAAATGCTATAGGTTTAATGCCCTTTACGCAAGGGGGACAAGCATGCGCTACGGCCCGGGGCGCGCGGCGGCTTCCGCCGGCTGCGCCTTCATCCTCGACACCGCCGGCGCGGCGCCGGCAGTGTCGCAGCCGCGGTTTTGCAACGCGCCCTGCCGGCCCGGATCCGCCTACTGCTCGGCGCATGACAGGCTCTGCCACCTGGCCGCCGGCAGCGACGGCGAACGACGCCGATTGCGCGAAATCGAGGCGCTGGCGCGCGCCGTCGGGGGCCGCCAGGGCCGCCCGGCCCGCGAGCCGCCGCCCGCCTTGTTGCGCCGGCTGGAACGGCTGGAGCCGGGTTTTTCGTGCCTCGATCGTTCACGTATTGTTCGTGGGGAAGAGTGATGCCGGGCAAACGCGGCAGCCGCGACGCGACGGCGGCGGAAGCTCCGGTGGCCGCCGCTGCTGTGGCGCCTGGTGCCGAGCCGACGCCGGAGCGCCGCCGTCACGGGCCGGTCGAGCGGGCCGCCCACGCGATCGCCGATGCGGCCGGGCATCCGGCGCGGCCCTACCGGGCGCTCGATACCTTGCAGGTGATGGAGCGGCGCGGCTCGATCACCGCCGGCATGCGGCAGGCGGGCGAGGATTTCCGCGCCCGCTTCACGCTTGCCCAGCTCGATCCGCTGCGCGCGATCGATCTGCGCCGGCTGCGCCTTGACGGCGAGGCGGGCCGCGACCGCGACGCGCCGGGGCTGCGCATCGAGGCGGCGCGGCGCGCCGTGTGGCTGGCGATCCAGGCCGTCGGCGGCATCGCCTCGCCGGCGGGCTCGTGCCTGTGGCATGTGATCGGCTGGCAGCGCAGCCTGAAGGATTGGGCGATGGGCCAAGGCTGGGCCGGCCGGCGGGTCAGCCAGGAAACCGCTTCCGGCATCCTTGTCGCGGCGCTCGGGGCGCTCGAAGCGCATTTCGCGACAGCAACTGGGCAATCGCAATATCATTTTGGTATTGACAAATCCGGATCGATCTGATATAAGATGCGCACACTGGACAAATCGGGCGAGGCCATCGCGATGCCGCCAGCACACGGGCGCGGCGTTGCCGCGCCGGTTGCCGAGGATGTCGAGACGCGCGCGGCGCGCCTTGGCGTCACCGCCGAGCGGGTGCTGCAGGAATACGCCCGTATCGCGTTCTCCAATATCAATCACGTCGTCGAATGGGACGCGAGCGGCATCGCGGTGAAGCCGTCGAAGGAGCTTTCCGAGGATGTGCGCCCCGCCATCGCCGAGATCGTCGCATCGGCCAAAACCGGCGCGATCTACCGCATCAAGCTGCACGACAAGAAACCGGTGCTCGATGCGCTCGCCCGCCATCTCGGCCTGTTGCCACCGCTGAGACAAGCCCCGGATGAAGACGACGAACGGCTGGACGACGCTGACGATCCTCGCGAATTCCTCATGCGCGAACTCGATCGCCTGGACCGCGAAGAGGCTGCGCGGGCGGATCCCGGCACTGACGCGGGAGGGCCTGCAGCGGATCGTTCGGAGCTATAAGCGGCAGCGCTTCTGGCGACCCCGCCCGGCGCAACGGCCGCCGGACGGCGACTGGCGGGTGTGGCTGCTGCTCGCCGGCCGCGGTTTCGGCAAGACCCGCGCCGGCGCCGAATTCGTTCGCCGCGAGATCGCCGCGGGCCGGGCGCGTCGCGTCGCGCTCGTCGGTCCGACCGCGCTCGACGTGCGCAACGTCATGATCGAGGGCGACAGCGGCCTGCTCAACATCGGGCCGCACCGCCGCAGGCCGCGCTACGAGCCGTCAAAGCACCGGCTGACCTGGAAGAACGGCGCGGTCGCCGAGACCTTCTCGGCCGACGAGCCGGACCGGCTGCGCGGGCCGCAGCACGACCTCGCGTGGTGCGACGAGCTGGCCGCCTGGCGCTACCCGGCCGCCTGGGACATGCTGATGTTCGGGCTGCGTCTCGGGCGCGACCCGCGCGTTGTCGTGACGACGACGCCGCGGCCGATCCGCCTGATCCGCGACCTGTTGGCCGACCGCCACGTCGCCGTCACGCGCGGCCGCACGATCGAGAACCGCGCCAACCTGGCGCCGGCGTTCCTCGACGCGATCGTCGCGAAATACGCGGGAACGCGGCTCGGCCGCCAGGAGCTCGACGCCGAGATCCTTGACGACCTGCCGGGCGCCCTGTGGACGCACGCGCTGATCGAGGCCGGCCGCATTGCCGCCGCGCCCGCCGACCTCGCGCGCATCGTCGTCGCGATCGATCCGGCCGTCTCGACCGGTGCGGCGTCGGACGAGACCGGCATCATCGTCGCCGGTCGCGATGCGGCGGGCCGCGGTTATGTGCTGGCCGACACCTCCGGCCGCCTCGCACCCGCCGAATGGGCACAGGCCGCCGCCGTCGCCTACCGGGCCCACCGCGCCGACCGCGTCGTCGCCGAAATCAACAACGGCGGCGACCTGGTCGAGGCGACGTTGCGCGTCACCGACCCCGCCGTCGCGTTCCGCGCCGTGCGCGCGTCGCGCGGCAAGGCGGCGCGCGCCGAGCCGGTCGCGGCGCTCTACGAGCAGGGCCGCGTCCACCATGTCGGCGCATTCCCGGCGCTCGAAGACCAGATGTGCGCGTTCGCGCCCGATTTCGACCGCGCCGCCCAGGGCTGGTCCCCCGACCGCGTCGACGCGCTGGTCTGGGCATTGACCGAGCTCTTCGTCGACCCGCCGCCCGGCGGGGGGATTATCGAGATTTATCGGCACGCCGCCACGGAGAGCAAAGCGCCATGACCCTGCTCGTCAAAGACGCCAATACGACGGTGCAGTCGCTGTCGACCGTCGCCGACGCCAACAACAACCTCGTGCCGGTGCACGCCCCCGCCGCAACGAGCGCCGGCGTCGCAGCGCCGGTCGGCCCGCAGAACCCGCTGCCGGTCATCAATGCGGCCGGCGCCGCGGCGGCGGACGGCAGCGGCACGGTTGCAACGGGCGGTGCGGCGCAGACCTTGTTCGGCGGCATCGCGCCGGTGAACGGGTTTTTGGTGCAGAACAATTCCTCGGCGGCACTGTGGATCAGCGATGTCGGCACGGCGTCAGCCGGCGGCGCCGCGATCCAGCTTGCCGCCGGCGGCGGCCTCTTCGTGACGCCGTCGGGCTACAAGCCCGCTGGCGCCGTCAGCCTCTGGGGCGGCACCACCGGACAGGCCTTCACCGCCCGCCGCTGGTAGCCTCGCCTTAGAGCCTGCATCCCCGGCGAAAGCCGGCGCCCATGCGTCAGCCACTCGACCGGCGGACAGATGAGTTTTCGGCTTTCGCCGGGACTGCGTCTTCCGGAACGACCGAGCGCCTTGCAAGTCATAATCGGCCGCCAGTGCGATCAGGAGACGAGGATGAAGCGGATTCGCGCGCTCGCCGTTATCTCTGCCATCCTGGTTGCCGGTGCCCGGCTCGCGGCTGCCGCGCAGGCGCAATCGCCGGGGAATTTTTCGACATTGGCGGCGAGCGGCACAGCGACGCTCAATGGCGACGTGCTGATGTGCTCCGGCCATCCGTGGATCGACGTGCGGTGCCCGAGCATGGCCGGCGGTGCCCAGGGCAACGACAGCAACGACGACACCGCTGCGATCCAGGCAACGTTCACGGCGGCGGCGGCCAACGGCTGGCCGGTACATATCCCGGCCGGCACCTACAAGGTGACGAGCGCACTCGCGATCGATTACGCCGGACAGGCCGCCGCCGGGTTTCGTCTCATTTCCGACGGCGCGGTCATCGACGGCCGCACGATTTCGTCGGGACCGGTGTTGCAGGTGCGCTGTTCCGGCGGCACCGTTTCGTCACCCCTCTCATGCTTCTATTTCCACGAGCAGGGCACGCTCAGCATCTGGGGCGATTCCGGGGCACAGAACCTGGCGACGTTGACCGCCGCCCAAAATGCCGGCGCCACCGTGCTGCCGGTCTCGACCGTAACGCCGTTCTTCGCCGGCGAGACCGTGCTGGTCGCGCTCGGCAGCGGTGCCACATTCGCCTCCCCGATCGCCGCGGTTGGCGCCAGTTCGATCACATTGCAGAACGGTTTGCCGGCCGCCGCCGCCGCCGATGCGCAAGTGTCGATTCCGTCCTATCCGTTTGTGTTCGGCACTAATAATTTCGCCGATGCGCACAATGCGGCGAAAATCGACCACCTGCTCGTCAACAACGCCTCGACCGGAGCCGGCGCCGGCGGCTGCCAGTTCAATTACGTGCTCGACAGCGACATCTTTGCGGTCTGCGTCAGCGCCGGCGGCGCCGCCGGCCTGGCGCTGGAACAGGTGCAGTTCTCGCGCATCGCCGGGGCCGGCACGGCCGAGGGCACGGGCGGCGCCGGTCTGACGCTGGAAAACGGCTACAACATCTCGAATTTTTTCGCCGCGCTCGATCTCGAAGTGTCGCCGACCTGCCTTGCGATCACCGATCGGCATGACGGCATGAACACCTGGATCAGCCCGTATTTCAACTGCAACACCGCGGTCAGCGCCGTCGCCTCGACGCACAACGTGCTGATCAACCCGACCTATGGCGGCGACGTCACAAACCGCGGGCCGCAATCGCAGGGCGTGCAAATCATCGGCACGGGAAATCGCGTGCCGTGGCAGTACCCGGCGGCGGCTACCTACACCGCCGCCGGCATCGACAGCGGCACCGTCATCTCCAGCGCCGAAGCGACCGGCACGTCGCTCTCCGTCACCCTGCCCAACCCGGACAGCGTCGATGACGGCTGGTGGATGGGGTTCGCAACCGACGACAACAAGGGATTGACGCTCTCCGCGCCCGCCGGCGTGTCGATCCTCGCCGGCAACCGTTTCGTGTCGTCGCTGACGCTCGGTCCCGGCAATTACGAATATGCACAACTGCAGTCGGACGGGCAGAATTTCCGGGTGACGCAGGCGACGCGCAACACTCGGCTCTACGGCGATTTCGAGGCGGCGGCGTTTCCCGGCAACGCCTGGCTCTATCCGTCATCGACCGGCTATGCCGCGACCGTCGGCGACAACGGCAACGTCATTTCGAGCTTCAACGCGTCCGGCGGCCTCACGCTCACCTTGCCGAGCACGACCGGGCTGTCTGCCGGCTGGGCGATCGGCTTGACGGCCGAAAACGGCAACGCCGCGACCGTCACCGTCAACGCCGCGTCCGGCGGCGACATCCTCTATCCGAGGACGCTCGCCGCCGGCCAGACCTCGGTGACACTGGCCGGACACAATTACGAATTCCTGGCGCTCGAATACGACGGCAACGGCAATTTCCGCGTCGTCGCCGCGACGCCGTCAACCGCACAGCAGATCGGCATGGCGGGTCCCGGCGGCATCGCCAACTGGCTGTTCCCGGCGACTGCCGCCTACACCGCGACAAAGGCCGACAACGGCAACGCGATCTCGGCGTTCAATTCGCCGCAGAGCTATTTCACGCTGACGCTGCCGGCAACGGCGACGCTCGCGGCCGGCTGGACGATCGCCATCTCCAGCGACAACGGCAAGGCGACAGCGGTGCAGGTCAACGGCTCGGCCGGCGAGAAGATCCTCGTTCCCGGCACAAAGGGGGCGCAGACCTCGCTGTCATTGTCGAGCGACAGCAGCGGCTATGAACTGGTCGTGCTGCAATTCGACGGCGCGAACTTCCGTGTCGTGTCGGCGACGCCGCTGACCGCGAACATGAACGGCATGGCGACGCTGGTCGGCACGCCCGCCGACAACGCCACCTGTCAGACCGGCGCGATCGAAACCGACGGCGCCTATCTTTATGTCTGCGCCGCGCCCAACACCTGGAAGCGCGCCGCATTGTCATCGTACTGATGCCCATTCCTAGGTCCCGGCACAGGCCGGGACCCAAGGCGCAACGGGCGAATCGTTCAACGATGGATCCCGGCCTTCGCCGGGAACCAAGCAATTTGCTGCAGCAGAAGCAAGGAACCAGAAATGCCACCATCGGGCGGCGTGCGCACCCCGCTTGTTTCGTACACCTGGGGACAGGAGGGTCTGGAAGCGCAGTTCCGGAATGTCTTTCAGCCCGGCCAGGGCATCTTTTCGCCGGGCTATCCGCTGGCGCCGCCCGAACCCGAACGCACCCGGATCTGGGACTTTCCGGTCGGCGTCAACACGATCTACACGCCGCGTTCGTACGAGCCGATTTCGTTCGCCGAGTTGCGCGCGCTGGCCGACGCGCACGACCTGACGCGGCTCGCGATCGAAACCAGGAAGGACCAGCTCGAAAGCCTCGAATGGGCGATCCGGCCGGCCGCCCCGAAAGGCGCCGCCGGCGATTGGCGGCAGCGCGCCGCGCAGGTCGCGCAATTCTGGCGCCGGCCCGACAGCGAGCGGCCGTTCGCAACCTGGCTGCGCGACCTCGTCGAAGACCTGCTCGTCATCGATGCGCCGGCGCTGGAAATCCGCCGCAACCGCGGCGGCGACATCAGCGGTCTCGACGTCGTCGACGGCGCGACGTTCAAACTGCTGTTCGACGACACCGGTCGCCGGCCGCGGCCGCCGGCCCCGGCCTTCGAACAAATCATTCACGGCCGCCCGTGGAAGCTGCTGACCAGCGACGACGTGATCTACGTGCCGCGCAACCCGCGGCCATGGAAGGCCTACGGCTTCTCGCCGGTCGAGCAGATCGTCATGACGGTGAATATCGGGCTGCGCCGGCAGGTAATGCAGTTGCAGCACTTTACCGACGGCAACGTGCCGCCGGGCCTGCTCAACGCCCCGGACGGCTGGAGCGCCGAGCAGATCCGGCAATTCCAGGACTGGTTCGACAGCGTGCTCGCCGGCAATACCGGCGGCCGCACCCGGCTCCTTTGGGGCCCCGGCGGCACGAAGTACCAGCCGTTCAAGGAAGCGCCCTACAAGGACCAGTTCGACGAATGGCTGGCGCGCATCGTCTGCTACGCGTTTTCGCTGCCGCCGACCGCCTTTGTCCAGCAGATGAACCGCGCCACCGCCGACGCCGCGCAGGACGCCGCGCTAGCCGAGGGACTGGCGCCATTGAAGGGCTGGGTGAAGCGCCTCGCCGACCACGTGATCCAGGACCGCCTGGGGCACGCCGACCTCGAATTTGCCTGGCTCGAGGAGCGCGCCGCCGACCCCGCCGAACAGGCCAAGACGCTCGACCTCTATGTGCGCGACGACATCTACACGGTCAACGAGGCGCGCGACATCCTGGGCCTCGATCCGCTCCCCGGCGGCGACCTGCCGCTCATTTACGTCACCGCCGGCCCCGTCCCGCTCGCTTCCATCGCGACGACGAATGGTGCCTCTCCCGCACGGCGGGAAAGGGTGGCTCCGAACGCAGCCCGGCGCCGAGTGGAAGCATTCTTTGCGCCCGCGTCACTACGAAAATACGATTCCAACGAGCCGCGCATCCCCGCCGGCGACCCCGATGGTGCCGGTAGACCAAGCCGATGATCGGCATCTCGCCCGGCATGCGGCGCGACACGTTATGACACCTGGTGTCAGACAAGCGGAAAGGGTTTCAACATGCGATTTTACTGGCCGATCGCCAAGGTCGATGCCGCCGAGCGCATGGTGTGGGGCTATGCCTCGACCGAAGCGGCGGACGACCAGGGCGAAACCGTCACCCGCACGGCGCTGGCCGCCGCGCTCGACGATTACATGCGGTTCGCCAACATCCGCGAGATGCACCGGAACTCGGCGGTCGGCGTCGCGACCGCGGCCGAAATCGACGCCAAGGGCCTTTACCTCGCGGCCCGCATCGTCGATGACGACGCCTGGCAGAAGGTGAGAGAGGGCGTCTACAAAGGCTTCTCGATCGGCGGCCGCGTCACCGCCCGCGCCGCCGCCGACCGCAATACGATCACCGGCCTGCAGTTGACGGAAATCAGCATCGTCGATCGCCCGGCCAACCCGGAGGCGGTGTTCGACTGCTGGAAGCGCGCCGCCCCCGTGCTGCACGACGCCGAGCCCGACCCGCACGCGACGCTCGATTATGCCGATCCCGGCTACCAGCCCGACAGCAAGCAACGCTATCCGCTCGACACGCAGCGCCACATCCGCGCCGCCTGGGCCTACATCCACCAGGCGCACAACGCGGCGGCCTACACGCCGGCGCAGCTGGCGAGCATCAAGGCGCGCATCATCGCCGCCTGGCAGGCGCGGATCGATCCACAGGGGCCGCCGTCCGCGGCCTCGCATGCGCCCGCTGCCGCGCCGGCGAATGTCCGCAAGGGCCTGCCGCCGCTACTGCGCCTGCGCCTGCTGATCGCCGAATTGTGCGACATTGCCGATGCGCTCGAAGATGACGACGTGGACGACGAGGAAACGGCATTGCCCGATCTGGCGATGGCGGCGTTCGGCGCGCTGCGCAGATCGCGCTCGGCGCCGCATGATCTGGCGCCGCTTACCGATCACCTGGCGAAATTCGCCGGCGACGTGCTGCCGCGGCTCGACGCGTTGCAGCAGCGCGTCGAGCAGATCGCCCAGACGCCCTTCTCGCCGCAGGCCGCCGCCCGCAGCTTCGGCGGCCTCGCGAAGCGCGAGGACGGCTGGGGCGCCGGGCCGGGGGACGCCGACATCGTCGCCGCGCTGGCCCGCATGAGCGAGGAGGAACGCACACTCGCCCTGATCAAGGCCGCCCACGCCGCTCCGCTCGCCGCCGGCGCTTGGCCGAGGCGCTGACCGTCATCAGTCCCCCTCGAACCTGCCCGCCACCCGGCGGGTTTTTTGTTGCCCGAGACGGAACGACCCAGGACCCCCAGGAAGGACCCACATGAACCCGACCCAGGACACGCTGGATCTGGTGAAGGGTGCGCTCGCGCTGCCCGACGACCAGATCTCGAAGACGATCTCGACCGCGACCGGCCTAGTCGCTTACGACCTGCAGGCGCCGGCGAAAAACCTCTACCCGTTTGTGACGCCGATCCGCAATGCGCTGCCGCGCGTCGGCGGCGGCACCGGCGTCGCGACCAACTGGCGCCAGGTAACGGCGTTGATCGGTTCCGGCTTCGACGCGATGGGCTGGGTTCCGGAAGGCCAGCGTTCCGGCCAGATGGCGTACGCGACGGCGTCCAAATCCGCCTCTTATGTGACGATCGGCGAGGAAGACGCCGTCACCTACGAAGCGATCAGCGCCGCCCGCTATTTCGAGGATGTGCAGGCGCGCATGACCTTCCGCCTGCTGCAGAAGATGATGCTGAAGGAGGAGATGGCGATCCTCGCCGGCAACGCATCACTGCAACTGGGAACGCCGGCGACGCCGGCCTTGTCCGCCTCCGGCAGCGGCGCGACGTTGCCCGCCGCCACCTATTCCGTCATCGTCGCCGCGCTGACGCTCGAAGGCTACCAGAATTCGAGCATTGCCGCCGGCCTCGCCACGACGAAGACGATCACCGGCGCCGACGGCAAGACCTTTGTGTTGAACGGCGGCTCGTCCAACCGGAGCAACAACGCGACGCAGGCCGTCACCTCGGGCCAGGCGCTTTTCGCCAGCGTCACGGCGATCCAGGGCGCGGTCGCCTACGCCTGGTATGTCGGCGCCGTCGGCAGCGAAAGCCTGCAGGCGATCACGACGATCAACAGCGCCGCCTTTTCGGCGCCGCTCGCCGCGGGGCAGCAGGCCGCGACCGCGATCACCGCCGACAATTCGGCCAATCCGAACTACGCCTATAATGGTCTGTTGACGACCGCGCTCAGCGCCGGCTCCAACGCCTACGTCAACATCCTCGGCACCGGCACCGCCGGCACCGGCACGTTCCTGACCGCCTCGGGGCGCGGCTCGGTCAACGAGATCGACACGATGTTCCAGACGATGTGGAGCAACTACCAGCTGTCGCCGACCGTGCTCTACGTCAATGTGCAGGAATTGCGCAACATCACCAGCAAGGTGCTGTCGAACGCGTCGGGGCCGCTGCTGCGCTACAATGTCGGCGAGGATGCCAATCCGTATGATCTCGCCGCGGCCGGTGCGCTGTCATACTATTTCAATCCGTTCGCGTTGAACGGCGGGCTGCGCATCCCGATCCGCATCCATCCGCTGGGCCGAAAACCTGCCGATCCAGTACCAGTCGAACGAGGTGCCGAACGTCGCCGAAGTGAAGACGCGGCAGGATTACTACCAGATTGACTGGCCGGTGGTCACGCGGCAGCGCCAGGTCGGCGTCTATGCCGAAGAGGTGTTGGCGGTCTACGCGCCGTTCGCGATGGGCGTCATCACCAATATCGGCAACGGCTGATCATTGCCGCGCCGGCAAACCGGCACCCGCGGGCTTGACCCGCGGGTCTCGCTGGCGCGGTCATGACGCATAAGATCGGAGGCGGGTGAATGGCGTTTGGCGACCTGACAAATTTGGTCGATGTGAAAGCGTGGCTGCAGACCGGGCAGAACGCGTTTCCCGATACCGACGACGTGCTCTTGACGCGGCTTGTCACCGCCGCCAGCCGCTTCGTCCTGACCTGGCTCGGGCGGCAGATCGCGCCGTCGGATTACCGGGAAGTGCGCGACGGCAGCGGCGGCCAGCGCCTCGCCTTTGCCAATGTCCCCGTCACGGCGGTGCTGTCGCTGTCGATCGACGGCCTCGATATCCCGCCGGCCCCGGACGACGGCGGCTTTACCGCCGGCTATGTCTTCACGCCGACCGAACTGGCGCTGCGCGGCTATGTTTTCACCCGGCGGCCGCAGAACGTCATCGTCACCTATACAGCCGGCTACACGATGACGCCGCCCGATGTCGCGCAGGCCTGCATCGAGCTGGTCTGCCAGCGCTACCGCGAGCGCGTCCACATCGGTGAAGTCGGGCGTGCGCTCGGCGGCAACGAAACCGTCACCTATTCGCAGGCCGATATGAGCGCCGACGTGAAGCTGCTTCTCGCGCAGTACCGCCAGGTGGCGCCGGTTGCCGGCTTTGTCCATCAACTGGCGCCGAGCGCGACCGACACGGCGACCTTGGCTGCCGCGCTATGATCCGCCGCGAGGAAATCTACCAGGCGCTGTTCACGCTGGCCGCCGGCGCTGGCGGCTTTGCGACGGCCGAGCGGCGCTGGCGGCATTGGAGCGAGGTGACGCCGGCCGAGCAGCCGGCGCTCTTTATGCGCCAGCGGAGCGAGCTTGCCGACGTCAAAGTATTGGGCGCGCCGATCGTCTGGCAGCTCGCGGTCGAATTGTGCATCTATGCCCATTCGAGCGATCCCTACCGCTCCCCGGCGTCGATATTGAACCCGCTCGTCGATGCGGTCGAGGCGGCGCTGGCGCCCCCGGCGGCGACCGGCCTGCAGACATTGAGCTTGCCGGCCTTTGTGCAGCACGCCTGCATTGCCGGCAAGATCGCCACCGACGAGGGCGCCTTGCGCGATCAGGCGATCGCGATCGTGCCGGTGCAGATCCTCTGCGTCTAGTCGCGGTAGACGCCGTCGCGCCACCCGCCGGAATGCCGGACACGTCCGGCGATGACGACAAAAATCGCCACAGGAGTTAGATGACATGCAGCTTGCATTCGGCGCCGGTGCGTTGTGGGGCAACCGCACCGACCAGACCGGGTCCGGCATCGGCCCCGACCAGTTCGGCATCCTGCAGGATGTCGAGATCGACTGGGACTGGCAGACGAAGGAACTGTACGGCCAGTTCCAGTTTCCGATCGACATCGCGCGCGGGCAGGGCAAGATCACCGGCAAGGCCAAGTTCGCCCGCATCTTCGGCGCGATCTACGGCGACTTGTTCTTCGGCCAGACGCCGGCGGCGGGCCAGCTGACGGTGTCGGAAAGCGAGGCGCAGAACGTGCCCGCCACCAGCCCCTATACGGTGACGGTGGCGGAGGCGGCCAATTTCGTCGACGATCTCGGCGTCTGGTACGCCAGCGGCAGCAATGCCGGCGGCCGTTTCACGCGCGTCACGACGCCGGCGACAACCGGCCAGTATTCGGTGAATTTGACGACCGGCATTTATACGCTGTCATCCGCCGACGCCGGCGCGGCGCTGTTGGTCAGCTATCTCTACAACGCTGCCGCCGGCAAAAAGCTGGTGCTGACCAACCAGCTGATGGGCTACACGCCGACCTTCAAGGCGACATTCTACACGACAAAGACGACACAGGGCGTGCCGGCCGGCCTCGCGCTGGTGCTGAACGCCTGCACCGCGACGAAACTGTCGCTGCCGACGAAGATCGACGATTACGAGATCCAGGAATTCGACTTCAGCGCCTTCGCCGACCCGACCGGCACGATCGGCACGCTGTCCGTCAACGAGTAGCGCGGAAAAAGCCGCGACGCGGCGTTGCGTCGTCGGCGGACGGTGCTGCGCCGACAAGTGCTGTGGAGGATGATGATGCGCGAAACCATCACGCTCGGCGGCCGTACGTTCCAGTTGCGGCCGCTGAAACTCGGCCAGCTGCGCCGGCTCGTCGATGCGCTCGACGCGATGGGCGGGCAGTCGGGCGGCGCGCTGATCGCGGCGGCGGCCGATGTCGTCGTCGCCGGCCTCGCGCCGGCGCACCCCGATCTCTCGGCCGAGGCATTGCTCGACCTCGAAGCCGGCGTCGCCGAACTGAACGAGGCGGTCGCCGCGGTATTGCGCGTCGCCGGCCTGCGCCCTGCGGCGGACACCGCCGCGGGGGAAGCGGGGCCGGTGGCGGAGAAAGCCCCCGCGATGCGCTCGGCGCCATCTACGGCGCCCTCGCCACCGGCTGCCACTGGAGTTGGCGCGACATCGACGCCGTGACGCTCGCCGAGGCCGGCGAAATTTTCCGCTACTGGCACGATCACCCGCCGGCGCATGTGATGCTGCAGTCGATCGCGCGCGTGCTCGGCTGGCGGCCGCCGGCTGCCGCCCTGGCGGAAAATTCGGTCGCCGCGCTCGCCGCCGCGCCGCCGCCCGGCCTTGTCGTGGCGCGCTCCGGCAGTGTTGCGATGCCGGCGCCGCTCCTCGACGCCGCGGCATTGCGCGAGCGCAACCGCGCCCGCGCCCGCGCCCGCCGCAACGAGAACAGACATGGCTGACGATATCGAGATGACGGTCGGCGCCGATGTCAGCGACGCGGTCGCGGCATTCGGCGACTTGCGCCAGGCGATCACCGCGGCGGCGCAGCCGGTGGCGCAGCTGAAGAGCGCCTTTGCCGACGCCACGAGTACCGCGGCGAGCGGCGCGAGCCGTATCGCGCAACCGTATATCCGGGCCTTCGACCAGATCGGCGCCGGCTGGCAGCGGGCCGTTGCCGGCCTCGTCAGCGGCACGCTGACCTGGCAGCGCGCTGCCCAGCGCGTCGCGTTGTCGGCCGACAGCGGCCTTGTCGGCCTCGCCGGCACGACGCTGTCGCACGCCGCCGCGGGACCGCTCGCCTCGCTGCTCGGCCAGGCGGCCCCGAAAGCCGGCCAGGGCGTCGGCGACGTACTCGGCAACGCCGTCAGCAATTGGCTGACGGGCGCACCGCAAGCGCTTGGCGGTGCGGCCGCGACAACCGCCAATGCCGCAGCTCTGGCCGCCAACACGACGGCGCTCGCGACATTGACGGCGGCGCTCGGCACCGCGACCGCGACCAGCGGCGCCAGCGCCGTCGGCGCCGTGGGCAGCGCCGCGCAAGTGGCCGGCGGCACCGCCGAACTCGGTTCGGCAGCGGCCGGCGGCGGCGGCATCCTCGGGTTTCTCGGCGGCCTGTTCGCGTTCTCGGCGGGCGGCATCGTGCCGTCGGCGGCCGGCGGCTGGGTGCTGCCGAGCTTTGCCGGCGCCCGGCCGGCCCTGCTGCACGCTCGCGAAATGGTGTTGCCGGCGCCGATCAGCGAAGGCTTGCAGCGCATCATCGCGGCGGGCGGCGGAGATGGCGCCGCCGGCGGCGGCGACCTGCACCTGCATTTCCACGGCCCGTCCGACGGGCCGGCGGTCGAGCGCTGGTTCAAGGGCCTCATGGCACGGAGCCCGGACGTCGTCCGCTCGATGCTGCGGTCGAACGCGTTGACGCCGCGCAGTCTCTGACGATCACCCCGCCCGGCCGAATATTCGATTGAACAGGACACATTAGATGAGCGCCCCGCCGCTGCTGCCGAGCCTGCCCGGCTGGGGCTGGTCGGTGACGAAAAGCCCCCGCTTTCAGACGCGCACGCAAAAATCGGTCAGCGGCCGGCAATTGCGCCTCGTCGATCAGCAGTACCCGATCTGGAGCTTCACACTGACGTTTCCGTTGCTGCGCGACGCCAATGACACCCGCGCCGGCAGCAGCGTCGGGCCGGGGATCGGCTATGACGAGCTGCGCTCGCTCGCCGGCTTTTTTCTCGCGCTGCAGGGCGCCTACGGCAACTTCCTGTTCGCGGATCCGAGCGACGGCCAGGTCACCGGCGGCTTTATCGGCCTCGGCAACGGCGTGATTTCGTCGTGGCCGCTGCAGAGGCTGTTCGGCGCCAGTTTTTACGACCTCGTGCTGGCCGCAATTGCCGACGGTTCGCAGCCGTTCAACGTCTATCTGAACGGCGTCAAGCAGATCTCCGGCTGGAGCGTCGGCAGCCAGTTCGGCTATTCCGGCGTCGGCGATACGCTGAGCTTCACGACGCCGCCCGGCAGCGGCGTCTATGTAACTGCGGATTTTTCCTATTGCTTCCTGTGCCACTTCAGCGGTGACACGATGGACTTCGAGAATTTCCTCTACCAGTTGTGGCAGGCCAAATCCGTCAAATTCGAGAGCGTGCTGCCATGAGACCCTGCCCGGCGGCGCTGGCCACGTTCCTCGCCGGCGCCAATTACGAAGCGTGGATGGTCGATCTTTACACCTTCGCGCTCTCCGACGGGCTGACACTGCGCTATACCGGCGGCAATGCCGCGGTGACGGTGGCGGCCGCCGGCTTCGCCGACCCCAACAGCCTCAACTACGGCAGCGCGCAGAGCTTTGCGCTCGGGCCGCGCTTTGGCCGTTCGAACATCACGACAAAGGTCGGCGTCGAGGCGGCCGAGCTCGACATCGACATCTTTGCGGCACCGACCGATCTGATCGGCACGTTCGCGTTCGCCGATGCCGTGCGCATCGGCCTGTTCGACGGCGCGACGGTGGAATTGGACCGGCTTTTCGGTGCTGCGCCCGGCGATACGAGCCTCGGTTGCCTGACATGGTTCTGCGGCCGTGTCGCCGCGTGCGACATCGGCCGATCGGCGATCGCGATGAAGGTGAAATCCCTGATGAACCTGCTCGCGGTGCAGCAGATGCCGCGCCGCCTCTTCGCCGCCTCGTGCAGCCACATCTTCGGCGACGCGATGTGCGGCTACAACCGCGCCACCGGCAGCGCCGCCGACGGCACGACCGGCGGGCCGGCGCAATTGACCGTGACGCAAACCGTCGCGACGCAATCCGGCGTCATCCTGGCGTCGCCGATCGCGTCCAATATCTTTGACTACGTCGAGGGCACGCTCGTCGGCGCGACCGGGGCCAACACCGGCTATCGGCGCACGATCGCGTCGATCTCGCCCGACGGAACAACGCTGGCGCAACTGCAGCCGTGGCTCTATCCGGTGGCAATCGGCGACCAGTTTTACGCGCTGCCGGGCTGCGATCATTCGACAAATGGCAGTGCCGGCTGCGCGTTGCGCAACAACCTCGCGCGGTTCGGCGGCTTTCCGTACATCCCGCCGCCGGAAATGGCGTTCTGATGCCGCCGGCACCGGTCACTGTCACGTTCGAGCCGCATGTCGCGGCCGCGATCGTCTGCCTCGCGGCCGCGATCGTCGCCGTGCTGCTCGCGTTTGCGCTCGGCCTCGCCGAAGAGGAAGGACGAAAATGGAAGAAGTGACGCATGGTGACGCCGGCGGTGCGCGAGTTGCGCCGTCCGCCGCGCTCTGCGCGCGCCGCGCTGCTGTCGTGCAGGAGGCGATGTCGTGGATCGGCACGCCGTTTCACCACGCCGGCCGGATCAAGGGGCGTCGCGGTGGCGTCGACTGCCTGATGCTGCTGGCCGAGGTCTACGAGCGCGCCGCGGTCAGTGGCCATATCGTACCACCGTTTTACGTGCCGGATTGGCATCTGCACCGCGACGCGGAGCGCTATATGGAGGGCCTCCTCCGCTACGCGCGCCCGGTCGCCGCGGCGCAGCCGGGCGACGTCGCGCTGTTCCGCTTCGGCCGCACGTTTTCGCACGGCGCGATCATCACCGCATGGCCGCAGCTCGTACACGCGTATTGGGCGCAGGGCGTCGTGCGCGGCGATGCGCGGCTGGCGCCGCTGAAGGATCGCGCGGTGCGGTTGTTCTCGCCGTTCGCACCGCCTGCCATCTCCTGATCTCCGA
>DATJSO010000045.1:0-33274 GCA_035504075.1 Allostellaceae bacterium | reverse complement strand
CGGCGCGGGCGCGTTCCTGCAATTCGGTGGCAACTTCGACGTCGAAGCCCTCGATCTCGGCCAGGTCCTCGACCGCGACGTAGGCGACTTCCTCAAGCGAGCCGAACCCTTCGGTGACCAGGAGATGGGCGATCACGTCATCGATGTCGAGCGCGTCGATAAACATCTGGCTGCGGCTGCGGAACTCCTCGGTGCGCCGCTCCGATTCTTCGGCTTCGGTCAGGATGTCGATGTCCCAGCCCGTCAGTTGCGAAGCGAGCCGCACATTCTGGCCGCGCCGGCCGATGGCCAGCGACAGCTGGTCATCGGGAACGACGACCTCGATGCGCTTCTGCTCCTCGTCCATGACGACCTTGCTGACTTCGGCGGGCGCCAGGGCGTTGACGACGAACGTCGCCGGATCGGACGACCAAGGGATGATGTCGATTTTTTCGCCTTGCAATTCGCCGACCACGGCCTGGACGCGGCTGCCGCGCATGCCGACGCAGGCGCCCACCGGGTCGATGCCGCTGTCGCGCGAGACGACGGCGATCTTGGCGCGGCTGCCAGGGTCGCGCGCGACGGCGCGGATCTCGATGATGCCGTCGTAGATCTCCGGCACCTCCTGCGCGAACAGCTTGGCCATGAATTGCGGATGGGTGCGCGACAGGAAGATCTGCGGCCCGCGCGTCTCCTGCCGCACGTCATAGATGTAGGCGCGCACGCGCTCGCCCTGGCGGAAGCTTTCGCGCGGCAGCAATTCGTCGCGCCGCAGCATCGCCTCGGCGCGGCCCAGATCGACGACGACGTTGCCGAACTCGACGCGCTTGACGAGGCCGTTGACGATCTCGCCGACGCGATCCTTGAACTCGTTGTACTGGCGCTGCCGCTCGGCGTCGCGCACCTTCTGGACGATGACCTGCTTGGCGGTCTGCGCGGCGATGCGGCCGAAATCGATGGGCGGCAGCGGATCGGTGATGAAATCGCCGATCTCGGCGGCGGCATTGAGCCGCTGCGCGGCGGCAAGCGGGATCTGCGTCGCCTCGTTCTCGACCGCGTCGACGACCTCGCGGAAGCGCAACAGGCGGATCTCGCCGTTGCGCCGATCGATTTCGGCCCGGATATCGTACTCCAGGCCGTATTTCGAGCGCCCGGCCTTCTGGATGGCCTGCTCCATCGCCTCCAGCACCTCGTCCTTGTCGATGCCCTTGTCGCGGGCAACGGTGTCGGCGACCTGCAGCAGCTCGGGACGGGCGTATGTCGTCGTGCTTTCCATGCTTAATCTCGTCGGTATCTCGTCGGTCAATGCGTGGGCGGCGGCTTTTGCGCCAGCGCCAGGAGTTCGTCGGTCAGCACCAGCTTGGCCTTCGCGATCGCGGCAAGCGGCAGGCGGCTCTCGCCGTCGGCGCTCGCCAGCCGAACGGCGCCGTCGCTGCGGCCCAACAGACGGCCGCGGAAGCGCTTTCTGCCGTCCAGCGGCTGCGCCAATTCGATCTGCGCCTCGTAACCGGCAAAGCGGTCGTAATCGTCCGGCCGGACGAGCGGCCGATCGATGCCGGGCGAGCTGATCTCCAGTGTGTAGGCGCCGGCGATCGGGTCTGCGACGTCGAGCAGCGCCGAGAGCTGGCGGCTGATCTCGGCACAGTCGTCAACGCTCATCGGCTGGTCGTCGTGCCGCTCGGCCATCAGCTGCAGCGTCGGACGGTGCCGGCCGCGCAGCGTGACCCGCACCAGGCGATATCCCATCGCCTCGAGCGACGGCTCGACGATGCGGGCGATCTCGGTCGTATCGATCGGCAATCCTTTCTTCCTTCGTCCGCCGGGTGCCGCAAACAAAAGGTGGGCCGTTTGGCCCACCCGCGCAGCGGTCCGCCAGGACCGTATGGGACTTCTTTCGGGGCAATATAGTCAAACAGACGACCGCCGCAAGAGCGTTTCCCGAGCATTCGGGCGGCGTCACGGCAGGATGTCGATCGGCGTCCCGACCGGGACGGCGCGCATGATCTTGTAGATCGCCAGGTTGCCGACGGCGATACAGCCTTCGGTCCAGTCGCGATACCACCGCGGCGGGTCGTGCGGGCCGAAATCATCGGGCAGGCCGTGAATGAAGATCGCGCCGCCGGGATCGACGCCCATCGCCGCTGCGCGCGCCCGGTCCGCCGCATCGGGATACGAGATATGCAATTCGCCAGTGTATTTCGTATCGGCTGATTCCCAGTCGATCGTATAACCGCCCTCCGGAGTGCGCCCGTCGCCCTTCTGCTCCTTCGGCCCCTCCGGATGCGGCCCGAGCGCGATCGGAAACGAGGCGAACACTTCGCCGCCGCGCACCAGTTCGAGCAGGCGCCGCTTTTTGAAGACGACCACCCTATCGGCCAGCACCGGCGCCGGCGGTGGCGGCGGCCTCAACCTGAGAATTGCCCGTGATGCCGCCTGCGGCTCTCCGAACAGTCGCGTGTAGAGGCTCGCGTAGAGACTGCCGGCCGCCCCGCCGAGATTATTAGCCATCCCGCCGAGATTATCAGCCATCCCGCCGATATTGTCGGCCACCCCGCAGAGATCATTGACCGCCTGACAGCCGCCGGTCAGTCCGGCGAGCGCGACGGCGAGCAGCACGCGGGCGGCGCGGCGGCACGGCGAACGCTCGCGAAGGTCCGGTAACGGCATCGGCGGCTCTTAGCAGAAGAGCGGCGCTGTCGGGTATAGGCCCTGGGTGCGTCATCGCGTCCGCCTGACAAAGCGCAGGAAGGCGGGCCTGCGGCCGGCGGTCAAAGCCTTTTTTTCGTAGCGCGTCGGCGGCCAGTCGTGCGGCCGCTGGCGCCAATCCGACGGCCGGCGCGCCGTCCACCGGAACTCGGGATGCGCGGTCAGATGCCGCAGCATCCAAGCGAGATAACCCGAATCGTCGGTGGCGAGACGCAGTTCGGCGCCCGGCCGCAGAATCGCAGCAAGCCGGTCGAGCGTCGGCGGCGCGATCAGCCGGCGCTTGTGATGGCGCTCCTTCGGCCAGGGATCGGGAAACAGGATGAAGAGCCGCCCGATCGAGGCCGGCATCAGCCGCTCCAGCAGCAGCTGCGCATCATCGGCGAAGATGCGGATATTCGCGAGTTCGCGGTGCGCGATGTCGCCGATCAGCCGGGCGACGCCGTTTTCGAAGACTTCGCTGCCGAGAAAGCCGATTTCCGGGTGGCGCTCGGCCTGTTCGGCGAGATGCTCGCCGGCGCCGAAGCCGATTTCGAGCCAGACGTCGCGGCGCGGCGGCGTGAACAGCGCCGCCGGGTCGAGCGGTCCCTGTTGCGGCAGTTCGATCGCGAGCCGCGGCAGCAATTCGTCGGTCAGGAGCCGGCGGCCGGGGCGCAACCGACGCCCGCGCCGCCGCCCGTAGACCCGCTGCTTCATCGTTTCCACCGCGATTCCGGGAACCTATTCCTGGCCTTTGGCGAGGTGAATCCGCACTCGGCCGCGCACCGTCATCACGTCGTGCCCGGCCGCGCGGCACAGTTCGGCTACGCCGCGGCTCAGATTCTCGTCAAGCTTCAGCCTCATCCGACCGCGCGAGTACCGCGGGCTTTGTTGCAAGGGGATCGATACGAGATCGGGGAGTGCGGCGTCTGCCTGCTGACGACTGCTGTAGACCGTGGAGCTAGATCCATCCTCCATCCCATACCGCCAGGTTTCGACGGCTGGGTCACTCATACCATCACCCATGCGGCGCGGTGCCCGGAATCACGACACTGGTTCAATCCGCGGCGGCGCGCGGGCGGCCGTGTTCGTCGCGGTAGATTTCGCCGCCCTGCTGCAGGAACTCCTCCGACTTCTCGGCCATGCCGGATTTAGCATAGTCGCGGATTTCCTGGGTGATCTGCATCGAGCAGAATTTCGGGCCGCACATCGAGCAGAAATGCGCCAGTTTCGCCCCTTCGGCCGGCAACGTCTGGTCGTGGAATTTCTCGGCCGTCTCGGGGTCCAATGACAGGTTGAACTGGTCCTTCCAGCGGAATTCAAACCGCGCGCGCGACAGGGCGTCGTCGCGCAGGCGCGCCGCCGGGTGGCCCTTCGCGAGGTCGGCGGCGTGCGCGGCGATCTTGTAGGTGACGACACCCACTTTCACGTCGTCGCGGTCGGGCAGCCCCAGATGCTCCTTCGGCGTTACGTAGCACAGTAGCGCGGTGCCGAACCAGCCGATCATCGCCGCGCCGATGCCCGATGTGATGTGGTCGTAGCCCGGCGCGATGTCGGTCACCAATGGCCCGAGCGTATAGAACGGCGCCTCGCCGCATTCCTCCAACTGCTTGTCCATATTGATCTTGATCTTGTGCATCGGGACATGGCCCGGGCCTTCGATCATGACCTGGACGCCGTCTTCCCAGGCGTATTTGGTCAATTCGCCCAGGGTCTCCAGTTCGGCGAACTGCGCCCGATCGTTGGCGTCGGCGTTGGAGCCGGGCCGCAGCCCGTCACCAAAGGAATAGCTCACGTCATAGGCGCGCATGATCTCGTTGATCTCGCGGATATGCGTGTAGAGGAAATTCTCCTGGTGATGCGCGAGGCACCATTTCGCCATGATCGAGCCGCCGCGCGAGACGATGCCGGTGACGCGCGAGGCGGTCAGCGGGATGTAGGCGAGGCGCACGCCGGCGTGGATCGTGAAGTAATCGACACCCTGCTCGGCCTGCTCGATCAGCGTGTCGCGGAACAGTTCCCAGGTCAGGTCTTCGGCCTTGCCGCCGACCTTTTCCAGCGCCTGGTAAATCGGCACGGTACCGATCGGCACCGGCGAATTCCTGATGATCCATTCGCGGATCGTGTGGATGTTGCGGCCGGTCGACAGATCCATGACAGTATCGGCGCCCCAGCGCGTCGCCCACACCATCTTGTCGACTTCCTCGCCGACCCCCGATGTGACGATCGAATTGCCGATATTGGCGTTGATCTTGACGAGGAAATTGCGGCCGATGATCATCGGCTCCGTTTCCGGGTGGTTGATGTTGTTGGGGATGATCGCGCGGCCGCGGGCGATCTCGTCGCGCACGAATTCGGGCGTCACATGCTCGGGGATCGTCGCGCCAAACGAGCGGCCCTCGTCGATCCGCCGCAGCGCCTCCTCGCGCCCCAAATTTTCGCGGATCGCGACGTATTCCATCTCCGGCGTGACGATGCCACGGCGCGCATAGGCGATCTGCGTCACGGCCTCGCCCGGCTTCGCCCGCAACACCTTGCGGCCGGCGCGGTTGAACACCGGCACCGAGCCGGCTTCGCCGCGCCGCAGGCCATTGTCCTCCGGCTTAATGTCGCGCCCCTCGATCTCCTCGACATCGCCGCGTGCGACAATCCACGCCCGCCGCAATTCGGGCAACCCGGCGCGGATGTCGGTCGCCGCGGCAGGATCGGAATAGATGCCCGAGGTGTCGTAGACCCGCACCGGCGGTTCGCCGGAGCCGGCTTCAAGATCGATCTCGCGCATCGCGACGCGCACATCGCCGTGGCGCTTGCCGCCGACATAAACCTTGCGCGACGATGGGAACGGACCAGTCGTCACTTCCGGAACCGGATTGGTCAGCGGGGCGGAATCGGGCATCCTCGTCTCCATTGCGACGATCCGCGGACGCTCGGCGATATGGGAAAAGCGGCGCTTTGGCCCGGTTCCTGTCCCTACGCCGGCACGACCCGGATCAGGTTCGAAGGGTTTACCGCGGTCTCAGCGGTCTCTCAGCCCCTGATGGGGGCACCCCTTGGATGGTCGGAATAATGGACAGGTTGTCGCATTTCCGTCAAGCGCGATACGGCGCCGGCGGCGAGCGGCGGGCTGGCATGCGTCACGAAAGCGTAACAGGGGTTGACGCCGGCCGATCGCTCCTTATTCTCATATTCAGCATAAGCTGCCTGACGCCGGACCGGTGATACGTCCGGCGTTTCTGGGTCGTTGAAATGCTCAATATGAGTATAAGAGTCTGAGGATCTCGCCATGCTCGAAACCGCCGCGCCGCATCCCGCCCGCCCGCTGCCGCTACCCGATCTCTACGCCCGCGTCGAGCGCCATGTGCCGCCCCTCGAATGGCCGGCACTGGCCAACGACATCGCCGCGATCCTCGCATTGAAGCGCGAGAAGAATGCGGTCATCCTCGCGCACAACTACCAGACCCCCGACATCTTCCACACCGTCGGCGACATCACCGGCGACAGCCTTGCGCTGGCGCGCGAAGCGGCGCGCACCGACGCCCAGGTCATCGTCCTGGCCGGCGTCCATTTCATGGCCGAGACCGCCAAGCTGCTCAATCCCGAGAAGACTGTGCTGATCCCCGACGTCGAAGCCGGCTGCTCGCTTGCCGCATCGATCACCGCCGATGATGTGCGCCTGATGCGGCAGCGTTATCCAGGCGTGCCGATCGTCACTTACGTCAACACGTCGGCCGCGGTGAAGGCGGAGAGCGATATCTGCTGCACCTCAGGCAACGCCAAGAAGATCGTCGAGGCGTTGGCCGAGCCTCGCGTCATCATGATCCCGGACGAGTACCTCGCCCGCAACATCGCCGCCCACACCGATGTCGAGATCATCGCCTGGAAGGGCCATTGCGAGGTGCACGAGCGCTTTACGCCCGAGGATATCCGCGAATTGCGCGCCGCGCATCCCGGCCTCACCGTCTTGGCCCATCCGGAATGCCCGCCCGAGGTCGTCGCCGAATGCGACTTCACCGGCTCGACCGCGGCGATGGCTGATTATGTCGGCCGGGAGCGGCCGGTCCGCGTCGTTTTGCTGACCGAATGTTCGATGAGCGACAACGTCGCGCTGCAATACCCCGACCTCGACTTCGTGCGTCCATGCAACCTGTGCCCGCACATGAAGCGCATCACGCTGAAAAACATCCGCCACGCGCTCGAAACGATGACGCACGAGGTGACCGTCGCGCCCGATATCGCCGCGCGCGCCCGCCTTGCCGTCGAGCGCATGCTGGCGATCGGTTGAGCGGCGCGGCGGCAGCGGCATCCCTGCCCGTCAAAACCCGGCGACGCCGGGCCGGCGACGTCAGATTTCCCGGCCGTTCATGTCGAACGCGACCGTGATGCCAAGCATTTTATCGACCGTCGCTCCGTCGGTGGCGAGCGGGACGACGCAGCTCTCGACCGTGCGGTGGTCGGGGTTGGCGACCCAATGCGGCCGGCCGCGGCGCCACGTCGGCATTCCGGTCGTCGCCATAAAGCGAAAGCGGTCGCGTGGGTCGGGGTCCGCCATCATCTGCGGATGCACCTCGTCGAGCCACCGCCCGGTGACCTCGCAGCCGAACGCCCGCACCAGTTCGCTGCCGCAGAAGCAGTAGCGGAAGCGCAGCGGCCGCTGCACCACATCGAACAACACCAGACGCGACCACAGCGGCGCAATCTCTTCCGGCACGATATGCTGCCGCCCCGGCAGGCGGCAGGACGGCTTGACTGTCAGCCAATATTCATAGAGGCGCGCAACCAGCGGATGCCATGCGGTGCGATCGTCCGGCAGGCGATAGCCCGTCCACGCGCCGAATTCGCGCTCCTCGTTCGCCGCCCCGAACTCAACCGCAAGCTGTAACATCGCGAATGAGTTTGCCGACAAATAATTTGCGAATGGTTAATCTGTCTATTTCATGCGGAATTATCTGAGCAGCCGCGCGGCTCCATTGTCTCAGCGGCAGCGATACGTGCCGAGTTGGACGCTGCCGTCCTGTTCCAATTCCGCCAATACGGCGGTTCGCCCGATCGCCGCGCAATGCATGTCGGCGACGGCCTGGGCAGTCGCTTCGCTGACATCGTCGGGATACCAGCGCAGCGTGATGCCGCCGGGCGAAACAACCTCCGGCCATGGCGGGCCAGGCGGGCTTTGGGCGAGAGCGGGGACGGTTAACAGGGCGGACACGGCCAGCGCTGCGGCAGCGCGATGCGGGAGCATGGTATCGTCTCGCGAAATTGAGCGCATGATCGTCACCCGATGAACGCCGCGGCCGGCGCTTCGTCCGCCGCAATCGCCCGCTTGGAAGCGGCGCTGCGGACGGGCATGCTGCCCCGAACGCAACGGAGACCGGCAAAATGGCAAATGAGGCGGCGGTTACGGCGCACTTTGCGGTGGAAGCCCGCGACCTGGAATATCGGCAAGACAATGGCACTCCGCTTTTGGCACGGCTCTATCGGCCGCAGGGCGACGGGCCGTTCCCGGCGCTGCTTGACGTGCATGGCGGCGCCTGGGCATCGGGCGACCGGCTCAACAACGCGCCGCTCGACGAGGCGCTGGCGCAGAGCGGCATCATCGTGCTGGCGATCGATTTCCGCATGCCGCCCCCGTGGCGCTATCCGCATTCGATCGCCGACATCAGTTACGCGACGCGCTGGCTAAAGGCGCATGCGGCGGAATTTGGCAGCCGTCGCGATCTCGTCGGCGGGCTCGGCACGTCGAGCGGCGCCCACCAGCTCCTGCTCAGCGCTCTCAGACCGGCCGACCCGCGTTATGCGGCATTGCCGCTGCCGGAAGATCCGACGACCTCGGCTACGCTGCCTTATCTCGTGCTGTGCTGGCCGATCGCCGACCCCTTGGCGCGCTATCGCATGGTCAAGGACAAGGGCAATACCCGGCTGCAGCAGGCGCACGACGCCTACTGGGCATCGGAGGCGGAGATGGCGGAGGGCAACCCGCAGCGGCTGCTCGATCAGGGTGGGGCTTTGCGACCGCTGCCGCCCGCGATCCTCGTGCAGGGCACCGCCGACGACAATGTAACGCCCGACATGGCCGATCGCTTCGCCGCCGCCTGGCAGGCGAATGGCGGCCGCATCGAACTGCACAAATTCGCCGGCCAGCCGCACACTTTCATCCCGCGCGACCCGGGGAGCGAGGCGGCGCGGCGCGCCATCGAGCTGATCTGCGATTTCGTGCGCGCGCAGACCGGACAGCCGGCGGGCTGACGAGCCGCGGCGTTCGGGTTTGCTGCACCGACGGGCTTGCCGGCGGGCGGCAGGCGTGGAAATCTCCGCGTCCGCCGTCACGCCACGGTAAGGGAGGCGACATGCGCATCGTCATCGTTGGTCAGCAGGCTTTTGGCAAGGCCGTCCTGGAGGCGTTCCTCGAGCGCGGCGACACGGTCGCCGGCGTGTTCGCGGCACCGGAGCGGCCCGGTGCACGGCCCGACCCGCTGGTCGCCGCCGCCGAGGAGAAAAAGCTGCCGGTCCACCGCTTTGCGAAATACGCCGACCCCGAGGCGCAGGCCGCGCTAAAGGCGTGCGACGCCGATATCGGCGTCATGGCGTATGTGCTGCTGTTCGCGCCGCCCGAATTCTGCGCGATCCCGAAACACGGCATGATCCAGTTTCACCCGTCGCTGCTGCCGCTGCATCGCGGCCCCGCCTCGATCCCGTGGGCGATCATTCGCGGCCGCAGCGAAACCGGGCTGTCGATCTTCCGCCCCACCCCCGGCCTCGACGAGGGACCCGTCATCCTGCAGAAGCGCTGCACGATCGGCGCCGACGACACCGCCGGCTCGCTATATTTCGACAAGATCTTCCCGCTCGGGGTCGAGGCGCTGGTGCAGGCCGCCGATCTCGTCGCCGCCGGTCGCGCCACCGAATGGACGCAGGATGAGGGCCAGGCGAGCTATGAGGGCTGGGTGCGCGAGGCCGAGTCGCGCATCAACTGGGCCAGCCACGTCGATTTCGTCTACGATCTGATTCGCGGCTGCAACCCCGCGCCCGGCGCCTGGACGACGTTGACATCCGCCGAGGGCGAGGCGCAGAAGCTGTACCTGTTCGACGCCACGAAGATCATTGCGCCGACCTTTGGCGCGGTGCGCGGCAAAAAGCTTGGCGAGGTCGTTGGCACCGGCCCGGCCGGTCTGCGCATCCACGCGCAGGGCGGCTTTGTCGAAGTATCGCGGGTGCGGCTCGCTGACGGCGCCAAGGTCAAGTCGAGCGAGCTCGACATCCCTGTCGGCACGATCCTCGGCGGCTAGGCAGTCTCACATTGATCGGGGCGGGATCCGCCGCCGTATCCGGCCGCGGGCCGCGTCTATTCGCCCGTTTCCATCGGCAATGACGGATCGTTCGACCACTCCGACATCGAGGCGTCGTAAAGCTTCACATCGGGATGGCCGAGCAGGCTCAGGACCAGGGCGTCGCTGCTCGCCGCGATGCCGCCGCCGCAATAGGCGATCGCATGCGGGCGGTCGAAGGCGCCGACCGCGGCAAACCGGGCGCGCAGCTGATCGGCCGGTAGAAACGCGCCAGTCTGCGGATCGATCAATGCGGCGGCCGGCACGTTGACGCTTTTGGCGATGCGCCCGACGCGGCCATAGGTATTCCCGCCGGCGCCGGTATGCTGCTCCTGGGAAAGCGCGTTTATCGTGCAGGTCCGGGGATCGCCAATCGCCGCCTTGACCGCTTCCTTGCCGACCATCAGATGGCGGTCCTCGCGCACGACAAAGCGGGCGGGCGGCCGCGGCCGGCCCGAACCGGTTTCGATCGGCCGGCCCTCGGCCGTCCATTTCTTGAAGCCGCCGTTCAGCACCGCGGCGTTGTCGAAGCCGTAATTGCGCAGCATCCACCAGACGCGCGCCGCCCATTGCGGCGTTGTTGTGCTGTAGAGGACGACCCGGCTGCCCTCCCCGACCCCGAGGCGGCCCATCGCCGCGGCGAACGCCTCGGGCGCCGGCAGCATGAAACGCAACTTGCCGTATCGACCGGTATTGTCCGACAGATCGGCCTGCAGATCGACAAACTGCGCGCCCGGAATGTGGCCCTTGTCGAAATCCTCGCGGCCGGGCTTGACCGTGTAGGTGATCTTCGGATCGGGGATCAGATGCGTCGTCGCATCGAGGATGACGAGACCGGGTGCGCCGAGCCGCGCTGCCAGCTCGCCGGTTTCGATCAGGAATTCCGGATGCATAAAACCGCCGTTCGCGCTCATCACCGGCTCCGCTGCGAGATTGCCCGTTCGCGCCATTATGGCGCAGCGGCTTCGGCCCGGATAGGCCGGCTCGCGCGGGTGCTGGTCCGTCGGCGCGGCGCGCGCTCGCCGGCGGGCAGGCGGAGCCGACCCGCGCCCTCCATCTCCGAAACGGCTTCGGCGATCGCCCGGCCGACCGCATCGCGCGCCTGCGAGGCGCCGCGGCTGACCCGCACGCCAAGCGCCAGCGTGCGGAAGAGGCCGTCCGGGGTCAGCCGGTGCGCCTCGACGAGGCCCTTTGCGCATTCCCGCGCGACCGACGAATACGGCAGGATCGAGGACGCGACGCCCTGCTGCACCATCAACCGCATCGTCTCATGGTCGTTGATCTCGATCTCGACCTTCAGTTCGATGTCGCGACCGGCCAGCAGCGTGTCCATCGCCGCCCTGAGCCCGTCGCCGAGCACGAGCGGGGTTTGGGCGAGTTCGGCGCCGTCGACAGCGCCGTGCCGCGGCCGCGCACCCGGGCGCGTCACCAGCACCATCTCCTCCTGCGCGAGCCGGGTCGACAGCACGAGACGGCTGCGCGACAGTTCCGACAACAACGCGATATCGACGCGGCCGTCGATGACGAATTCCTCCAGCCGTACCATGCCGGCATGCATGACCTTGAGATCGACACGCGGGAAGTCGCGGCGCACGCGAAAAAACAATTCCGGCACCAGCACCGGGCACAGGGTTGGCGTGACGCCGAGAATGATGCGGCCGCTGGGATGGGCGTCGTGCGCCCGGATCTCGTCGCCGGTGCGCTCGACATCGCGCAGGATGCGGCTCGCGCTATCGAGCAGCCGCTCTCCCGCCTCGGTCAGCCGCACGCCGCGGTTGGCGCGGGTGAACAACGCGACGCCCAGCTCCTCTTCCAGCCGCTGCACGTGCCGCGTCAGCGCCGGCTGCGCTAGGTGCAGATGCTGGGCGGCGCGGGTGATGCTGCCGAGCTCGGCAATGCGGACGAAATAATTGAGGCTGCGCAGTTCCATCGTCGCCGATGCTAGCACGAAAAGGCACGGCCATGCCGCTGCGTTATGAGGCGGATCAGGGATCGGCATTTGCGCGATGCCTGCCGCCGGCCTAGGCTTGATGGCCGGTTGGGCGCCGCGCGACGGAAGGAATCGCCATGGGGTTTGAATTCGGCTGGTATCACGAGTTTCACCGCCAGATCGACGGGCAGAACGACGCCGACGCGTTCGAACAGGGCTTTCAGCAGGTCGAGGCGGCCGAGCGCTGGGGGCTGGACGTATTCTGGCTGGCCGAAATCCACCAGCAGGCTGCGCGCTCGGTGCTGTCGGCGCCGCTCAACGTCGCGAGCGCGATCGCCGCGCGCACGAAACGCATCAAGATCGGCACCGCGGTGCATGTGCTGCCGTTGACCCATCCGCTGCGGCTCGCCGAGGAAACCGCGACGGTTGACGTGACCAGCCGCGGCCGCCTGTTGCTCGGCGCCGGCCGCAGCGGCAACCCGCGCTCCTACCGTGCGTACGGCGTGCCCTACGAGGAAAGCCGCGAGCGGTTTTACGAGACGCTCGACATTCTGAAGCTGGCGTGGACCGAAGATCAGTTTTCCTATCAAGGCAAGTACCACAGCTTCGACAACGCGCGCGCCGTGCCGCGCCCCTACCAGAAGCCGCATCCGCCGATCCGCATTGCCGGTGCCAGCGAAGACACGTTTCCGATGCTGGGCAAGCTCGGCTATCCGCTGTTCGTGTCGGTGCGCAGCGCCTCGCTGTCGGGGCTGGCGCCCGATATCAAGGCCTATCGCGAGGCGTACGAGGCGGCCGGCCATGCGGGGCGCGGCGAAGTCTACCTCCGGCTGTCGATGCATGTCGGCGACAACGACAAGCAGGCGATCGCGGAAGGCGAACCGAGCATCATGGGCGGCTACCGCGCGCTGACGACGCGGCTGGAAGGCTCGCCCAACCGCCGCCGCCGCGCCGAACTCGAAGAGATCCGCACGATCAGCTACGAAGACGTGCTGCGCGACAAGGTCGTCGTCGGCGGCCCCGAGCGGGTGACGGACAAATTGAAATGGCTGGAGGGCGATCTCGGCATCGACGGCATCCTCGCCGAACTCAACTTCGGCAGCGCGATTCCGGCCGAGCTGATGATGCGTTCATTGCAGCTGTTGTGCGAAAAGGTCATGCCGCATTTCAAATAGCGGCGCCGCAGAAACCCCCGGTTGAACCGCCGCCGCCGGTGTGCCAGCATCCGGCAACATCAAACCGGGGGGAGGATGCGCGATGTTTGCGGCCGGCCGGTCCTTATTTGTGATGATGGCGCTCGTCATGGCACAGCCGGCGCTGGCGCAGGCGCCGGCAAATGCGCCCGCACAACCGGCGCCGGCGACCTCGCAACAGGAGCCGGCGGCGAGCGGCCCGCAATACGTCGTCGCCTATTTCGAGACGGCGCCGGCGGCGGCGGATGCGACGGCGCGGGTGCTGCGCCGGTTCGCGGCGGAAACCCACAGAGCGGCGGGTAATCAGGGCATCCTGGCGCTGCATGAAGCGCGCCGGCCGGGCCGTTTCGTACTCGTCGAGACGTGGCGCGACCAAGCTGCGCTCGAGGCCGGCGGCAAGGCGCTCGAAGCGCTGAGCGCGAGCCTCCAAACGCGGCTCATCGCGCCGTTCGACATCCGACCCTGCGTCGCGCTCGATGTCGCGGGGGCTGCCCCGGGCAGCGCCGCGCCTGCACCGCGCAGCCTCTACGTGTTGACCCATGTCGATGTCGTGCCGAGCTTCAAGGACCAGACGATCGACCTCGTCAAACAGCTTGCCGCCGCCGCGCGCCAGGATCCCGGCAATGAAGTGTTCGACCCGGTGCAGCAGGGCAACCGGCCTAACCACATGTTCCTGGTCGAGGGATGGCGCGACCGCGCCGCATTCGACGCCTATGTCGCGACCGAACCGGCCCGCACCTTCCGCGGCAAACTCCTGCCGATGCAGGGCGCGCTCTACGACGAGCGCCTCTACGATGCGATCCGTTAGCCTCAGGCAACGACTGCGATCATCTCGATCTCGATCATCGCGCCGGGCTGTGCGAGGCCGCTGATCTGGATCGTCGTACTGGTCGGCGAGGCGACCCCGAAATAGCGCATGCGGACATCCGAGCACTGCGCGAACGCGGCGTAATCGGTGACGTAGGTGTTGGTCTTGACGACATCGGCCCAGGTCGCGCCGGCTTCCTTCAGGCAGGCGTCGAGGTTCTTGAAGGTCTGCTCCATCTGCGCCCGCATGTCGCCCGGCCCGACAATGTTGCCGTCGGCGTCACGCGCCAGTTGGCCGGCGATATAGATCGTTGTGCCCGGCCCTTTGACGACCACAACGTGCGAATAGGCCGGCCCGCCCTGCTGCATGCGCACATTGAGGCCGGCGGGCTGCTTGCGTTCGATCTGCAAGGCCATTCGAGCCCTCCATTATTAGGTTTTCGTCGGCTGATGGCCTAGCATCAGGGCAACTCAAAGCCAAGCGGGAGCGAAGCGATGGCAGCAGCAAATCCGGTCGCGCAGCATTACGGTAGCGCGGGCATTGCCGAGCGGGCCCTGGCCGCGCTGCGCGCCGCCAATGGAGCCGACACGCCGGTCACGCCCGATGCGCTGGCGCCGATCGACCATTTCCACGGCCGCGGCGTACTGGCGACCGAGGAACTGGCGCGACGGCTCGACCCGCAGCCCGGCGAGCATCTCCTCGATATCGGCAGCGGCATCGGCGGGCCGGCGCGGTGGATTGCCGCGCATTATCGCGTCCACGTGACGGGCGTCGATCTGACGCCCGAGTTCTGCGCCGGGGCGCGGGCATTGAACGCGGCTTGCGGATTGGCCGAGCTGGTCACGATCATCGAGGGCAGCGCGCTCGACCTGCCGGTGCCCGACGCCGCCTTCGACCGCGCCTATTCGCAGAACGTCATCATGAACATCGCCGACAAGCCGCGGTTTTACCGCGAGGCGTGGCGTGCCCTGAAACCGGGCGGCCTCTTGGCGCTCAGCAATGTCTGCGCCGGTCCGGCCGGGCCGGTTTATTTCCCGGTGCCGTGGGCGGCGACGCCGGCGACAAGCTTTCTCGCCACCCCTGCCGAGACCCGCGCCGATCTGGAGGCCGCCGGTTTTGCGATCGTCAGCTTTCACGACAGCAGCGACGCGCTGCGGCCGGGGCTGCTGCGCGAGCGCGAACGGGCCGAGCGGGAGCCGACGCCGCCCCTCGGCATCCACCTGATCCTCGGCGACCGCATCCGCGAGATGCGCCTCAATTCGGTGCAGAGCCAACTCGACGACCGCACCCGCACGATCGAAGCGCTGGTCAGGAAACCGGGCTAGGCGCGGCGGCGGACCGGCGGCCGGCGCAACGCCCAGAACGCGACGATGCCGCACAGATAGGACGCGATCGACAGCATGAAGGCGACCCGGTAGCTGTGCGTAAGGTCGAAGATCTCCCCGGCGCCCCAGGAGCCGAGGGCGGCGCCGAGACCGCTGCCGATCGTGATGACACCGAGGATCCGCCCGAGCTGCTGCCCCGGGAAGAGGTCGGCCGTCTTGGCTGTGATTGCCGGGCCGCGCGCCCCCCAGGTCAGCCCGAAAAACGAGGCATGCAGCCATAACAGCAGGTGCTGCGTCGGGCTGGTGATCAACAGCGCGCAGATGACGCCGACAATCGAGAAACCATAGGCGAGCACCGCCGCCATTTCGCGGCCGATATAGTCGGACAGCGTGCCGGTGAGGATCGTACCGGCGACGGCGAGAAACGCGCCCATGCCGAGCACTTCGGCGGCATAGATCGGCGGGAAGCCGATCGTGATCGCAAATGCCAACTGGTGCAGCGACACGAAAAAGCTGCCGAGGCCGGTAAACAGATAGACCGCGAACAACAGCCAGAAATGCGGCGTGCGGCCCGCCTCGGCAAGCGTCCAGCCGATGCCCGCAGCAGCCTCGGGAATGGACGGCGGCAGCGGCGACGGGTCGGTGGCGGGCATGCCGCGGCGGCGCGGGTCGACGCGGCGGAATGCCGCCACCAGCGGAAAGGCGATCAGCGCCATCAGCGCCGCCTGCGCGAGGTACGTCGGGCGCCAGCCGATGCCGGAGACGCCGAGCTGGACGAGCGGCGCCGAGATCGCGCGACCGAAGCCGTTGGCCGACTGCACGACCGAAATCGCCATGCCGCGCCGGCGGACGAAATGGCGCGACAGGATCGGCACGAACACGACAAGCCCGAGGCAATTGGCGCCGACGGTCATCACGACGCCATAGAGCAGGATGATCTGCCACAGCGCCTTGACGAAAGCGCTGCCGACGAGGCCGATCACCAGCAGAATGCTGCCGAGGACAAGCAGCCGGCGCGGCCCCAATCGATCAACCAGCGCGCCGACAAACGGCGAACTGACCCCGCCGACGACCTGCGACACCGAATAGGCGATCGAGGTCTCGCCGCGGCTCCAGCCGAATTCCTCGATAAATGCGACCAGATAGACCGTATAGGACTGCATCAGCCCGGCGGCGACCGTGAAGGCGCCGAAGGCGCCGGCGAGCAGCAGCCACGCCGGCCCGCCGCCGCGCCGCGCCGGGATCGATAGTGCCGAGGTCTGGCTCATCGGCCGGAACCTGCGCGATGTCGGCCGGCGCGTCACCCTCCATCGCGGCAGCCCAGACTTGCATCGCGTCGCCCGCGGACCAATGCTGCGCGACAGACCGAGGAGGGATGCGATGCCGCGCTTTTACCGTCCGCCGCTCGACGGCGCCGAGGAAGACCCGTTCGCCCGCGACGGTGACGACAAACTGATCCGCCGCGGCTATTGGCTGGGGCTCAGCGACCGCTCGCTCGTGCAATTGATGACAAAGGGCATCGGCACGCGGCTTTCGCCCGACGAAAAGCGCGCGCACCTCGAAGACATCCGCCGCGCCCACCTGATCGACGAGGTGCTGGCGCCGGAGATCCTGCCGCCGGAGCGCCGGTAAATTGCGGCTGCTGTTGCCGGACTGCGATCCGGCCGGTTGCCGGCGGGCGGCGGCGTGCTAGGGTCTACGCCTCTACACCTCATAACCCCAATGGAGGAACCCATGGCCCAATCGCAGCAGAACCCGGCGCGCGAAGCCGTGCGCGGCGTCGTGCCCGACCTGATCAAGTACAGCGAAACCGTATTGTTCGGCGAAGTGTGGGAGCGGCCGGGCCTGTCGAAGCGCGACCGCAGCCTGATCGTCGTTGCGACGCTGATCGCGCTGGGCCGCGAGCGCCAGCTGGTCGGGCATTTGAACCGCGCGCTCGACAATGGCGTCACAAAGCAGGAGATCAGCGAAATCATCACGCATCTGGCGTTTTACGCCGGCTGGCCGGCGGCGATGACGGCGGCCCAGATCGCCAAAGACGTGTTTGAGAAGCGGTAAGAGGCAATCAACCTGCTCTCTTAATTCGTCATGCCCGGACTTGATCCGGGCATCTATTTCGCATCGCCTCACGGATGGCCGGGTCGATCCCGGCCATGACGAGGAAACGGGAGGCAACACATGAAAATCGGGTTTATTGGGCTCGGCACGATGGGCGCCGGCATGGCGGCCAATCTGCAAAAGGCCGGGCACCAGCTCGTCGTCCACGACATCCGCCGCGCCGCCGCCGAGCGTCATCTGGCGGCGGGCGCAGAGTGGGCCGACACGCCGAAGGCATTGGCCGCCGAGTGCGAGGTCATCTTTACCTCGCTGCCCGGCCCGCCCGAGGTCGAGCTGGTGGCGCTCGCTGACAACGGCCTTCTCGCCGGCATGACGGACGGCAGCGCCTGGTTCGACCTGTCGACGAATTCGCCGACGCTGGTGCGTGAATTGAACCGGCGTTTCTCGGCGAAGCACCTCTACATGCTCGACGCGCCGGTCAGCGGCGGCCCGAGGGGCGCCGCGTCGGGCCGGCTCGCGCTGTGGGTCGGCGGCGACGAGCAGATCTTCAACCGGCACAAACCGGTGCTCGACGCAATCGGCGACCAAGCGCGCTATATCGGCCCGATCGGCGCCGGCTCGGTCGCCAAGCTCGTGCACAACTGCGCCGGCTATGCGATCCAATGCTGCCTCGCCGAAGTCTTCACGATGGGCGTCAAGGCCGGGGTCGAACCGCTGGCGCTGTGGGAAGCAGTGCGGCAGGGCGCCGGCGGCCGGCGGCGCACGTTCGACGGTCTTGTCGACCAGTTTCTGCCCAACCGCTATGACCCGCCGGCCTTCGCGCTGCGCCTCGCGCACAAGGATGTGACGCTGGCGACGCAATTGGCGCGCGAATTAAAGGTGCCGATGCACATGGCCAATCTGGCGCTCGACGAGTTGACCGAAGCGCTGAACCGCGGCTGGAGCGACCGCGATTCGCGCGTCGCAATGCTGCTGCAGCAGGAGCGCGCCGGCGTCAAGATCGAGGTGCCCGAGGCGGAACTGAAGGCCGCGATCGAGCGCGACGGCAAGGTGTAATTCGCCACGGGGAGCGGACGACGCCGCGGCGCCTCGTCGTCCGCTCGCCTCGCGGTCAATCGATATCAGCGCGTCGCGGTCGGGATCGGCTCGACGAGACCGGCATAGGGTTCGGCGCCAGCGGCGCTGGTCCACACCGCGTGCGGCTGCACGGCCGGTACCACAGCGGGCGCGCGCGTCCATGTCGGTCGCGGCGGCGGCGCCGGTGCCGCGTTCGGCAGATCGACCGAGCCGGGCGTGCCGCCGAAGCCCAGCAACGCGCCGCAATTTCCCGAGCTGTGCCGCGTGACCTGCGGCGCGCCGCCGTTGCCCGGCCGGGTGATCTCGACGCTCTCCGAGCAGACATGGTCGCCGGATATCGCCGTGGTGAACGAATAGCTCCGGCTGCCCGGCGGCAGGCTCTGCATCGCCGCCTCGCTCAACCCCTCGGCGCGTGCTTCGGCCGCCATCGTCGCCGCCTCGCGGAACATCGCCGCCGCCTCGCGGTCCATCGCCGCCGAGATGCGGTCGAACTGAGCGAACGGCGAATCGGGGCCGAAGAACGCTGGCAACGGCGCCAATCCGTTGAATGGCATCGGTGTGTTGCCAATGCTTACCCGCGGCGCGACATTGCCGGCGTATTCGATCTGGGCAACCCCGCCGCCGGGCAATTGCACCGTCATAATGTGCGCTTGCTGTGCCGACGCCGGCGCCGCCGCGCCGGCGAAACCGAGCGCCGCAACAGCGACGCCCGCCAGAAGAGCTGTTTGCCATACGCGCATGGCCATCTCCGCTTTCGTGAAGACAGAATGCGCAGACATTGTAATGCGCGCGCCGCGCGATGCCACCGACTGGATGTCGCACGACCCCGGTTCCGCGCGTCCACCGCCGCGAAACCGCCGGTTATCGGCCCGGTCCCGTTTTCCCCGGACCGGCCGTCGCCAGTTTCCGCGTTCGCAATGCGCCGATCGCAACGAGCGCCGGCAGCAGAATGGTCAGCGCGTCCGGCTCGGGGACGGTCGAGGCCGGGTCGGAGGCGACCGACGACGGGACGAGCGGCACCGCGGCGCCGGGTAACGGCGCCGCCGCCGGATCGCCGACGAGGGCGTTGGGCAGGCCTGCATTCTGCGCAGCGCCGCCCGGGTCATCGCCGCCGCTGACGATGCCGCTATCGCCTGCCTGGCGCCCGTCATCGCCGTTCGCAGGGTTGCTGCCAATGCCGGGACCGCCATTTCCGGCATTGCCGTCTGCGGACGCGAACGGGCCGCCATCGGTGGCCGGCGCCGCCGCACTCGTTATGGCGGCACCGGCGGCACCGAATGAAGCGAATGTCGGGGCGGAATTATTGAGGAAAGCGATCGGCGCCGCGGCATCCGGCGCGTTTATACCGACAGACGCGGCGTCTTCCTCGCCGATCAGTTGCAGCCGCGCGCCGTCCGGTGCAAGCGGATCGTCGGCCGGGCCGGTACCCGATCCGATGCCGGCCGGCGGCGCGGTGACGCTGCCGCTCGGCCATGTGCCGCCCGCGGTGCCGGGCTGTCTGCGCTTGCCCGATGTCGCGGCGGCGATCTTGCTGATCGCGGCATTCGCCGGCTTGCGGGGCGCATCCGAGTGTGACGCGCGCACCGATTTGCCGAGCGGCACCGCATCCACCGTCAGCGGCGTCAGCCCAATGCAGACCAGCGCGCAGGCAGCCGCGCTCGATCGCAAGGCCCGGTGCACGATCCGCCGGTCGGTCGCGGCGCGATAAATGCGCAGCGCCGCCCGTCGCATTCGGCTCAACATTCTGGTCGCCGCCCGCTGCAAAAGGGGGGTAAAGGTTCGCCATATCGATCGCCGCCGTCGCCGGCGACGAAGACGAACCGGAAACGTTCTTTGCGGCGAATGGTTCACAAATAAATCGACGCCTCGTTGGCAGACGCCGATTGCGCGCCCTGGGGCGGGAGGCGGTGGCTCCTAGTGCGGCTGGCGCGAAGTGGCCAGCAGGAACGTCGCCGGCAGGCGCACGCCGTCGGCGGTCGCGTAGGCGGCGAAGGCAGTCTCGGTTTCGCTGATGATCGCGCGGCGCGCCGCGTCGTCGGCGCCCTTCTCGTCCATCAGCCGCTGCACCGCGCCGAAGAGGCCGACATGCTCGGCCATGCCGGCGGCGGTGTCGCCGCGAATGTGGAAACGCTTCGGTTCGATCGCGATGTCGGCAAAACCGGCCGATTGCAGAATGCCGGCCAGATAATCGCGGTCGCCGAACGCGTGCGGACCCGGTGCATGCGCCGGCTGTGGCGCCGGCGCGCCGAGATGCTTGACCGCAATATCGAACGGGATCTTCCAGTGGATGTTCTCGGCGAGCGGCGCCCAGACCGCGATGACGAGCCGCCCGCCGGGGCGCAGCGCCACGATCAGGTTGCGAAAGGCAGCGACCGGGTCGGCAAAGAACATGACCCCGAGGCGTGAGGTCAACAGATCGACCGAGGTCGGCGCGAACGCGTGCACCTGCGCGTCGGCGAGGAGCAGGGTGACGTTCCGCAGCCCCGCCGCATCGATGCGCTTGCGGGCGGCATCGAGCATTGGCTGCGCGATATCAACGCCGGTGACGTGGCCGGTCGGGCCGACCGCCTCGGCATAGGGGAGCGTCGTGACGCCGGTGCCGCAGCCGACATCGAGCACCCGCTCGCCGGGCGTCGCCCGTGCTGCCGCCAGCAGCAACTCCAGCATCTCGACGTTGCGCGCCTCCTGGGCCGCCTGCCGGCCGATCCAGCGCGGCCCCGCAACCTCGTTCCAATAGCGCCCCATCACGGCGTTGGCGTCCTTGTCGGGCATCACTTCTTCTCCCGCTTCATTTCGCCGGAATTGCGTCGGCGCCGCGCTCCAGGCGATGACGTCGCCGCACGGCCGTGTCGCGCGCAACACGGCCGGCTGCCGCTCACAGCACGCCATCGGCCTTGAGGCCGGCGATCTCGGCTTCGCTCATGCCGAGCCAGCCCGACAGCACTTCGGCGCTGTGCTGGCCCAAGAGCGGCGACGGCCTGACGCGCGGCGGCGTGCCGTCAAAACGCACCGGCCAGGCCGGCATCTTCAACGTGCCGGTCGTCGGATGTTCGATCGTCTGCATGATGCCGCGCTCGGCGAGCGAGGGATCGGCCATCAATTCGACCGTGTCGTAGACGGCGCCCGCCGGGACGCCCGCCTCGCCGATGATCTTCATCGCCTCCTGCTTGGTATGCCGGCGCGTCCAGGCTGCGATCAGCTCATCGACCTCGGCGGCGCGCTGGCCGCGCGCGGCGCCGCTGTCGTAGCGCTCGTCGCCGACCAGATCCTCGCGGCCGATCGCCTTCAACAGGCGCCGCCAATGATCGGCGTTGGCACGGCTGCAGAATACATAGACGTAATCGTTGGGGCCGCCGGGCTTGCACGGATAGAGCGCCGACGGCACGAGGCCGCCCTCGGCCGAGCGACTGCTGCCGGTGCGCTTCGGCGCCCGCCCGCTCTGCTGGGTGCGCGACAACGGCACGCGCATGTAGTGGATCATCGCGTCCTGCATCGCGATCTGCAACCGACGGCCCTGCCCGGTTTTCTGCCGCTTGTAGAGGGCGCCCAAAATGCTGATCGCCATCAGCATACCGGTGCCGGTGTCGCCGAACGACGGGCCGGGCTTGACCGGCGGCCGGTCGGCTTCACCCGTCACGCTGATCGGCCCGCCCGCCGCCTGCGCGATCATGTCGAACGCTAGGCTTCGTTCGTACGGACTGCCGGTGCCGAACCCCTTGACTTGGCAATAGATGATGCCGGGGTTGAGTTTCTTGACCTCGTCATAGCCGAGGCCCAGCCGCTCGATCGTGCCGGGCGCCATGTTCTCGACCGTCACGTCGGCCTTTTTCAGCAGCTCGCGGACGATTTCGAGGCCGCGCTGCGCCTTCAGGTTGAGGGTCAGCGACTTCTTGTTGGCGTTGAACTGATGGAAATACCACGGGTCGTCATCCGGCTGTCCCGGCCGCAGGCGGCGGCCGGGATCGCCGGTCGCCGGGTTCTCGATCTTGACGACGTCGGCGCCGAGCCAAGCCAGGGCCTCGGTGCAGGAGGGCCCGGCCTCGAACTGCGTGAAATCAACGACTTTGACGCCGTCGAGGCAATCCAGATCGACAGGGGTCGTAGCCATCGCGAGTTCCTCCCGATTTGCGTTCTGCCGCTACGGTGCCTCCGCGCGGCCTACGAACGCAAGGATTGTCGTCGCGACCTTTACGGCATATGGCGTGAGCCCGCGGCGTCGGCGCTGACGCCGCGTAGCCAGCGCCGCCGCCGGCCGCGCGCCGGCGGCGGTGCATACGGTATTGCCGCCGGCGACCGGCCGGCGAAGCTGTCAACCGCGGTCGTCAACAGGCGGTACTTGACCAGGCTCAAATTTGCGTCGCGGAAATAGTTGACGACGTCGCCCCACGGGTCGTTCAGCTGCTTGACGCCGGAAATGAAAGCAACGATCGCACCGATCTCGATGCGGCTGTGCAGTACCAGCCAACCGCCGATCAGCAGGACGGCGATGACCTGCAGCTGGCTGCACAGGTTCATCAAAAAGTTCATCGTGAACTTGAACTTCAGGATACCCAGGTTGAGCTGCAAGACGCGATCGATGCGCGCCGCGTCCTCCAGGCTGTAGCCGGCGCCCGGATCGTGCCGGCTGATGACGCCGCTGCCGATTTGACGCAATATCCAGACGCGGATGCCGGTCCGCCGGTTCATCGCGTGCTGCATCAGCGGCACGAAGATAAGCTGCGGGACGAACAGAACAAGCGCGGCGGTCGCCATCCAGACGTTGAGGTGGACGATATAGGCGAGCACCGAGGCGAGAACGCCGAACTGCAGCAGTGGTTCGGAGACGGCGCTGCCGACAAAGGCGCCGACCGGCTCGACCTCGGCGACGACCATTGATACGGCGGTTCCTTGCGCCTCGGCCCGGGAACCCGCCGCGGCGCCGTCGAGCACCGGATAGAGCCGCCGGCGCAGGTCGCGTTTCGCGTTCTCGCCGATCCAACCGCGATAAACATTCATCGCCAGCTTGATCAGGCCTTGCACGATGACGGCGCCGAGATAGACGCCGCAAAGCACGATTACCGCGTGAAAGCTGCGGCGCTTGATGACGTCGTTGACGACGCGGCGCTGCAATTCGAGCGGCGCCACCTGCAACAAAAACGTCGCAACTGTCAGCGCCAGGAGCGGAATCTGGTGCAGCCAACTGGCGGCAACATAGCGGTAGAGATGCCGCGGCAGGATCCGTTCGTCGTCCTCGATCCTGCCGCCGCTCATTGCCGCGTGTCGCCGCCCGGATAGACGAACTTTGCTTCGCTAAGCCGCCGCTCCGCGCGCCTCCCGCAATGCGCGCCAGATTTTTTCCGGCGTCGCCGGCAACTCGACCGGCGGCGCGCCGGCCGCGGCGAGCGCGTCGTTGACGGCGTTCATGACGGCCGGGATCGCGCCGATCGTGCCGGCCTCGCCGACGCCCTTGACCCCAAGCGGGTTTTTCGGGGTCGGCGTCGCATTTTCGCGCAGTTCGAAGGCGCAGAAATTGTCGGCGCGCGGCATCGCATAATCCTGGAACGAGCCGGAGAGCAGCTGGCCGCTGTCCGGGTCGTAGACGAGGTTCTCCAGCAACGCCTGGCCGAGCCCCTGGACGACGCCGCCGTGGATCTGGCCTTCGCAGAGCAGCGGGTTCAGCATCACGCCGACATCATCGACGGCGCAGTAGCGGACGAGCGCCACCTCGCCGGTGTCGATATCGATTTCCACCTCGCAGACATGCGCCCCCGACGGAAACGTCGCGGCATCGGCCGGGCCGTAATTCGACCGCTCGGTGAAGCCTGCCTCCAGCTCTTCCGGCAGCGCCGCCGCGTTGAACGACTGCCGCGCCACCTCGTCGAGCGCCACGCCGCGGTCGGTGCCGGCGATCGCAAACCGGCCGCGTTCAAACACGATATCGCTCTCCGCCGCCTCCAACATGTGTGCGGCGATATGACGGCCCTTGTCGATGAGCCGGTCGGCCGCGGTGACGACCGCCGAACCGCACAGCTGCGCCGAGCGCGAGCCGAACGTGCCGATCCCCATCGTCACGAGGTCGCTGTCGCCCCAGCGGTAGCGTATCTTGTCGGCATCGATGCCGAGCTTGTCGGACAGGACCTGCTTGAACGTCGTCGCGTGACCCTGGCCATGGTCCATGCTGCCGGTGATCAGCATGACGCCGCCCGACGCATCAAAACGGATCTCGGCGTGTTCGTAGTCGCGCCCGCCAGTCGCCGCGACCGTCGTCGCGACGCCGATGCCGAGGAGCTTGCCGCGGCGCCGCGCCGCCGGCCGCCGCTCGGCGACCCGGTCATAGCCGGAGAGCGCCAGCACATCGCTCAGGTTCTTCGCGAAATCGCCGCTGTCGTAGGTCTGCCGCAGCGGCGTCGCATACGGCATCGCGGCGGCGGGGATCGTGTTGCGGCGACGCAGTTCCACCGGATCGACGCCGAGTTCGCGCGCCGCCTTGTCGATGACGGTCTCGGTCGCGTAGATCGGCTCGGGCCGGCTGCCGCCGCGATAGGGCGCGGTCGTCATCGTGTTCGTCAATACCGCCGTCGCCTCGGCATAGACCGCGCCGAACGTGTAGGTGTTGACGTGGCAGCCCATGCCGATCGTCAGCGGGATCGTCGGCCGGTCGCTCGAAAAATAAGCGCCGATCGACGAGATCCAGCGGGTGCGCAGGGCGAGAAATTTGCCGTCGGCGGCGAGCGCCAGTTCGGTGTCGATGATGCTGCCGCGCGCCTGCTCGTCGCTGATGAGGCCTTCGCTGCGCTCGGCGACCCAGCGCACCGGCCGCCCCGTCACTTCCGACGCCCACAACGACAGCGCGTATTCCGGATAGCAGCCGCCCTTCATGCCAAAGCCGCCGCCCATCGTCTCGCAGACGACGCGTACCTGGTGGTGCGGCAGGCGAAAGATCTGACCGGCCAGCGCGGCGCGCGTCTGGTGCGCCGACTGCACGGTGCAGCGGATCGTGTAACGATCCTCGTCCCGGTCGTAAAATGCGAGGCAGCCGCGCGGCTCCATGCTGTTGGCGGTGACCCGGTTGATCGCGGCGCGATGCGTGACAACCCGGGCGGCGCGGGCAAAGGCGGCGTCGGTCGCGGCTTTGTCGCCGGCGGCAAAAGTGAACGCCTCGTTGCCGGAGTTGTCGTCCCAGACGGCGGGCGCGCCCGGCTGCAGCGCCGCCTCGGCGGAAATGACCGCCGGCAGCGGCTCGTATGCGACAACGATGCGCTCGGCGGCGTCCTTCGCCTGGTCCAGCGCCTCGGCGGCGATAAAGGCGACAGCGTCGCCGACGTGGCGCACGCGGTCCTGCGCCAGCAATGGCTGCGGGCAGACAAAGGCGGGCGTGCCGTTCTTTTTGCGGCGCGGGATGTGCGGCCTGAGCGTGCCGAGGCCGCGCGCCCTGAGATCGGCGCCGGTCAACACGGCCAGTACGCCGGGCACGGTGCGCGCGGCGGTCGCATCGAGCGACACGATGCGGGCATGCGCGTGCGGCGAGCGCAGCACATAGCCGCGCACCGCGCCAGGCGCCGCGGCGTCCTCGACATAGCGGCCGCGCCCGGTCAACAGGCGGAAATCCTCCTCGCGCCGCACCCGTTCGCCGACTCGTTGCACGCTCATGTCCGCCCCGCTTCATCCAAAGCGGCGGGAATGCTACGGCACAATCGGGACCGAACGGAATAGACTGAGGCGTCGATCAGACCGAGCCGTCGTTCAATCCGATCGATCGGGTCGTGCAGCCGCTCGATGCGCAGACCGATCCCGGTCAATTCCGACAGCAGGTTGACGATGTCACGCTCGATGCCACCGAGCGGATGCGCGGCGCGCGCTGCTCCTCGCGGACCTGCTGCATTCCTCGCGGATCGCGCGCAAGTGCGCCAGAATACGGTTAGGTACTCCGTCCGACATGGCGCTTTTTCCGGTGACGAGTGCAGTCTCATTGTAAATCGGCCCGGTTGCCTCTTCGCGATCGAGGCCGAGCCGCTCCCGAGGTGCGTCCATTACCGTTTAGGCAGCGTGCAGTTTGGCTTCCGTGCGCTCTTGGAGTGCGGCCAGCGTCAGGCCCGGCACCATGTCGATGATGCGGAAGCCCCCTTGCGTCACGTCGAGCACGGCGAGTTCGGTATAGACGCGCACGACGCAGGCGCGCGCGGTCAACGGATAGGAACAGCGGCGCAACAGGCGCGGCTCGCCGTCCCGCGTCGTATGTTCCATGACGATCCAGATGCGCCTGGCACCGGCCGCGAGGTCCATCGCGCCGCCGATCGCCGGCGCGTTGTCGTCTTCCGAGCGCGCCCAATTCGCGAGGTCGCCGTTCTCCGCCACCTGGAACGCGCCCAATACGCAGAGGTCGAGATGGCCGCCGCGGACCAGCGCGAAACTGTCGGAATGGCTCATAAAGCTGCCGCCAGGCAGCAGTGTGACGTGCTGGCGGCTGGCGTTGACGAGCCAGGCATTCTCCTTACCGGCCGGCGGCGCCGGCCCCATGCCGAGAATGCCGTTTTCCGAGTGAAAGACGACCTCGCGCTCCGTTGGCACGTAATTGCCGACCAGCGTCGGGATGCCGATCCCGAGATTGACCGACCACCCCTCCGGAATGTCGCGCGCGACGCGCGCCGCCAGTGCCTCACGCGCGAGCGGCTGCCACGCTTCTGCCATCGCGTTCTCCCTATTCGATCTTGATCGGCGGATCGCCGGCCGCCACGTGCACGACACGGTTCACATAGATGCCGGGGGTCGCGATCTCCTCGGGCGAGAGTTCGCCGAGCGCCGCCACATGCTGGGTCTGCGCGATCGTCAATTCTGCTGCCGCCGCCATGACCGGGTTGAAGTTGCGGCCGGCCTCGCGATAGACGAGATTGCCCCAGCGATCGGCTCGCCAGGCTTCGATCAGCGCGACATCACCGCGGATCGCCCGCTCGAGGATGTATTCGCGGCCGTCGAAGACCCGCGCCTCCTTGCCTTCGGCGAGCTTTGTGCCGGCGCCGGTTGCCGTATAGAAGGCCGGGATGCCGGCGGCGCCGGCGCGGATGCGCTCGGCCATCGTGCCCTGCGGCAGGATTTCGAGTTCGATACCGCCGCGCGCGAACACCTCCTCGAAAATGACCGAACCGCGGCTGCGCGCAAAGCTGCACACGACCTTGCGCACGCGTCCCTCGCCGATCAGCCGCGCGACGCCCTCGCGCCCGCGGCCGGCGGTATTGTGCACGACGACGAGGTCTTTCGCGCCCTGCTCGATGAGCCCGTCGATCAGCGCGCGCGGCTCGCCGACTTGGGCAAAGCCGGCGACCAGCACGGTCGAGCCGTCCTTGACGCCGGCCACCGCCTCGGCCACCGAACGGACGAATTTGTCGATCATCGGTGCGTCCGCCTTCGCTGCTGTCGCGGCGTCATTAAAACGGAAGCGGGCGCGATGGGGAAGCGGTCGCGCGGGGCCGCGTCCCCAGGTGCCGCGACGGGCGGGCCGCCGTCGCGTCAGGCGAGGACGATCTCGACGCGGCGATTCTGCGGTTCGCGCACCCCGTTGGCGGTCGGCACGCGGTTGTCATTCTCGCCGCGCCCGCTGACCGCCATCTCGTCGCGCGGCACGCCGAGGCGAACGAGCGTTTCGGCGACGGCATTGGCGCGCCGTTCCGACAGTCGCTGGTTGTAGCCGGCGGAGCCGGAGCGGTCGGTGTAGCCGGTCACCTGCAGCTGCACCGGGGCGCCCGATTTGTAGGCCGCCGCCGCCTGCTCGACGACCTGCATGCCCGCTTCCGTGATCCGGTCGCTGTCCCAATCGAAGAACACCAGGAACACGCGGCGCTGCGCGACCGGCGGCGGTGCCGGTGGGGCGGGCGGCGCGACGACCGGCGGCGGCGCCGGCGGCGGCCCGAACCGGTAGACAAGGCTCGCCATCACGGTGTGCGTATTATAGCCGCTGCGGTAGCTGATGCCGGTCCCTGGTACGTGAAAGGTCGTGTCGAGCGTCGCGAGGTAGCGATAATCGAGGTCGAGCGCGATGTTCGGCGTCATGTTGTACCGCACGCCGGCGATCGCCTGATAGCCGAACTGCCAGTTGTCATCGTTCAGCGTAACCCCGAGGCCCGGCAGGTTGGCATGGTCGATGACATCGACGGCCCCGATGCCGGCGCCGATATGCGGCGTCACCGGCCAGCCGAAGTTCAGGTCGTACAGCAAATTCGTCATCGCCGCATGCGAATCGCGGCTGCCGCTCGCGCCGCCGATATCGGTCCCGCCGATGTGGAAACGCGCGAGGTCGTTGCCGTGGTAGATGTACTCTTCCTCAAAGCGCCACGGCCCCCACTCGTAGCCGATGCGCGCGCCGGCGGCGAAACCGGAATTGTAGCTGACATGCGCCGTCGGCAGACCCGAGGCGTGATCGCTCTGGTTTGGTAGGACGCTCCAGCCTCCCTCGGCACCCAAATAGAGCGTCTGGGCCGCCGCCGGCGCGACAGACAATCCAATCGTGGCCGCCAGGCATGCGCCGGCGACCGCTGCGATCCGCCTCGACATCGACTATTCCCCTCTATACCGACCAAACCAATGGGCAATTGCCCGCGCCGGTATACGCTCATCAGCGGAAAAAGATCCCCGGCTGATTGGAGAACTCACGACGAATTGACGGAATGCGCTGCCACGTTTTTCTACTGCAGCGTGAGGGAACGAATAGGTTTTACTACCGTTTTACCAAAATCAACGGCCCGGCGCCTCACCGGCGGCCGGCGGCGCGACGAAAACCTGATCGGCAATGCGCTTTTGCGGTTCCGACAGGCTCGCATAGAGCGCCTGAAAGACCGGCAACAGGCGCTGCAGGCCGCGCGCATCGAGTTCGGCGGCCTCGCTCTGCACCCGCAGCTCCTCGATCGCGCTGCGCCGCCGGCCCGGCGGGTTGCGGCGGAGAAACGCGGATCGCGCCGAAATGTTCTGCCGCATGACCGCAGCAAAAGCGTTGAACGTCGTCTCCTGCGCCGGCGTGATGGCGAGCCGCGCCTTCAATTGCGCAAACTGCTGCTCCGGCGCTGCGGGGGGCGGTGCGGTCGTCGCCTGCGCGAGCCGAAGCGCCGGCGTTCCGCCCGCGGCCGAGGCTGCCGGTGTGGCGGCGGTCGACGCGACGGCCAAGACCACCGCGACGCCGAGCACGGCGGCAACGCGCGTCGCCGGTTCGATCCTGCGTAACATCGATCCCACCCTTTCCGATTTCAGCACCCGTCAGCGGGCGCGGCAGCCATTGAGGAACAGACGCACCGTAGCCTCGATCCAGCGCGGCCGCTCGGCCGGGCCGAACGCGGCACCGGGCCTCATTGCCCGCCGCCGCGGCCCTGTCACGGTCATCAGGATAAACTGTTCGGCGGCAAATTGCGTGTCAATCGGGCCGATCTCGCCGGCGGCTACCCGCTGTTCGAGGTCATGCGACAGGCGCGCGACACCGGCCGCCTGGCCGAGGTCGTGCAGAATGCGTGCAAGCCCCGGAAACCGGTCGCCCTCAGCGATCATGATGCGGTGCAGCGCGAGAGCCTGCGGCGTCAATGCCACATCGAGCATGTGCGTGGCGATCCGGCGCAATGCCTCGGCGAGGTCGGCAGCTTCCAACAGCGCCCCGTCGAAGGGCGGCATCCAGCGTTCGATCAACTGCCGCACGACCGCCTCGAACAATTCTTCCTTGCTGCGAAAGCGGTGATAGAACGTGCGCTTGGAGATGCCGGCGCGCTTGGCCACCGCCTCGATGCTCGTTGCCTCGAAACCGTCGTCGAGAAACAGCATCGTCGCAGCGTCAAGGATGCGATCGGACAATTGTGCCGACTGGACACGCGACGGCCGGCCGCCATGGCCGCGCGCCGGAGACCTGCTGCCGGTTTCGATTTGCTGCAAACGCGCGCCGCCTTCACCTAACGGGTCGAGCTTAGCCGCCGCGGCCGGAAACGCAACCATCCGGTATTGTTTCGTCGCGAGCCTGGCGGCGAGCGGCGCGCGCGCAATATTCCCCGGATGGGGCAGTTTGCCTCATAACCCGCAGCGCGCGGCGCGCTTGACGCGATCGGCCCGCACAACGATAAATCGCGCCTCGACAAAAAGGCCCGAGGCCGGGGCCGGGGAGGATGCACATGTTTCACCATCGTCATTTGGCGCTCGTCTGCGCCGTCGCTGCTCTGTGGCCGCTTGCCGCGTCGGCGGCCGGTACGATCAAGATCGGTTTTCCGATCCCGTTGTCGGGGCCGACGGCGGTCTATGGCGAACCGATCCTCAAAGGCGCCCAGATGGCGGTGGCGGAGATCAATGCGAAGGGAGGCGTGCTCGGCCGGCAGCTCGAATTGCTGCCGCGCGACAGCAAGGCCAATGCCGACGAGGCGGTGCGGCTGGCGCGCGAACTGATCATCAAGGACAACGTCGATTTCCTGGTCGGCACCCTGACCTCGGCCGAGGCGCCGGCGGTCTCGACGGTCGCCAAGGAAAACAAGATCGTCTTTATTGCGCCGACGTCGAAGAGCACGATCCTCACCGATCCGCAGCATATCCACCCGTACATCTTCCGCGTTTCGTCAAACACCGATGTCGAAGGCCTGGCCGGCGCGACGCTGATGGCGCGGTGGAAGAACGTTAAAACCGTCGCGACAATCGCGCCCGACTATGCCTACGGCCGCGATTCGATCGCCGCCTTCATCGCCGCGCTGAAAAAGATCCGCCCCGACATCAAGATCGTCGACCAGGAGTGGCCGAAACTGGGCGAAGCCGATTTCACCCCGTTCATTACGGCGCAGATGGGCAAAAAGCCCGATGCGGTCTATTGCTCGCTGTTTGCCGGCGACTTTGTGACCTTTACCAAGGAGGCAAAGCCGCTGGGGTACTTCAAGGCGATCGACAACCGATTGGTCGACGGGGCCGAGGTCGGTACGACCGACGAGGCGCAGGCGCTGGGCCCGGATTATCCGTACGGGATCATCGCCGACGCCTACGACCCGGTGATCTGGTCCGGCCACGAACCCGCGGCGCACAAGAAATTCATCGCCGACCTGAAAGCATTCACGCACCAGAAGTACGCGTCGGGCTGGTCGATCGTCGGCTATCAGTCGATCTACGCTCTCGCTGACGGCATCAAGAAGGCGGGCAGCACAAATTCCGACGCCGTTTCGAAGGCGCTGGCCGGGCTCACCTGGGACACGCCGGTCGGCAAGCGCAATTTCAGCGTCAAATCGCACGAGACGTTCGCTCCCGAATACTGGGGCAAGATGGTCAAGGAAGCGGCCTACCCGTTTGCCGTTATCCAGAAGCCGGAGCTGCTGCCGAAATCGTTTCCGGCGACGAATTGAGGACCGAGGGATTGCGCGGCGGCGTCGCACCGCAAGCCGGCGCGGCGCGGCGCGCGTCCCGGAGGTAGACCGCCAGTGTCGGCTTCGTTCCTGTTCAGCCAGTTCATGGGCGGCCTGACAACGGCGATGTTCCTGTTCCTGATCGCCTCCGGTCTGTCGCTCGTCTTCGGCGTCATGCGCGTCATCAATTTCGCGCATGGCTCGTTTTACATGTTTGGCGCCTATCTCGCCTGGCAAGGCGTGCAATGGCTGCACCCGACGGGCGCCGCGTTCTGGGCGGCGGCGTTGTTCGCGGCCGTTGCCGTCGGCCTGCTGGGGGCGGTGACCGAGCGGCTGTTTTTCCGCCCGCTCTACGGCCGCGACGAGCTTTACCAGCTGCTGTTCACATATGCGCTCGTGCTGATCCTTGGCGATGCCGCCAAGTTCATCTGGGGTACCGGCCAGCTTTCGGTGGCCGCACCGCCGGCGCTCGCCGGCAGCGTCCGCATCTTCGGCACGACCCAGCCGACCTACAGCCTGTTCATGGTCGCGATCGGCCCGGCGATTGCATTCCTGCTCTGGCTGGTGCTGAACCGCAGCGGTCTCGGCCGGCTGGTGCGGGCGGCGCAGATGGACCGCGAGATGCTCGGCGCGCTCGGCACGAATGTCGGGTTGATCTATACCGGCATGTTCGTGTTCAGCGCGTTTCTCGCAGGCCTGTCGGGGGCGCTGGTGACACCGATCGAGAGCATCGTGCCGGGGATGGACGTGCTGATCATCGTGCAGGCGTTCATTGTCGTCGTGATCGGCGGCATGGGATCGCTCTGGGGAACATTCTGGGGATCGGTCATCTACGGCGAGGTATTGTCGTTCGGCATCTTGATCTTCCCGGGGTTTTCGCTGTTTTCGGTGTTCGCGCTGATGGCCGTCATCCTGATCGTGCGGCCCTGGGGCCTGTTCGGGCGGCCGCTATGACCGTCGCCAGCGCCGCGACCGCGCTGCCGCGGCGTATCGTCGCGCGGCACATCCCGTGGACGCTCGTCGTGTTTCTGCTGATGGCGACGGTGCCGTGGCTCGGCTCGCGCTACGACACGTTCTTGGCTGCGCAGATCGTCATCGATGCGCTGTTCGCGGTCAGCCTCAACCTGCTGCTCGGCACGACCGGCCTCGTCTCGTTCGGCCATGTCGCCTATTTCGGCGTCGGCGCCTATGTCTGCGGCATCCTGATGAAGACCTATGGCGTGCCGTTCAGCCTAGCGTTTCCGGCGGCGGGGCTTGGCGCCGCATTGTTCGCGCTCGTCTCGGGCTATTTCTGCGTGCGCCTCATCAAGCTTTATTTCGCAATGCTGACGCTGGCGTTTTCGCAGATCGTCTGGGCCATTGCATATAAATGGAACGCAGTCACCGGCGGCGACCAGGGGCTGCCGGAAATCCCCTACCCGCACCTCGATTGGATATCGGCGCTTCCCGGCTGCGGCGATCTGTCGATCGGCGACCGCTTCTACCTGCTGACGCTGGTGCTCGTCGCGGTGTCGTTGGCGGTCATGCATCGCATCGTCCGCTCGCCGTTCGGCCGCGTGTTGACGACGATCCGCGACAATCCGGAGC
>DATJSO010000044.1:0-2631 GCA_035504075.1 Allostellaceae bacterium | reverse complement strand
GCACCGTCACGTCGGCGGCGCTGGCGCAGCAGCGTCTGCCGCGGGGAGCGATGCACCAATTCGTGCCGCTCGATGCTCCGTCCTTCGTCGCCCGGTTCCTCGATTACTGGCGTCCCGATCTGGCCCTGTTCGTCGAATCGGACCTTTGGCCGAACCTGATCTTGACGAGCGCCAGGCGTAAAATCCCGTTGATTCTCGTCAACGGCCGCGTGTCCGAACGCTCCTTCAGCCGCTGGCGGCTTATTCCAGGCGCGATCAACGCCGTGCTGAGCCGATTCGATCTCTGCCTCGCGCAATCGAGCACCTATGCCGAACGCTTTTCACGGCTCGGCGCGCCGCGCATCGCGTCGACCGGCAACCTGAAACTCGACGTTCCGCCGCCGCCGGCCGACGAGGCGACGCTGCACCGTTTCCACGCGCTGATCGGATTACGCGCGGTCGTTGCCGCCGCATCGACCCATGCCGGAGAGGAAGCCGCGATGATCGCCGCCCACCGGCGACTTCAGGCCAAATATCCAACGCTCCTCACGGTGATCGCACCGCGGCACCCGGAACGCGGACCGGACATCGCCAGGATAACCGAGGCGGCCGGCCTTTCAGTCGGCCTGCGCTCGCGCGGCGACCTGCCCAAGCGCGACATCGACGTCTACATCGTCGACACGCTGGGCGAACTCGGATTGGTCTACGGGATCGCTCCCATCGTCTTCATGGGCGGTTCGCTGGTCAGCCACGGGGGGCAGAATCCGATCGAGCCGATCCGCCTCGGCGCCGCCGTGCTGCACGGTCCCCACGTGTGGAATTTTGCCGAAATCTATGCCGATCTCGACCAGGCCCATGCCGCCGAGCCGGTTGCCGACGAGGCGGCTCTGATCGCACGGCTCGGTGCGTGGCTCGCCGATCCGGCGGCCCATGCGGCCGTCGCCGATGCGGCGATCAAAACCGTGCAGTCGCTTTCCGGCGGTCTGGAGCGCACGCTCGCCGCGCTTCAGCCCTATCTGTTGCAGCTGCGGCTTGAACAGCGGGCGTCCTAGGAGCGCGTGATCTGAAGACCGGCGCGGCTTAGATTCCGGATATCGCCCTCATGCGCGAACCGTCGTTCTGGTGGAAACCCGGCCACGGCCGTTTGCTCGGTCCGCTGGCCGCCGCCTATGGGGCGGCAGCGCGGCTGCGCTTGCGAAAGGCCGGCGGCGATGCCGGCCTCCCCGTCATCTGCCTCGGCAATCCGACCGTGGGCGGCGCCGGCAAGACCCCGGCGGCGCTCGCCGTCGCGCGTTTGTTGCTTGCCGCGCACGAGCGGCCGTTCTTCCTGAGCCGCGGCTACGGCGGCCGGCTGGCCGGCCCCGTCCAGGTCAATCCCGCCTTCCACTCCGCCGCCGACGTCGGTGACGAGCCGCTCCTCCTCGCCCGCCTGGCGCCGACGATCGTGGCGCGCGACCGCGTCGCCGGAGCGCGGGCGGCGCGCGTGGGGGGCGCCGGCGTCATCGTGATGGACGACGGCTTCCAGAATCCGTCGCTCGACAAGGATCTGTCTGTTCTCGTCGTCGACGGCCGGCGCGGCATCGGCAACGGTCGCGTCATTCCGGCCGGCCCGCTGCGTGCGCCGCTCGGCGCCCAGATCGCGCGGGCGCAGGCACTTGTGCTGGTCGGACCGCCGGGCGGCGCCGAGGCCATTGCCGAGACTGCCCTGCGCCGAGGGCTTGCGCTGTTTCACGCTCGCCTCGAGCCCGATCGGCAGCACCTTGTTTCGCTGCGCGAACGGCGGGTCCTCGCCTTCGCCGGCATCGCCGATCCGCAGAAATTCTTCGCCACGCTCACCGACGCCGGCGTGACCATCGCCGAGCGGCGGGAATTTGCCGATCACCACCGCTATACGGCAGCCGAAGCGAACGCCTTGCTGGCCCGCGCGGAGGCGCAAAATCTGATGCTGCTCACGACCGAAAAGGACCATGTGCGGCTCGCCGGCAATGCGGAACTGGCGGTGCTGGCGGCGCACGCGGCCGCCCTTCCCGTCCGCTTCGTCGTTGACGAGGAGCAAGCCTTTCGCGAACTGATCTTGGGCGCCGTCAAATCGTGGGAGCCGTCAGGCGCGGCTCATGTCGGCTAGCGGCTCGCCGCGGCCTTGCGCGCGTAGTCGCCGGCGTGCCGCTGCAGCACCGCCTCGGGCGAGGCATAGGCCTCCTGCAGATCGACACTCCAGTAGCGCAGCTCTTCCAACGGAATGTCGGCGCCGGTGACGGCGCAGCGCACGAAGGCGCCCGGACGGATGACGCGAAAGTCGCCGTCGAGATATTTGATCTCGGCTTCACCGGGCACTGGCGCGGAACGATCGGTGCGATTGAGCAAATGTATCTCCCTCTCGGCTCGCGAGCCTTGCCGGCCCTGGGCCGATCCTGGCGCGAACATAATCTCTCGCCCGCCGCCGCGAAACCCTCCTGCGTCCGGTCGGGCGCGGGTCGCCGGATCGTGCCGTAATCCCTTCGCGGCAGTCGCTGCCCGTGCAGCAGCATTTTACGGCGTGGTCTAATCGCAAATTCCGGCTAAACTTGCGGCCTTGGAGGCCCGCATCATGGCCGCAATCGCAGACGCCCAGCATTTCGACTACATCGTGGTCGGCGCCGGCTCGGCCGGCTG
>DATJSO010000043.1:0-8449 GCA_035504075.1 Allostellaceae bacterium | reverse complement strand
AGCCGGTTGACATACGGGATGACGCCGACCTCGGCGAGCGAGAAGCGAGTGCCGGCCAGCCACGGCGTCGTCGTGAGTTGCGCGTCGAGATCGGCTAGGAAGCGATCGAAGAGACGCAGCGCGCGTTGCGCGTCAGGGTCGTCGAGGCCGCCTTCCAACCGCCGCCGGCGGCGTTCGCGTTCGGCAGCTTCGCCCTGGTTGATGTAGAATTCGACGACCGCTGGCCCATTGGCGATCACCGCGTGTCGGTGCGAGATCGCGAAGGTCAGCGCGCCGGCGGCGTGCGGGTGGATTTCCTCGTCGAGCCGCTTCGTCCAGCTGCGCATCGTCACGCGATCGAGCGCGGATTCCGGCTTCAGCGCCGGCTCCGGAAAAACTTCGTCGAGGTATTCGCAAATAAGCGTCGATTCGCGGATCACCTGCCCGTCATGGACGAGCGTCGGCACGACGTGCTTCGGGTTGAACCGCATATAGTCGGGCGCGAACTGCTCGCCTTTCAGGATATCGACGTAGTGCCCGGTCCAGGGAAGGCCCTTCTCGGCGAAGAGGATGCGCGGCTTGGCGGCGCAGACCGATGTGCCGTGGTGGTAGAGCTCGAGCATCGTAGCGTTCCCCTATTGCAGCGCCGCGACGAGACCGGCGAAGAAGGCCTGGCCGTCGGTGCCGCCCAACAGCGGGTCGGTCGCATTTTCGGGGTGCGGCATCAGGCCGAGGACCGTGCGGGTGCGGCTGAAGATTCCGGCGATGGCGCGGGCCGAGCCATTGAAATTGGTGTCGTCGCTGAGTTCGCCGGCCGGGCTGCAATAGCGGAACGCGACGAGACCCTCGCCGTCGAGCCGGTCGAGCGTGTCGGCGTCGGCGGTGTAGCTGCCGTCGTGATGCGCCACCGGTACGCGGATCCTCTGGCCTGCCGAATAGCCGCAGGTGAAGATCGTCTGATTGTTTTCGACCCGCAGATGCACGTCCTTGCACGTGAATTCAAGCGAACGGTTCGGCAGCAGGGCGCCGGGCAACATGCCGGCTTCGGTCAGGATCTGAAAGCCGTTGCAGATGCCGAGCACGGGTGTGCCGCGCGCGGCGCGCGCCTTGACCTCGCGCATGATCGGCGAGTGCGCCGCCATCGCGCCGCAGCGCAGATAGTCGCCATAGGCAAAGCCGCCCGGCAGGATGATCAGGTCGGCGTGTTGCGGCAGCGTCGCGTCGCGGTGCCAGACACGCACGGCTGCATGCCCGCTCGCACGCTTCCAGGCGAGCGCCACGTCGTGCTCGCGGTTGGAGCCGGGGAAAATGACGATCGCGGCGTTCATCGCGGGCCAAGCGGGAGGCGATGGCCGAGAGATACAGCGCGCGCCGCGCTCCTTCAAGGCGCAAGCGGTGCGGCCGGACCCGCCCGCTTAGTTTTGCGGCACCGACCAGACGATCGCCGCGGCGCCGCCCAGCAGCAGCGCGGCAGGCAAGAGCATAGCGGGCTGCAGCAAGCTCAAATAGAGAAAAAAGACGCCGAAGCTGCCGAGCAGCGTCGAGCATGTCTGCAACGCCAAACGCATGACGATCAAAGCCAGCATTGCGGCCCGTCCTGTTTGCCTTCCGGCACGCCAACGTCGCCACAGGTGATGCGGCACATTCCAGCAAATTGTTGGTTAAATTATGCAGCCATATTCGATTTTTCGGGTGTGCAGCCGTCGTGCGGCGACGGACCCCCTCAGGAAATGCCGCAATTCACGTCGCGCGCGGGCTTGCGCGGCGGCGCATTGGGCAGCGCAACCGGCTTCCCCTCGCCGCTGTCGCCGCCGACAATACGGACGCCGGTCATCATCGGCGCGCGGTTCGGGTCGCGGCCGGCGCGGATCACACCGCCCGTCACCGTCTCGCCGCGAGCGGGCCAGGAGAAGCGGAAATTCTCCAGCGTGCGGCCGCTGCCGGCCGCGACATAGACCGGCCCCGAGAGGCGGAAGGCGTGCCACTCGATCGTCGCACCGACCGGCGCGCCACTGTCGCCCCACAGCGCGTTGCTGCCGTCGAGCCAGGCCTGCAACGCCTTCGTGTCGTCGTGCCTGCCGTCGCCCCACAGCACGACGGCCGGATGGACGCAATGCTGCGGCGCGGCGGCGGCCGGGCGGGCGACAGCGGCCGCCAGGGCGAACAAGGCTGCGATGCGCAGGTGAACTCAATCCTCGGCGCGGATTTTGACGTAGGAACCGGGCGCGTCCTCGATCGGCGCGAGCCTGCCGTTGCCGGGCTGCCGCGCCGCAACCTCGCCGCCGGCGAATTGTGCAATCCACTTGTCCCATGCCGGCCACCACGAGTCGGCGACCTGCGTCGCGCCCTTCAGCCATTCGTCCGCGGTCGGCGGGTTGTCGTCGCGCTCCCAGTGGCCGTATTTGCTGCCCGGCGGGTTGACGACGCCGGCAATGTGGCCGGAGGCCGACAGCACGAACGTAACCGGCCCCGAATAGAGTTGCGTCGCGGCATAGGTCGAGCGCCACGGCGCGATGTGGTCTTCGCGAGTCGACAGCAGGAACGACGGCGTCTTGATCTTGCGCAAATCGAGCGGCACACCGGCAAGGGTGATGCCGCCCGGCTGCACCAAAAGGTTCTGCTGGTACATCTTGCGCAGATAGAAGCTGTGCATCGCCGCCGGCATGCGCGTCGCGTCGCCATTCCAGTACAGCAGGTCAAACGGCATCGGTTGTTTGCCCAGCAGGTAATTATTGACGACGAAAGACCAGATCAGGTCATTGGCGCGCAACATATTGAACGTCGTGTGCATGTCGCGGGCTTCAAGATAACCCTTTTTCTCCATGCGCTGCTCCAGCGACTGCAACTGTTCTTCATCGATGAAGACGCTGAGCTCGCCTGCTTCCTTGAAATCGACCATCGTGACGAAATAGGTCGCGCTCTTGATTCGGTTGTCGCGCTTTGCCGCCATCCAGGCCAATGTCGCGGCGAGCAGCGTGCCGCCGAGGCAATAGCCGATGACGTTGGCCGTGCGCTCGCCGGTCGCCTGTTCCATGGCGCCGAGCGCTGCGAGCGGTCCCTCGCGCATGTAGTCTTCAAAGCTCTTTTGCGCCAGATGCTCGTCCGGGTTGACCCAGGAGATGACAAATACCGTGTGCCCCTTGCCGACCGCCCAGCGGATGAACGAATTGCGCGGCCGCAGATCCAAAATGTAGAACTTGTTGATCCAGGGCGGGATGATCAGCAGCGGCCGGCGCTTTACCTTTTCCGTCGCCGGCGCGTACTGGATCAATTGCATCAGATCGTTCTGAAACACGACCTTGCCCGGCGAGGCGGCGACGTTATCGCCGATCCGGAACGCCTCCCTGTCGGTCATGCTGATCTGCAGGCGGCCTTTGCCGCGCTCCAGGTCGTCGAGCAGGTTTCTGAGGCCTTGGACGAGATTGTCGCCGCGGCTTTCGATTGTCGCGCGCAACACCTCGGGGTTGGTCAAGACAAAATTCGACGGCGCGACGGCATCGACAAATTGCCGCGTATAGAAATCAAGCTTGCGGGCGCTGTGCTCGTCGAGCCCGTCGGCGCCTTTGACCTGCGCCTGCAGCCAACGCGCCGTCAACAGGTAGCTCTGCTTGATGTAGTCGAACAGCGCATTCTCGCTCCATGCCCTGTCGCGGAAACGGCGGTCTTCCGGCGCCGGCACGGCGAGCGGCGGTTCGGCGGGGCCGCCGAGAAAGCGCTGCGTCGTCTGCTGCCAGAGCTTCAGGTAATCCTGCCACAGCGACATCTGCGCCTCGGCGAGCCGCGCCGGATCGGCAAGCAGCCGTGCCGTCATGTCGAAAAACGCCGCACCGAGCGCCGTCGCATCCGCCGGGCCGACGGTATCGCCATCGCCCTGACGCACCAGAAACTCGGTCACGAGAAGCCGGGTCTTTTCGGCGATCTCAGCCCATTGCCGAGCCATTTGCCGCGACAGCTCTGCCGCATCCGGCGGCGCTTCCGTCCCCCTGTCCGCGGCGCTCTCGGTGTCGTTCATCGTCATGTCCTTGGCGGCATCCGGACGATCAAATGTAGTGACGCGCCAGCCCGGATCTAATACACAGCGCGGGGTTGTGTCACTGCGGCCTTGCCGGGTCGGCGAACAGGCCGGCGGGCCGAACGAAAGCAGGCGGATCGCGGGGATGGGGTTGCGCAACGGCCGGTCTTGCGGCGGCTTTCCGCCGCCGCGTCGGACGGCATTGCGCCTCGCGCCGCTGCTCGCGCTGGTGCTGCTCGCCGGCTGCGCCCCGGAGATTGCGGCGTGGCGCTCGCTGCGCGGCATCGACGTCAACGACCCCAATCCGAAGACCGCGCCGTTCACCGGCAACATGGCGAAGGCTTATACACAGCCCTACCCGAACCTGGCCAGCGTGCCGCCGCCGCCGATTGTCGACACCACGACGGCCGAACGGCAAAAACTGAGCCAGACCTTGATAACGGAGCGCAACACGACGGCGGCGCTGGGGCCGCCGCGGCCCGCCGGGACCGCCGCGGCGAGCCCGGCAAAACCCTCTGCCGCGGCGCCGCTGCATAGGTTGGCCGCCAACCGCGCGCCTACCACCGTCGCGCCAGGCGCCGCGACGGCGCTGCCGGCCGCACCGACGAGCGCCGCCGGCAAGCCGGTGGCGAAGGCAGCGGCGGCGCCCGGGACCGGCCGCTCCGCGCCGGCGCGCCAGCCGGGTGCGCCGGCCGCGCCGCAACCGCTGAACTCGAACTTGACGATGCCGACGATCCCGGCGCCGTTGCCGCAGCCGCAGACGCCGCAGCCGGCGCCGCCGATGCCGGTGCTTGCGGCGGTGCCACCGGTCACAGCCGCGCCGCTTATGCCGCCGCCGGCCGCAGTCGCCACCGCGCAGCCGCAGCTGCCGCCGCCGCCGCCATCGCTGCCGACGATTGCGGCACTGCCGGCACCGGCGAAAGCGCCGCCAAAACGGCCGCCCGCGGTAACCGTCGCAACCCTCGATGTCGCGGCGCCATCGCCGGCGGCCGAGGCGGTCGATCGGGCGCAAATCGCGCGTGTCGCCGCACTCTACAAAGCAAACCCGGGCAGCGTTCGCGTCGTCGCGTTTGCCGCGCCGCCGCCGCCCGGCGGCGACCCGCTCGCGCTCTACAACGCCGCGCTCGATCGCGCGCAGTCGGTCGCCGAGGCGCTCAGCGCCGCCGGTATTCCGGCCGGCCGGATACAGACCGAGGCCAACCCGGCGACGGGTGCGCAAATCGGCCGCGTCGAGATACAATTCGCGCCATGAGCATCGGATCGCGCCCATGCAGCCTGCCCTGAAGCTCGCCGTCGCCGGGCTCGGTACGGTCGGCGCCGGCACGTTGCTGCTGCTGGAGCGGCAGGCCGAATTGCTGGCGCTGCGCGCCGGGCGCCGCATCGTCGTGACCGCCGTTTCGGCGCGCGACCGGCGGCGCGACCGCGGCGTCGATCTGTCGGCGGTGCGCTGGTACGAGGACGCGGTCGCCATGGCGGCCGACCCGGAAATCGATGTCGTCGTCGAGCTGATCGGCGGCAGCGACGGCGTGGCATTGCGCCTTGTCGAAGCGGCGATCGCGCACCAAAAGCACGTCGTGACCGCCAACAAGGCGCTGCTTGCCGAGCACGGCACCCGGCTCGCCGCCGCGGCCGAGGAGGCCGGCGTCGCCCTCGCCTTCGAGGCGGCGGTGGCCGGCGGCATTCCGGTCATCAAAAGCCTGCGCGAGAGCCTCGCCGGCAATCGCCTGTCGCGCGTTTACGGCATCCTCAACGGCACGTCGAACTATATCCTGACGACGATGCGCGACAGCGGCCGCGAATTTGCCGAGGTTCTGGCCGAGGCGCAGAAACTCGGCTACGCCGAGGCCGACCCGAGCTTCGACATCGACGGCATCGACGCAGCGCACAAGCTGGCGCTGCTGGCAAGCGTCGCATTCGGCCGGCCGGTCGATCTCAAGGGCGTCTATGCCGAGGGCATCCGTCACGTGTCGCGGCTCGACATCGATTTCGCCGGGGAACTTGGCTACCGCATCAAGCTTCTCGGCATTGCGCGGCTGACGGACCACGGCCTCGAGCAGCGCGTACACCCCTGCATGGTGCGGCGCGGCACCCCGATCGCGGCAGTTGAAGGCGTTTTCAACGCCGTTGTCGCGGAGGGCGATTTTGTCGGCCGTGTCGTGCTCGAAGGGCGCGGCGCCGGCGCCGGCCCGACCGCTTCCTCGGTCGCCGCCGACCTGATCGACATCGCCGCCGGGCGGCAGGTGCCGGCCTTTGGGCTGCCGGCGGCGGCGCTGCAGCACCTGCCGGGCGCGGCGATGGAGCGGCATCGCGGCGCCTATTATATTCGGTTGATGGTTGTCGATCAGCCGGGGGTCATCGCCGACGTCGCGGCGGCGCTGCGCGACGAGCATGTCTCGCTCGAAGCGATGATCCAGCGCGGTCGCGCGCCGGGCGAGGCGGTACCGGTCGTGTTGACGACGCACGAGACCGAGGAGGCGGCGATGCGCCGCGCGCTCGCCCGCATTGCCGCGCTCGCGGCGGTGCTGGAGCCGCCGCGCCTCATCCGCATCGAAGATTTTTAGAGTTTCCCAAGAACGCACGCAGCTCGCCAAGGAGAAAGTTCAGCCGGGTCGCGCAAGACGCAGTGTATTGACGTATCGTTTGGGCCGGGTTCGCTGTGCTGACCCGCCACAAATCGTCATCGTTCTTCCTCGCTTGCGGGCGCGATGGTCAATTGGTCGCTGAAAGGGAGGAGAAAATGCAGGAACCCTCAAAGATGGACCGCAATTTGGCGCTGGAGGCGGTGCGCGTGACGGAAGCGGCGGCTTTGTCGGCGTCGCGGCTGATGGGCCGCGGCGACGAGAAGGCGGCCGACCAGGCGGCGGTCGATGCGATGCGTCAGGCGCTGAACAGCCTTGCTATTGCCGGCACCGTCGTCATCGGCGAGGGCGAGCGCGACGAGGCGCCGATGCTCTATATCGGGGAAACGGTCGGAACCGGGCAGGGACCGGAGATCGACATTGCGCTCGATCCGCTCGAAGGCACGACGATCACGGCCAAAGGCGGCCAGAATGCGCTGGCGGTTCTGGCGATGGCCGAGCACGGCGGCTTTCTCAACGCGCCCGACGTTTACATGGACAAAATCGCAGTCGGCGGCGGTCTGCCCGACGACGTCGTCGATCTCGATGAACCCCCCAGCACGAACCTGAAGAATTTGGCGAAGGCCAAGAAATGCGACGTTGCAGACCTCGTCGTCTGCATCCTTGATCGGCCGCGCCACGCCGAGTTGATCACCGGCGTGCGCGAGGCCGGCGCCCGCATCATGCTGATCGGCGACGGCGACGTCAGCGGCGTCATCGCAACCTCCGACGCCGAAACCGGCATCGACATCTACATGGGGTCGGGCGGCGCGCCGGAGGGCGTCCTGGCGGCGGCGGCGCTGCGCTGTATTGGCGGCCAGATGCAAGGCCGCCTGTTGTTTCGCAACGATGACGAGCGCGGCCGCGCGCATCGCCTCGGCGTCACCGACCTTAACCGCAAATACCGCCTGCTGGACTTGGCGCATGGCGATGTCATGTTCGCGGCAACCGGCGTCACCAACGGCAGCATGCTGAAGGGGGTGCGCCGCTTTTACGGCGGCGCCTTTACGCATTCCGTCGTCATGCGTTCGAAGACCGGCACGGTGCGTTATGTCGAGGCCCGCCACAATTTCACGCGCAAGGAGCCGTTCGCGCCGCTTGGCCGCTGAGCGGGCCCACCGGCGCGTCGACGCGCCGCCGCGGTCGGCGCAAAGCGGCACAGATGCCCGGTCGCCGGCTGCGGCCGCCGCCTTGACAGTCTGGCGGCCCACCTCCTAAATGCCGCGACGGTGGGGCGGGCGCGTAGCTCAGTGGGAGAGCACTGTCTTCACACGGCAGGGGTCGTTGGTTCAATCCCAACCGCGCCCACCAGCCCTTGGCGGCACCGGCACGCAGTCGCAAATCCGTTGCCGTTTCGCAGGTGCACGGCGCTGCGGTTCGGTTTGCCGCAGGTCGCTTGCGCTGCACCGATTCTCTTAAATTTTTTGCGCTATTAAGGCGACTGTCGGGCGTTGACCGGCGAGGGACGAGGCATGGGGACCGCATGGCGGCGTTTCTGGTAACCGGCGGCTGCGGCTTTATCGGCTCGCATCTTTGCGATGCGCTGCTTGCCCGCGGCGACACGGTGCGCATCTTGGACAACCTTTCGAGCGGCAAGGTGGAAAACGTCCCGCCGCAGGCAGAGCTGATGCGCGGCGATGTCGCCGACCCGGCGGCGGTCGCGGCGGCGATGGCGGGGATGGCCGGCTGTTTTCATCTCGCCGCCGTTGCCTCGGTCGAGCACAGCATGCGTGATTGGCTCGGAACGCATCGCACCAACCTGACCGGCGCGATCACCGTGTTTGACGCGGCGCGACGCGTCGGGCAGAGCGGCCCCGTCCCGGTGGTCTACGCGTCGTCG
>DATJSO010000042.1:0-2076 GCA_035504075.1 Allostellaceae bacterium | reverse complement strand
GACGGCGTGCTCAAAAGCTGGCTCCTCGACTGCGCCACCGCGCGCGAGCTCAAGCTCACCACCACCGGCCACGCCCAGCGCGGGGTGTCGTCGGTGCCCTCCCCCGGACCGAGCAATCTTTACCTCGCGCCCGGCCTCAAGAGCCCGCACGAGCTGATCGCCGATATCGCCGACGGCTTTTACGTCACCGACCTGATCGGCTCGGGCGCCAATCTCGTCACCGGCGACTACAGCCGCGGCGCCGCCGGCTTGTGGATCGAGAACGGCCGCTGCACTTTTCCGGTGAGCGAGGTGACCATCGCCGGCCACCTCGACGATATTTTCGCCAGCCTCACCCCGGCCAACGACCTTGTGTTCCGTTACGGCACCAATGCGCCGACGCTGCGCGTGGAGGGCCTGACCGTTGCCGGTCACTGACATCGACGACGACGTGACCGAATTGGCCGAACGCCTGCAATCGGCGGTCCGCGAGGCCGGCGCCTTGGCGAAATCGATGTTCGGCACGACGCTGAAGAGTTGGACCAAAGGGCCGTCGGCCTCTCCGGTCTGCGAGGCCGACATCGCCGCCGACGCTTTGTTGCGCCGCCGCCTCGTCGACGCAACGCACGATATCGCCTGGCTGTCGGAGGAGAGCGCCGACGACCCGGCGCGGCTCGCCGCGCGGCGGGTTTGGATCGTCGATCCGATCGACGGCACCCGCGCCTATATCGGCGGTTTCCCCGATTGGGCGGTGTCGGCCGCGCTGGTCGAAAATGGCCGCCCGGTCGTGGCCTGTCTCTATGCGCCGGTCGAGGATCGGTTCTTCGCGGCGCGCGCCGGGGCCGGGGCGACCTGCAATGGCGTGCCGATCGCGGCGACCGGCGGCGCAACGTTCGACGGCGCGCGCATCGCCGGACCGCGCAGCATGCTCGAACGCCTCGCCGCCGCGGCCCCGGCCTTTAGCGCCATGCCGCGCTTGCACTCGCTCGCGCTCCGTCTCGCGCAGGTCGCGCACGGGGTCTGCGACATCGCCTTTGCCGGCGGCAACAGCCACGATTGGGACCTTGCAGCGACCGACCTTTTGGTGCACGAAGCGGGCGGTCGGCTTACGTCCTTTGCGGGCGAAAGCGTGACCTATAATCGTCCCGTGCCGCGGCACGGGATGCTCGTTGCGGCCGGCCGGGCTCGGCACGCGGCGCTTATCGAACTTCTTGGGGATGGACGCCTGGCGTTTTCATAAATCGCGTAGCGAACGCGCGGATTGAACCCATGTCTGACGTCTCCACGTCCCGACCCAAGCAGCTTCTGCATCTCGTCTTCGGCGGCGAGCTCGACAGCGTGTCCAACGTCGAATTCAAGGATCTCGACCGCCTCGATGTGGTCGGTATCTATCCGAACTACGCCACCGCCTATGCGGCGTGGAAGGCCAAGGCGCAAGGCTCGGTCGACAACGCGCAGATGCGCTATTTCATCGTTCATCTGCACCGGCTGCTCGAGCCGGACAGTCAAGCGCCGCAACGCTGAAGACGACGCATGGGGCTATGGCGGCGAATCGGAGAGCAGCGCTGGGCCAACGCGACGATCGGCATCGTCGCCGCCGAATATCTGCGCTTTGTCGGCATGACGACCCGCTTCACGTTGGAACCCGCCGACGTCTACGAGCGCGGCGAGCGCGACATGCCGATCATCCTCGCCTTCTGGCACGGCCAGCATCTGCTCGCGCCGGTCGCGCGCAAGATCGAGCATAAGGTCAATATGCTGGTGTCGCGGCATCGCGACGGCGAGATCAACGCGGTGGCGGCGCAGCGGCTTGGCGTCGGCACCATCCGCGGTTCCGGCAATCACGGCCGCGGCTTCGTGCACAAGGCCGGCGTCGCCGCCTTCCAGGCCATGCTCGATTCGCTGGCCGAAGGCAGTTCGATCGCGCTGTCGGCCGACGTGCCGAAAGTGGCCCGCGTCGCCGGCCTCGGCATCATCAAGCTGGCGCAAGCCTCGGGCCGGCCGATCTATCCGAGCGCGATCGCCACCAGCCGCCGGCTGGTGCTCGACAATTGGGACCGCACCACGATCAATCTGCCGTTCGGCCGCGGCGCCGGC
>DATJSO010000041.1:0-12865 GCA_035504075.1 Allostellaceae bacterium | reverse complement strand
CCTCCGGCCCCGGTATCTCGCTGATGCAGGAATTCATCGGTCTCGCCTATTTCGCCGAGATCCCGGCCGTCATCTTCGACATCCAGCGCGGCAGCCCCTCGACCGGCATGCCGACGAGGACGCAGCAGGCCGACATCATCTCGGCGGCCTATGCCTCGCACGGCGACACGAAACACGTATTGCTGTTCCCGCAGGATCCGAACGAGAGTTTCACGTTTGCCGCCGACGCGCTCGACCTTGCCGACCGGCTGCAGACGCCGGTTTTCGTCATGATGGACCTCGATATCGGCATGAACGACTGGCTCGTCCCGCCGCTGCGGTGGGACCCGGCGCGCTCATACGACCGCGGCAAGGTCATGACCTATGAGGAATTGGAGGCCGGGAAGAATTTCGGCCGCTACCTCGATGTCGATGGCGACGGCATCCCCTATCGCACATTGCCCGGCACGCACCCCTCGCGCGGCGCCTATTTCACTCGCGGCACGACGAAGGACCGCTACGCGCGCTACAGCGAAGAAGGGCCGGATTACGTTGACAACATGCAGCGGCTGCTGCGCAAGTTCGAAACCGCCAAGGGCCTGGTGCCGCGGCCGGTCAAGCGCGAGGCGAAAGAGGCGACGAAATACGGCGCCATCTATTTCGGCTCGTCGTCCTTGGCAATGGAAGAAGCGCTGGCGGCGCTGGAGGCGCGCGGCATCCACCTCGACACGCTGCGCATCCGCGCCTTTCCGTTCCACGACGACGTCGTCGATTTCATCTCCGGCCACGAGCGCGTCTTTGTCGTCGAGCAGAACCGCGACGCGCAGATGCGCACGCTGCTCACGACCGAGTTGGAGATCGATCCGGCCCGGCTCGTGCCGATCCTGCACTATGACGGCACGCCGGTTACCGCCCGTTTCATCGTCAAGGCGGTCGGCGACATGCTCGCCGTCGTCACGCTGGCTCCGCTGCGCAAGGCACGTCCCTGATGACCTACATCGCCAAGCCGAAGCTGCACCACCCGAAACTGCCGATCAACGCGCTCGGCTATACACACCGCGATTATGAGGGCTCGGTGTCGACGCTGTGCGCCGGCTGCGGCCACGATTCGATCAGCGGCGCGATCATCCAGGCCTGTTTCGAATTGGCGCTGCCGCCGCACCGCATCGCCAAATTGTCCGGCATCGGCTGCTCGTCGAAAACGCCGACCTACTTCCTCGGCCAGTCGCACGGCTTCAACAGTGTGCACGGCCGCATGCCGAGCGTCTTGACCGGCGCCAACCTTGCCAATCGCGACCTGATCTATCTCGGCGTGTCGGGCGATGGCGACTCGGCCTCGATCGGGCTTGGGCAGTTCGCCCATTGCATCCGCCGCGGCGTCGATATGCTCTATATCGTCGAAAATAACGGCGTTTACGGGTTGACCAAGGGGCAGTTCTCGGCGACCGCCGACAAGGGATCGAAGGCGCGGCGCGGCGCCGTCAATACCGACGCGCCGATCGACCTCGTCGGCATGGCGCTGCAGCTCGGCGCCTCGTTTGTCGCCCGCAGCTTCTCCGGCGACAAACAGCAGTTGGTGCCGCTGATCAAGGCCGCGATCCAGCACAAGGGCGCTGCCTTTCTCGACGTCATCTCGCCATGCGTCGCATTCAACAACAACCCGGAATCGACGAAGAGCTTCGATTATGTGCGGGCTCATAACGAGATGGTCAACCAGCTCGATTTCATGATCGAGCGCGAAGCGATCACGGCCGATTACGCGCCCGGCGCGCTCGAAACCGTCGTGCAGCACGACGGCTCGATCCTGCGCCTGCGCAAGCTCGAACCCGACTACGACCCGACCGACCGGGTGGCGGCGCTGACCTACCTGCAGCAGCGCCATGCGCTCGGCGAAGTCGTGACCGGCCTGCTGTTTGTCGAACCCGATCACGGCGACCTGCACCAATTCCTCGACACGGTCGAGACGCCGCTCAACGCGCTCGGCGAAACGGACCTCTGCCCAGGCCCCGACGCGCTTGCCCGCTACAACGCGGCGCATCGATAGCGCGGTCGTCGTCCCGGCGCCGGCCGGGCCCCGCCGCGTCACCGGCCGTAGCGACGGTGGCGCTGCTGATAGGCGCGCACCGCCCGCAGAAAGTCGATTTTGCGAAAGGCCGGCCACGGCACGTCGCAAAAATAGAATTCGCTGTAGGCGCTTTGCCACAGCAGAAAGCCGGAAAGCCGCACCTCGCCGCTGGTGCGGATGATCAGATCCGGGTCGGGCGAGCCGGCCATGTACAGGTGGCGGGCGATGCCGTCGCGCGTGATCTCGGCGACCGTCTCCTCGGTGCCCAGGCCGCGCTGCGCCTGTTCGGCGACGAGCGCGCGCACCGCATCGACGATCTCGTCGCGCCCGCCATAGGCGACCGCGATCGTCAGCAGCATGCCGTCATACGCGGCGGTCGCCTCGCCGGCGGTGGCGAGCGCCGCGACGAGCGAGGCCGGCAGCGAGTCGAGCTTGCCGATCGCGCGCACCCGCACCCGGCGATGGTGTACGGTCGGATGATCGGCCAGCGTTCTGATCTTGCCTTCGATCGCCTCAAGCAGCCCCGACACCTGTTCGATCGGCCGGTGCAGATTGTCGGTGGAGAACACCCACAACGTGACCGCCGGGACGCCGAGTTCGCTGCACCAGTCCAGCACGTCGTCGAGCTTGCTGGCGCCGAGCGCATAGATTTCACACGGGTCGCGCAAGCCGCGGCGGGCGCCCCAGCGCCGGTTGCCATCAAGGATGATGCCGATGTGGAGCGGCATATCGCCGCCGTCCACCTGCCGGCGCAGGCGATGCTCGTACAGCCGGTAGAGCGGCCGCATCGCCCATTTCACAAGCCCGTCGCGCCGGCGCGGCCGCTCGACGGCGCTGCGCGGGATGCTCGCGGCGCTCGCGATCTCGCTCGGTTGTGCCGGATTTGCCAAAATGCTGCGCGCTGTGCGGATCAAAGCGAGAATGCCCCCGGCGGCGACCGCCGAGGGCATTCAGACTAGCGCGCGATACTTAACCGATTATGACCGTATTTGGGCGAATTATGACGGCATCGGCCCGAGATAGTCGCGCTTGCCGATGTTGACGCCGACGTGGCGCAGGATGTCGTACGCCGTCGTCGCGTGGAACTGCACCTGCAGCATCGCGAAATGATAGAGGTAGCTCTGGCATTTCATCGTGCGCTGCTGGCCGCCCATCGGGAACGTCACGTCGCTGTCGTCCTTGCCGGCGAATTGAGCGGCATTGAGGCCTTTCAGAAAGTCGATCGTCTTGTCGATGCGCGACTGCATCTCGGCCCAGCTGTTGTCCTGGTCCGGCAGCGTCGGCAGTGTCACGCCGGCGACCCGGCCGGCGGCCATCGAATGCGTGCACACCTGCCGCACCTGGCGCTCGAGCGTAAACATGTCGGGATAGAGGCGCAGATTGAGGACCGTTGCGGCGTCCCATTTCTGCGCGGTGGCGTGCTCTTCGCTCTTCTGCAGCACGGTCTTGAGACCGGCGAGCAGCTGCAGGCAGACAGGCACGAAGCCGGAATGGAGTGTGACGGCCATGCGAGTTTCTCCCTTAAAGGCTGATGGCGTTTCGCCGGCGCGATTTTAACCGCTGCGGCGGAGGGCGGGAAGGGCGCCCGCAACGGTGCCGATCGGCCGGCGGCGACCGGCCGGGAACCCGGCGCGCAGCGGCCGTGTTTCGCCCTCGCAGGAGGTGACGATGCTCAAAGCCCTGTTGACCCCGATCGTGCTCGGCCTCGCCGTCGCATTGGCAATCCGCATCGCGCTGCGCCCGCGCCCTGCTCATTGACGCACGCCGCCGCGGCCGGACGACGCGGCGGTAGGAAAATCCCGGCGCGCTGTGCGAGGATGTCGCATGCGAGGGCGCGTCCGGGAGGGCCGAGATGACCGGGAAAACTGTCGAGTCCGTCGATAACCGCGGCTATCACGCGCATATCTACTATGAGGTCAAATCGACGCGCGGCGTCGCCGAGCGCCTGTGCGCCGCCATCGAGGCCGAGTTCAGCGTCGAAATTGTCGGGTTTCGTGACGAACTGCGCGGGCCGCACCCGATCTCGAATGTGCTCGTCATTTTCGAGGGCGATCAGTTCGAGCGCGTCGTGCCGTACCTGATGCTGAACCGCGGCGATCTCGACGTGCTGGTGCATCCGTTGACCGACGACGCCGTGCTCGACCACAGCGATTACGCGATCTGGCTCGGCACCCCGGTGCCCTTGAAGCTGCACACCCTGCCACACGCGCGGGCCGGACAGCTGCCGGCCGCCTGAGCCGCGGCCGCACCCCGCTCGACCAGGCCGTCGCGCATGTCTTCGTGAGCGGACAACACTCCCGCCATGACGGTTTTGCGGGGCGGGCGGAACCCAAAACCCCTCCCGTTTGCCCGGCATTGGGCTTATGTTGATGAAAGCCGAGCAAGCGAGGAGCCGTCTGATGCTGCCACCGAAAGAGAACGAACTGATCACCCGCGTCAGCCTTGGCACCCCGATGGGCAACGCGATGCGGCGATATTGGATCCCGGCCTGCCTATCGTCGGAGATCGCCGAGCCCGACTGTCCGCCGGTGCGCGTCCGGCTGCTCGGCGAAGACCTCGTCGCGTTCCGCGACAGCGACGGGCGCATCGGCCTCGTCGATGAGTTCTGCCCGCACCGCCGCGTCTCGCTCTATTTCGGTCGCAACGAGGAATGCGGCCTGCGCTGCGTCTATCACGGCTGGAAATTCGACGTCGAAGGCAACTGCGTCGATCAGCTCAATGAGCCGGCGGAGCACCAGTTCAAGCAGCACATCCACCTCACCGCCTATCCGACGGTCGAGTTGGGCGGGCTGGTCTGGGCCTATCTCGGCCCGGCCGACAAGATGCCGCCCGCCCCGAAATTCGCCTGGACGCAAGTGCCGCAGCAGCGCCGCCACGTCTCCAAGGTCATCGAGGAGTGCAACTGGTTGCAGGCGCTGGAAGGCGGCATCGACACTTCGCATGCGCCGATCCTGCACCGCCTCCTGACCGACAACTCGACGCGCGGCGGCATCAAGCCGTCCAGCCCGTTCGTTCGCGGCAGGGCGCCGAAGCTCGTCGTCGATGTCACCGATTACGGCTATCTCTATGCCGGCATCCGGCCGCTCGGCGACGCAGACGTGCATATCCGCACCTATCATTTCGTCATGCCGTTCCACCAGATCCGCCCGTCGCGCTCGGAGTCGGGTCTGCCGTGCGACGCCGGCCACATCTGGGTGCCGATGGATGACTATAACTGCATGGTCTACAACTGGATGTACTCGACGAGCGACGCGGCGCTGACCGAAGAGGATCGGCGCGAGCGCGGCATCGGCAACGGCCCCGATTTTGTCGACCCGAAGACGTTCCGGTCGAAGCAGAACCGCTCGAACAATTATGGTCTCAATCGCGAGGTGCAGCGCACCGAGAGCTATACCGGCATCGACGGCATCAACCAGCAGGATCGCGCGCTGCAGGAGAGCATGGGGCCGATCGTCGACCGCTCGAAGGAACACCTCGGACCGGCGGACAAGGCGATCGGCCAGGCGCGGCGCATGTTGCGCCAAGCAGTGAGGGCGGTCGAAGAAGGCGGCAGCCCTGCCGGTACCGGCGCCAGCTATTATCACATCCGCGCCGGCGAAGAGGTGTTGCCGGCCGATGCCGACTGGCATGGGATCATGGCGCCCGACATCACGACGGACAAAATTCTGCAGACTGTCTGACCGATTCTCGGCCGCTGCGCGCGCCGCGCGGTGCGGCGGCGGCCAAAATCGTCGGGTGCTGCGGGTGCGGTCAGGGTCCTGGACCGAGGCCGTGCCGCGCGCGACGATGGCGGCGTGGACGGTTCTCAATCACCGGCGTTTCTCGGAGTCGAGCGTTCGACATGCGGCCGCCGCTGGCGCGGGCGCAGCGCCATCGGGGACGCCGACGCAGCCGCAATCACCCGTCGCCTCGGCCAGCCGGAAATTGTCGCGCGGCTGTTGGCGCAGCGCGGCATAGGCGCGGACGCGGCACCGCTGTTTCTGGCGCCGCGCCTCAGGGACCAGCTCCCCGACCCGGCGCATCTGCTCGATATGGCGCCCGCAGCGGCACGACTCGCGAGGGCCGTCGAACGAGGTGAGACGATCGCGATATTCGGCGATTACGATGTCGACGGCGCGACCTCGGCGGCGCTGCTGCTGCGCTTTTTCGCGGCGGTCGGCGCCGAAGCGCGGGTTTACGTGCCCGACCGGCTGCGCGAAGGCTATGGCCCCAATGCACCGGCCCTCCTGCGTCTCAAAGCCGACGGCGCCGCGGTCGTCGTTACCGTCGATTGCGGCACGACCGCGCACCAGCCGCTCGCCGCCGCGACGGAAGCCGGGCTCGACGTCATTGTCGTCGATCATCACGTCGGCGAACCCTCGCTGCCGCGAGTGCTCGCGCTGGTCAATCCCAACCGGCTCGACGAAGCGAGCCCGCACGGCGCACTTGCCGCGGTCGGCGTCGCGTTTCTGCTGGTCATTGCCGTCAACCGAGCGTTACGCCTTGCCGGCTGGTATCGCGATCGCGCCGAGCCAGATCTGCTGCAATGGCTCGATCTCGTCGCGCTCGGCACGGTGTGCGATGTCGTGCCGCTCGCCGGGCTCAACCGCGCGCTCGTCGCGCAGGGATTGAAGGTGGCGCGGCAGCTGCACAACCCCGGTCTCAAGGCGCTGGCCGCGGTGGCCGGCGCGAGCGGGCCGATTGACGCCTATCACCTCGGTTTCGTGCTCGGGCCGCGCGTCAATGCCGGCGGCCGGGTCGGCCAGGCCGAACTGGGCGCGCGGCTGCTGGCGACCGACGATCCGGCGCTCGCCGCCGAGCTGGCGAACCGTCTCGACGCCTATAACCGCGAGCGGCGCGTGATCGAGACCGAGACATTGGCGGCGGCGATCGCCACCGTCGAGGCGGCACCGCAATCCCCTGCGCTGGTCTTTGCCGCGGCCGAGGGCTGGCATCCCGGCGTCATCGGCATTGTCGCGGCGCGGCTCAAGGAGCGATATGAGCGGCCGGCCTGCGTTGTGGCGCTCGACGGCACGGGCGCGGATGCGACCGGCAAAGGGTCGGGTCGATCGGTGCCTGGGCTGCCGCTCGGTCCGGCGGTTATTGCCGCACGCCAGGCGGGGCTGCTCGTCAATGGCGGCGGACACGCCATGGCGGCCGGGTTTACGGTCGCCGCCGGGCGGCTCGAAGCGCTGCGCGACTTCCTCGCCGAACGTCTCGGCGACGGCCGGTCGCATGCACCGCCGGTGCCTGAACTGGCGATCGACGGGGCGCTGTCGGTGGCGGGCGCCGTCGGCGGACTGATCGACCATCTCGACGCGCTGGCGCCGTTTGGCGCCGGCAACCCGGAGCCGCGTTTCGCATTGCCGGGCGTGTTGCTGGCGCAGCTCGATCCGGTTGGTCAGGGGCATCTGCGCGCAACGCTCAGCGATCCGGTCGGCTCCGGACGACTGAAGGCGATCGCGTTCCGCGCCGCCGACGGGCCGCTCGGTGCTTTCCTCACCGAGGCGAAGGGTCGCGCGGTGCACATTGCCGGCCATCTGCGGCGCGACTCGTATCGCGGCGGCGACGCGGTGCAGCTGGTCGTCGACGACGCCGCCCCGGCGCCGGCGTGATCGCCGGCTACAGCCGGGCGCGGATGCGGGCCGCGATATCGGCGATATGGGCCATGTCGCCGGGTTTCAAGGGCCAGTTGATCGGCAGATGGTCGTCGAGATGCCGCGGCAGCACATGCATGTGAAAATGGTCGACCGACTGCGCGGCACCCCTGCCGTTCGACTGGACAAGGTTGAGGCCATCCGGCTGTAGCGCCGCGTTGACCGCGGTTGCGACAATGGCGGTCGTGCGGGCGACGGCGGCGACGACATCGGGGGCGATGACGAACACGGTCGCAAAATGCGCCTTCGGGATCACCAGGGAATGCCCGTCATGCACCGGATTGATGTCCATGAAGGCGAGCGTCTCGGCGTCTTCGTAAAGGTTTACGCTCGGCATCGTGCCGGCGACGATCTTGCAGAAGATGCAATCGGGGTCTGTGAGCATCACCCGTTCCTCATCGATCGCGCTCGCGGCCGATAGTTGATCGCGCTCGCGGCCGCCGCGCAATATGGTCTGCAACCAAGCCGCGCCCCGCCAAAACAGGAGCCGTCGCATGTCCCGCACGCTGCGCGCCGCCGTGGCACAATTGGGCCCCATTCATCGCGCCGACAGCCGCGAGGCGGTCGTCCGCCGGCTCGTCGCGCTGCTGCGCGAGGCGCAGGGCCAGGGCGCACGGTTTGTCGTGTTCCCGGAGCTGGCGTTGACGACGTTCTTTCCGCGCTGGTGGATGACCGACCGGGACGAGATCGACTCGTGGTTCGAGCGCGAGATGCCGAATGCCTTGACGACGCCGCTGTTCGACGCCGCCAGGGCGCTCGGCATCGGCTTTTATCTTGGCTATGCCGAATTGACCGAGGAGAGGGGCGAGACGCGGCATTACAATACTTCGATCCTCGTCGATCCAGCCGGCGATATTGTCGGCCGCTACCGCAAGATCCACCTGCCGGGACATTCGGAGCACCTGCCGCAGGCGCCGTTCCAGCACCTCGAAAAACGCTATTTCGATGTCGGCAACGACGGTTTCCGGGTCTGGCGCATGCTGGACGCCGTTATCGGCATGTGCATCTGCAACGACCGTCGCTGGCCCGAGACCTACCGGGTCATGGGGTTGCAGGGCGTCGAGATCGTCGCGCTCGGCTACAACACGCCGGTCGAGAATATTCACCACCGCGAGCCCAAGCACCTGCGCATGTTCCACCACCTGCTGTCGTTGCAGGCCGGCGCCTACCAGAACGCCGCGTGGGTTTTGGCGGCGGCAAAATGCGGCGCCGAGGACGGGTTTGCGATGATCGGCGGCTCGGTCATCGTCGCGCCGACCGGCGAGATCGCGGCCCGGGCGCTGACCGAGGAGGACGAGGTCATTGCGACAACGCTCGACCTCGAACTCGGCGACTATCTGCGGCGAGCGGTGTTCAACTTCGCAAAGCACCGCCGCGTCGAGCATTACGGGCTGATCACGAGCCGCACCGGCGCCGAGACCGAGGTGTAAGGCGTTCAACGTCGAACCGCTCGATCACCCCTTGGCCGGGCCCGACCCGGCCATCCACGTCAGCGATTTTACCGGCAACGACGTGGACCCGCGGGTCAAGCCCGCGGGAGGGGCGTCCGGTAGAGTGCTCGTACCCAGAACACATCCCGCTCTAGAAAATGATGCCGCCTTCCAGCACGAGGCGGCCCTGGGTCTTGGTCGTGCCGCTCGAACCGAAAACATCGCCCGGCGTCGTGCCCCAAGCCGACACGACCGAGGCATCGGCCCGCGCAAAAAAGATCCCCCGCTGCCAGCCCGGCGTCAACGTAAACGAGAAGGCGCCGCTGCCGGGACCGTAGCCGAGCAGATTGGTACCGCCGCTCGAGCCGATGATCTCGGCGCGTCCGGCGAGGCTCCAATTGTCGTTGATCTGATAGCTCGCCAGGATAGCGGCGCCGTAGGTGTCGCTGTCGGCGAGCCCGAGCGAGGCGCTCGACGGCACATGCGTGTACTGGAAATACGGTGTGATTGTCCACGGCGCGTTCGAATAGGTGTAGATCAGGTTGAGGATCGTGCTGTTGTCCTGCGCCGGCGGCGTGATCGCCGCAAACGGCGGGGTGCTGGTGAACCTGGCGACGCTGCTGCGGCTGAAGTTGCCGCCGGCCACAAGCTCCAGCGTGTTGAGCTTGTCGATCGTCCAGGTGGCGGAGCCTGACAGCCAATCATAGTCGCCGGAATAGAAGCCGTCGTTCAGCGACAGCGAGAAGGCGACCGGTCCATAAGTGTAGTTGCCCTGGATGCCGCGGCTGACGATCGGTTCCTGGCCCCACAACAGGCCGCGCTCGATATTCATGTTCTGGAACGTGAAGCCGTATTCGGCGCCGATCAGCGTCGGCAGCTTGCCGACCTCGACCGAGAACGTGTCGTTCGGCACCAACTTGCCGTAGGCCACCGGCACCGGACCGAAAAAGTCGCCGGTCGTGCGGTCGGCATGCAGATAGGCCGTCCCCAGCGCCGGGAACGAATAGATGCCGGCCTGCACGAAGAACTGGAACCAGCCCGACGTATTCTGCAGCGACACGAGACCGTTGCTGATGTCGAAATCGGCGCCGTGGTCGCCGAGGTAGGTTTCTGGCGAGCTCTGGAACAAGCCCATGCCGCTGATCGCACCGTTGAAATAGACCGGGCCGAGCGGCCCGGCGGGAAAGTTAAGCGGGTTCGGGTTGGCGACGAGCGGTCCGGCCATCGACGGCGTCGTCATCGCGTTGGACGCCGGCGCGGCCGCCGCCGGAGCAGGCGCCACCGGGGCGGGCGCCACCGGGGCGGGCGCGGCGGGCGGCGGTGCAGCAGTGACGGGCGGCGGTGGCGCAGCCGTCACCGGTGGTGGCGGCGGCACCGGCGTCATCTGCGCCCAGGCGGCCGAGCGGTCGCCGAGCTGCCATACGGCCGCGACAACGCAGGCAAGCATCATCCTCGCGCAAACGCTTTTGTTCTCTTTCATCGGCTGGTCCCCCGATATCGCCGGCGGCACACATCTGCCCCGGCATTCTTGTCCAAATTGCACATGGGCTAAGTTTATTGCACCAACGCGCAATAAAAAGTCCATGCGTTTTGGCGCCCGAAAAATTTCCGAAGTCATTGCATCGGCGCAACAATTCGCCCGAAAATTCAGCAACTTCGCTGTCTTAAGGAGCGGCGGCACGCCGGCCGCAGCAGCCCGCCGCGACAGAGAACGGGCCGATTCGCCAGAACCGGCCCGTTCGCCAGTCGCCGCGGCGCAGCTGCCTTCTCGAGACTAGTCGCCGGCGGCCGAAGAAGCCATTGCCGGGATGTCCTCGCCGTCGCCGAAATTGTAGGCCGTCTCGCCATGCACCGCATCGTCGCCGACGCGCAGCGTCGCCTCGTCCATCCGCAACGACACAAAGACCGAGATCACCTTCAGGATCACAAATGTCGCGACGATATTGAACACGATGATGAACGCCGCGGCATAGACCTGCAGCAGGAACTGGTGGAAGTTGCCGTAGAGCCAGCCGGTGCCGCTGACGCCGGGCGCATCCTTCTCGGTGCCGATGTATTCGATCATGTCCGGGCACGCCAGGATGCCGGTCAACAACCCGCCCATCAGGCCAGCGACGCCGTGGGTCGAGAGGACGCTGAGCGTGTCATCGACTCGCCGGAACAGCGCCGTCGTCTGCACCTTGTTCATGAAGAACCACGGGATGATGCCGGCGCAGACACCGATGATGATGGCGCCCCAGCCATTGACATAACCGGCCGCCGGGGTGATGCCGACAAGGCCGGCGATCATGCCGTTGACCGCGCCGACCACCGACGGTTTGCCAAAGGCCATCGAATCCATGATCGTCCACACCAGCAGGGCGACGCAGGTGCACAGATTCGTGTTGAGGATCGCCGCCGAGGCGTCGGCGTTGGCGAAGTACGGGTCGCCGCCGTTAAAGCCGTTCCAGCCGAGCCACAAGATGCCGGCGCCGGCGAGCGCCATCAGCAGGCTGTTCGGCGGAAAGTGATCGCGGTCCTGCTGGATGCGCGGGCCGACCACCGCCGCCGCGACAAAGCCGGACGTGCCGGCCGCCAAATGAATGACGTAGCCGCCCGAGAAGTCGAGCGCGCCAAGCTGTGCGAGCCAGCCGCCGCCCCAGATGCTGAAGCAGCCGACCGTGTAGACAAACGTCATCCACAACGGCACAAAGATGATCCACGCCTTGAAGCTCATCCGGCCGATCAGCGAACCGGCGAGGATGATGACGGTGATCGCAGCGAACACGAACTGGAAGAACATCATCGTCGCCATCGGGAAGGCCAATGGCGGCATGCCTGATGCGGCGGCCGGGATCGTCGCCTGCTGCAGCAGGAACCCGGCCGATATCGCCGGTTTCGGCACGCCCCAGAACGGCAGCATCTGCTGCCCGAACGACATGTTGTAGGCCCACAGTACCCAGACGACCATAACTGCGGCAAACGCGTACATCGCCATGAAGGCCGAATTGATCGCCCATTTCTTCTTGACGATGCCGCCGTACAGAACAACGAGGCCCGGAATACTCTGCAGCCCGACAAACGTCGCCGCGGCCAATTGCCAGGCGTTGTCCCCTGTATCGAGCCATTTTGGTGAGGGTACGAGCATTGACTTCTCCACCGTTATTGACGTTCCCCACGGCGCCAAAACGGCAGCTTTCCAACACGTGCTGCGCGCCTGAGAGCGACGCCAAAGGCATTACGGGACAGAAGCAAGATATATGCCGCGTCTGAGCGACGGCTGAGGCAGGCCATTGGGTGGGAGGAATGGGTTTGAACAGGCATTTCTCCCGTCGCTCCTCGCGCGTGTCCTTCCTAGGAATTTCGCGCAGAAGTTGCAGCGTCTAATTGCCATCGGTCAGGAAAGCGGCGCGGTGCATAACGAATAAGCAAGAGAGCACCGGTCCTTGGCCGACGCGGCTGCCGCGATCGCTGGTAAATACAGGCACGTGCTTTGCAATGGCCGGAAAAGTCGGTAAGGGGCGGCTGGCAGGTTCGTAGCAAATTATGCTTTCAAAGCGACTGATCGCCGCGTTCGCCACCCTTGTTCTTTGCGCCGCGGCGCGGGCCGATGCACAGACCCGGCCGCTGGTCGTTACCTGCACAAATCCATACAGTGGAACGACGTGGCAGATCAGCATCGACTATTACAATGGGACGGTGGACACCAATGCCGCCAGCATCAGCGCCGCCGAGATTTCCTGGCGTGATGCCAGGGATGGCTGGAACTACACGCT
>DATJSO010000040.1:0-13258 GCA_035504075.1 Allostellaceae bacterium | reverse complement strand
ATCGGCCAGCCGTTCGAGCGACGCGATGCGGCTGCGCGCCCGCGCCAGTTCTTCGCGCAGCCGGTCGCGCTCGGCTGCCAGCCGGCCGACCGCTTCGCGAACGATCGGCGGCAGCGCGTCGTCATCGATCCCGGGAATGCCGGCTGCGATCGTCGCCGCACCGGCTTCCGGCGCCTCGCCGGGGCGTTGCCGCGGCAGATCGACGGCGTTGGCGGCCGGCTTTGACGCACGCCTCGGCATGTCCAAATGTCCTCGCTGGGGCGACTTTCCCCGTGCCGTCTATAATCGACAAATGGCGGCGATTTAAGGGAAAAATCCAGCACCTGGCCGGCGCCGCGACGGGCCGGCGGCGCTCGCTTGTGAGGCCGCCGCCGCTTCCTATAATCGGCCCGGCCATCGGTCGCATGCCGACGGAAAGCGAGGGGATGTATGAGCGAAGCGGCCGCGGCAATCGGCATCATCATGGGCAGCCAATCCGACTGGGAGACGATGCGGCATGCCGCTGAAACGCTCGACCGGCTCGGCATCGCTTACGAAGCGCGCATCGTTTCGGCCCATCGCACGCCCGACCGGCTCTACGCTTACGCCAAGAGCGCGCACGGGCGCGGCTTGAAATCGATCATCGCCGCGGCCGGCGGTGCGGCGCATCTGCCCGGCATGGCGGCGGCGCTGACGCCGCTGCCGGTGCTCGGCGTGCCGATCGAGAGCCGCACGCTGAACGGGATCGACAGCCTGCTGTCGATTGTCCAGATGCCGGCCGGGGTGCCGGTCGCGACGTTTGCGATCGGGCGGGCCGGGGCGGTCAACGCGGCACTGTTCGCCGCCGCGATACTCGGTCTCGACGACCCGGCCGTCGCCGTCGCGCTTGAGGGATGGCGACAGGCTCAGACCGCTGCCGTCGCCGAGCGGCCGGATCACCGCTGATGTTGCCGCCGGGCAGCACGATCGGCATTCTCGGCGGCGGCCAGCTCGGCCGCATGACGGCGATTGCGGCCGCGCGCCTCGGCTACAAGACGCATGTCTTTGCCAATGAACCGGAGGCTCCGGCCGTGCAGGTGTCGGCCGCGGCGACGATCGCGCCGTTTGGCGACGCCGCGGCGGTCGCGCGATTCGCCGCCGCCATCGATGTCGCGACCTGCGAATTCGAGAATGTGCCGGCGGCGGCATTGCGACGCGTTGCCGCAAAGCGGCCGGTTCTGCCGCGCCCCGACATCCTCGAAATCGCCCAGGACCGGCTGCGCGAGAAGAGTTTCCTGCGCGATATCGGCGTCGCCACGACCGAGTACCGCCCGGCCGGAAGTCCGGACGAACTCGCTGCGGCCGCCCGCGAACTCGGCCGCCCGGCCGTGCTGAAAACCGTGCGTCTCGGCTACGACGGCAAGGGCCAGGTCATGCTGGCCGCCGATACGAGTGTCGCCGAGGCATGGCGGCGCATGGGTGCGGCGCGAGGCGTCCTCGAAGCCTTCGTTGATTTCCGCTGCGAGGTCTCGGTCATCGTCGCCCGCACCGCCGACGGCGCTCTGGCCGCCTATGTCCCGGTTGAGAACCGGCACGAGAACCACATTCTGCGCACGACCGTCGCGCCGGCGCGCATCGCGCCGGATCTGGCGGACACCGCCACCGGCATCGCCCGCCACATCGCCGAAAAAATCGGGCTGGTCGGCGTGCTGGCGGTCGAGATGTTCGTGACGCAAAGCGGCGCGATCCTCGTCAACGAGCTGGCGCTGCGGCCGCACAATTCCGGGCACTGGACGATCGACGCCTGCCTCACCAGCCAGTTCGAGCAGCTCGTGCGGGCGATCTGCGGCCTGCCGCTCGGTTCGACCGAGCGTCACTGCGACGCCGTCATGACCAACCTGCTGGGCGGCGAGGTGGCAAACTGGCGCGCAGCGCTCGACGAGCCGAACGCGAAACTGCATCTCTACGGCAAGAGCGCGGTGCGCCCCGGCCGCAAAATGGGCCACGTGACCCGGCTCATCCCGTTCGGTGCGCCAGCGCCCGGATCAGGCCCCACAGGCTGATCGCCGCCCAGAAAATCTCGATGACGACCGATGGGAAATTCCATTCGAATACGAGCGAGACGAGTATCACCGAGGCTGCCAGCAGGTTTGCTGCCGGAAATCGCCAATTCTCGGAAGACAACCATCGCTGCTGATTCATGAAATAAGCGACTATGGCAATGGTCGCACCGGCAAAGCCGACGACATCGTACGGCGCGACGCGCATTGATCACCGGCGCGTACGGCGATTAATCATCGATGAATATCTCGGCAATCGCGATCCCGCTTTCGCCGGCGACGGCATACAGGAGATAGATCCGCCCTGATTCTTCAAAAACGGCCGGGTCGCGCAGCTGATTGACATGCCCGTAGGCGGTGCTGCGCAGCGAGGCAACAAGCGGCGCGTCGGCACCCTCCCAGTCGCGCTCTGGTCGGAGCACCTCGACCGCGGCACCCTCCTTCCAGACGGACCAATCGCCGGAAAGGTCGATCCGGCTCAGCAGGATCCGCTCGGGCGCGTCGCCGACCTGGGTCCAGAAGACCGCCAATTCGGCGCCCCGTTTCAACACCGCTGCATGGCGCATGCGCGGGTTGAACAACATCGGACCCGGAGCGAAATCGCCGAACCAGTCCGCCGCGCGATGGAAGCGGCCGGGCATCGTCAGCGCGTATATCCAGCCGTCGTGCGCGAATGCCCGCATGTAGGAGGGGCCGAGCACGTGCGGCCGGGCCGTGAAATCGATGCCGTTGGACGATGCGGCGACGCGGCTGAGCTGCGTCCCGACCGCGTCCAGGCCGTGAAAATACATAATGATCTGACGGCGCTCCGGATCGACATGGACGTCCGGCGAGGCGATGTGCGGGGTCGTGATTTCCGCCAGCAGGTCATGCGGTAACGCGACGCCACGCTCTCTCCAGCGCGTCTCGAACCGGGCCAACTGCTCGGGCGTCACCGCCGGCGGCTCGACGAGAAAGCCCGACTGCTCGAGCCACAGGCTGCCGGGCGGGTGGATCTTCCACGGCCCGGTCGGCCGGTCGGCGTAGGCGAGGCGGATATAACGGCCCTTGTGATCGGCAAAATAGAGATAGTAATCCCCCAGCCGGCCCGCTGCCCATTCCGGCACTCGGATCATCGACGGGCCCTGTATGTTTCGGCCGATACTGGAGTGCAGGTCGGGAAAAACGATCGGCCGGTCGAGCAGCCGCGCGATGCGCATGCTATTTCTCTGCCGATGCGTCGCCGGCGCCCGCTCTCTCGCCGAGCACTTCGCGGGCAACGGCAAGCGTGACGGGCCGACGGCCGGCGAGCGCCAGGCGATCGATCGCGCCGACGAGCGCGGCGGCGGCGGCGAACGAGCGCTCCATGCGCCGCACCAGGAAATCGATGACCGACGGCGCCGGGTGCAGCTGGCGATCGGCAAAATGCTTGACGAGCACTGCTGCGAGCAGCGCATCGTCTGGCGCGCCGATCGCGACCGCGGGCATGGCGCGCAACCGCGAGGCAAGGTCGGGTAACATGGTCGCCCAGGCCGCCGGCGCGCGGCGGGCGACGAGCAGCAGACCGGCCCGGGTCTCGACGCAGCAGTTGTAAAGATGCAGCAGCGCTCGTTCCGGCGCGCGGTCGGCATCGTCGAGCGCGACGGCGCGACGGCCGGCTAAGGCGGCGGGATCGAGCCCGGCGAGAGCCGCGCCGGCCACCAGAACCCCGCCGCTGCGCGCCTGCCACAAGCCGGCAAGATGGCTCTTGCCGCATCCGGCGGGGCCGTGCAGCGCCACGGCGCGGGCCGGCCAGTCGGGCCACCGCTCGATCCATCCGAGCGCCGCCTCGTTGGGGCCGGCGGCGAGAAAATCGGCGCGACCGAGCGCGGCACGATGCGGCAGATCCAGCGCCAGCTGCGTCATCGCAGGCGGGCGACATTGGCTGGAGCATCGCTCTCCGGCGGCGTCGCATCGTAGAGGCTGCTGCCGACATAACGCCTCAGCGCAAAGCGCGCCAGCACGCCGATCACCGCCGCGGCCGGCACCGCGACCAGGATGCCGACAAAACCGAACAGCGTGCCGCCGGCAAGCAGCGCAAAGATGACCCACACCGGGTGCAGGTGGATGCGGTCGCCGACCAGCTTCGGCGTCAGGAAATTGGCTTCCATCAGCTGGCCGAACGCGAAGATGCCGCCGACGGCGATGATCGCGGTCCAGGTGCCGAACTGCACCGCCGCAAGGCTGATCGCCAGCACCAGCCCGGTCGCGACGCCGAGGATCGGGATGATCGCCAGGACGCCGATCAGGACGCCCAGCGCCAACCCATCTGACAACCCGGCCGCGGTCAGCGCGACGCCATAGAAAATCGCAAGGATCAGACAGACAAGCGCCTGACCGTGCACGAACCCGACGAGCGTATCGCTGATCAGCCGCGCCTGGCCGCGCACCGTGTCGAGCGACTGGCGCGGCAGATAGGAATCGATGGCGGCAACCATCCGCTCCCAGTCGCGCAACAGGAAGAACGTAACGATCGGCGTGATAATGACCAGCGAGATGATGTTGAGGATCGCCAGACTGCTGGTGACCATGCCCTGCACGATGCCGGCCAGCCAGGTCAGCGCCTCGGCGATTTTCGTGCCGACCAGATCGCGCACTTTGCCGACATCCTCGGCCGGCAGGTGCTGCTGCAGCAGTTGCAGGAAGCGGCCCAGCTCGCCTTGCAACCGGGTGACGAAACTCGGCATGCCGGCGATCAACTGCACGATCTGTCCCTGGATCAGCGGCACCAGGATGACCAGTACGGCGGCAAAGGCAAACAGAAACAGGATCAACAGCGCGAGACTCGCCACGCCGCGGTTGACGCCCAACCGCTCGAGCCGCGCCACTGCCGGATGCAGGATGTAGGCGATCGCAAAGCCCGTCGCGAACGGCATCAGGATGCCGCGCAGAAGACCCAGCGCCAGCACCGCGCAGACCAGCAGGCCAAGCCAGAAGATCAGGCGCCAGACCCGCGCGCTCACAGCGCCGGCTCCGAGCGCACGAGCACGCGCGCCCAGCGCGCGAGATAGGCCGATCCCGACAGCACCGTCGTCAACCCGGCCGCGCCGATCAGCAGCGCGGTCAGCGGCTCGGCCGCGATACCGAGGCCGAGGCGGGCCAGGACGAACGTGACCAGCGCCAGCTGCACGAGCGTGTTCACCTTGCTGATGTAAATCGGCCCGATCGTATGCTGCGCACCCTTCAGTTGGATCACCAGGTAGCCGAGGACGATCAAAAAATCGCGCAGCAGCACGAGAAAGACAAGCAGACCCGGCAGGTATCCGCCACGCCACAGGCTGAGGTACACGCCGACGATCAGCGCCTTGTCGGCGGCCGGATCAAGCAGCGCGCCGAGCGGGGTACGGCAGTTCCACCGCTTGGCGATCCAGCCGTCGAGGGCGTCGGAAAACCCCGCCGTGACAAACACCCAGAAGGCTGCGCCAAAGCGATTGTGCAGGATGAGCCACAGCGCCGCCGGCACCGCCAGCAGGCGCGCCAGCGTGATCACGTTCGGCAGGTTGCGCGTCATCTCCAGCAACCGCACCCGGCGTCGCGAGGCGATCGCCGCCGGCGGCGGCAAATTCCGCTCGGGGGTCGTGTCGGGGACCATGCTGCCCGCTATTGCGTTTGGCCCGGCGCGTTGCGCGCAAGACGCCACCGCTTGTCGCCCTGCACCAGGCCGAGGCTGATCTGCGCCAGGCCCGTTTTCAACTGGTCCAGATTGCCGGCGTACTCGATCTCGACCGTCGCCTGTTGACGCGACAGCGCGATCAGCGTCAGTTGCTTGATCTGCGGCACGCCGACGAGATGGGCGCGGACATGCACCCAATCGTCAAGGCTGTCGATCGGCAGCACGGCGGTCAGCGTGCCGCGCGGCCCGCTCGCCGCGGCGTCAGACGCGGCGGGGCTGCCCGCCGGCGCGGCCGCGGCGGTTGCCGGCGACGCCTGTTTCCAGCCGCCTTCCACCCCGGCAGCGACCGCGGCGGCGGCGCGGCTGAACAGCGCATCGGCACTTTCACCGGCACTGGCAGTCAGCGTTTCGTCATGCGTCGCAATGAGTTGGCCGGAACGATAGTCGCGCACGGTGACGGCGAGACCGCTCGGCGCAGCGGCCGGTCCCTGCGGTGCGGCCAGCGCCACGAGCGCTTCGTCGCCGCCGTTGGCGCGGGCCTCGGCGGTCAGCGCCTGGGCATCGCCGGCACGCGCCCGGCCGGCGTCGATCGTTGCGACATCGCCGGCATCGCCGAGCGGCACGATCAGCGTGACGGGACCCGCGGCGGCGGGCTGCTCGTTCCACGCGTCCCGCCACGGGTTGGGATCCTCCCACAACAGCGTCTGCCCGCCAGCCGCATAGACCGGCAGCACGACGACCGGCTTGCCGGCCGGCGGCGGCGTCCCCGAGGGAGCGGTTCCGGCTGCGGCCGTGCCGTTCGCCGGCACGAGCGCGATGCCGGCCCGGCTGATCAGGTCGCGGACCGCATCCGGGCGAAAATGAAACGTGTAGTCGGCCTGATAGCGGACCGGCGACATGCGCTCGTTCGCGACCGCAAAGCTCGCGACGAGATCGGTCACCGCCTGGTCGCTGAGCGGCGGCAGCTTCGCCGGCGCCGCCGCACCGCCGAGCCGCGCGACGACCGCGTCGAGGGCACGACGTTGGCCGGCAAGCCGTGCCATCTCGCGCGCGTTGACGACGCTGCTCGCCGTCGCATCGACCGGCACCGTCGCCGCGAACCGGTCACTGGCCGCCTTGTCCTCGGCCCGGCACGGCGTGGCCGCCGCTGCGAACAGCAAGAGCGCCGCGACCGCCAAGCCGGCCATCCGGTATCCGCCTCGACCGCGTGCCAGCCTCGTCAGCAGCGGCAAATTCATTGCAAACCGACCCCGATCCCGTATCGTCGCGGCGCCGCGCGCAGCGCAGCGGTGATAGCGCAGTTTTCGCCGCGACGCCATCGACCGCGCGGCCTCGTCAAGGCGCAAACGGCACGCGAGCGCGGAGGAAACGTGGCACGGCTCAAGGTCGGCGTCCTGATTTCCGGCCGCGGATCGAACCTGCAGGCGCTGATCGACGCGGCCGCCGAGCAGGCTTATCCGGCCGAGATCGCGCTCGTCATCAGCAACAACGCGGCGGCCGAAGGTCTCGCCCGCGCCGCGCGCGCCCGGATCGCCCATGTGGCGCTGGCGCATCCGAACCCGGCCGCCTTTGCCGCCGCAGCCGATGCGGCGTTGCGGCAAAGCGGCGCACAATTCGTCGCGCTGGCCGGCTTCATGCGCATCCTCGACGACGGTTTTGTCGCAGCATGGCGCGACCGGCTCGTCAACATCCATCCCTCGCTGCTGCCGGCCTTTCCCGGTCTGCATGCGCAGCGCCAGGCGCTCGCCGCGGGGGTCAAGGTTGCCGGCTGCACCGTGCATTTCGTGCGACCCGTGCTCGATACCGGGCCGATCATCGCGCAGGCCGCCGTCCCGGTGTATGCGGACGACGACGAAGAACGTCTGGCGCAGCGCATCCTCGCCGCCGAGCACCGGCTCTATCCGATGGCGCTGCGGCTTTACGCCGAGGGCAGGCTGCGCATCGACGGCGATCGGGTCGCGATCGCCGGCACCGCCGCACCCCGGGGCACGATGTTCAACCCGCCCCTGTCGTGACAACGCGGGCGCTTGCCTCATCGCGCGATTAGGCTATACCTCGCGGCGGCAAGATTGATGCAAAATTGATGACGGGGCAGACATGACGGCAATTGATCCCGAATACCAGCGGCATCGCCAGACCTGGATCGGCTTTACCCGGTTCATCAAGATTTCGCTCGCCGTGATCGTTGTGATCCTGATCGGTATGGCAATCTTTCTGCTGTGATGATACGGGCGAACCCCGTCGCATATTCGGATTTCGTCGCTCACGGGCAGATCTCGATTGCGGCGAAGAAAAACCCGATTTCCTGCGCTGCGTTTTCCGGAGAATCGGAGCCGTGCACCGAGTTGGCTTCGATCGACAGCGCGAAATCCTTGCGGATCGTGCCGGGCGCTGCCTTCGCGGGGTCGGTGGCGCCCATGACCTCACGATTTTTTACGACCGCGTCGTCGCCCTCCAGCACCTGCACGACGACAGGGCCGGAAATCATGAAATCGACGAGGCTTTGATAGAACGGCCGCTCGGCATGCACGGCATAAAAGCGCTCGGCCGCGTCGCGGCTGAGGTGCAGGCGCTTTTGCGCGACGATCCTGAGGCCGTTTTGTTCAAAGCGCTGGTTGATGGCGCCGGTCAGGTCGCGGCGCGTCGCATCCGGCTTGATAATCGACAGCGTGCGTTCGACGGCCATGTTCGCTCTCGCAGGCAGCGGGAAGGCGCGGGTTATAGCGGCCGCCCGATTCGACGGCAACCGCTCCGGTTCGCATGAAGCGCCGCCATGGCCGACCCTGCGACATTGGCCGCGGGCGCGGTCGCGATCCTCGGCACGAGCGAACCGGCGCAAAAGGCGCGGCTCAGCGCGGCGCTGGCGGCGCGCTGGCGCCGCGGCACATTGCCGATCGGCCGGGCGGACGCGCCGCCGCGGCCGGCGCGGCCGGCCCGCCCGCTGTTGCTGCCGCCGCGCGACGTGCCGAAGCGGCGCAATTTTGCCTCCTCAGTTGGCCGAATCGCACTGCTGCACGCGCTGGCGCACATCGAATTGAACGCGATCGACCTCGCCTGGGATCTGATCGCGCGGTTCGGCGATCCCGCGCTGCCGCTGGAATTCTTCGCCGACTGGGTTGCCGTCGCGGCCGATGAGGCGGCGCATTTCGGCCTGTTGGCGACCCGCCTCGCGATGCTCGGCGCCGCCTACGGCGACCTGCCGGCGCATGACGGGCTGTGGGCGGCCGCGACGGCGACCGCCGACGACCCGGTCGCCCGCCTCGCGATCGTGCCGCTCGTGCTGGAAGCGCGCGGCCTCGACGTGACGCCCGGCATGATCGGCCGGCTCGAACGCGTTGGCGATCGGGAGAGCGCCGCCGTGCTCGCCCGCATTTACCGTGACGAGATCGGCCATGTCGCGGCCGGCATGCGCTGGTTCAAGTTTTTTTGCCGGGCCGGGCGCGTTGAGCCAGCAGCGGCGTTCCGCGCCGCCGTCGAACACCGCTTCACCGGCGGGTTGAAGCCGCCGTTCAACCGCCGCGCGCGCGACGCCGCGGGCATCCCAGCCGCTTATTACGACGGATCTTGATCCACCGTCCCGCCGCAGCAGCGCTGCGCGCTCGGCTCTGCGTCGCGCGTCAGCGGCCGATTTCGCTCATGGCCTGCAATTTGGCGCGGGCGATCGCCTGTCGGCGTTCAAGGATGTGCAATTCGGTCAACAGGCGCTCGCGGTCGGTGCCCTCGGCGCGTCCCACCTGTTCGCGCAGAATCGGCAGATTGCCCTCGATTTCTGTCAACTCGCCGTCGAGCAGCGCGCGATCGAGCGCATCGGGCGCCATCGCTTCGTCGGCCAAAACCGTGCAGCGCTCCGGCGTCACCTCGGCGATGCCGCCGACGACAAAGATGCGCCGGGTAATCGCGCGCGCCGCGTCGTAGATATCGACGGTACCGGGGCGGACCGTCGAGATGAACGGTGCATGCCCCGGCAACACGCCGAAATTGCCTTCGCTGCCCGGCACGACGACCATCTCGACCTCGGTCGAGACCAGGAGCCGCTCCGGCGTCACCAATTCAAACTGCACCGGCATCAGGCGGCCTCGGCGGCCATCTTGCGGGCTTTCTCGACCGCTTCCTCGATCGTTCCGACCATGTAGAAAGCTGCTTCGGGCAATTCGTCGTGTTCACCGGCGACGATGCCCTTGAAGCCCTTGATCGTATCTTCGAGGTTGACGAACACGCCCGGCGTGCCGGTGAACACCTCGGCGACGTGAAACGGCTGCGACAGAAAGCGCTGGATCTTGCGCGCTCGCGCGACGGTCAACTTGTCCTCTTCGGAGAGCTCGTCCATGCCGAGGATCGCGATGATGTCCTGCAAGGATTTATAGGTCTGCAGCACGCGCTGCACATCGCGCGCGACCTGATAGTGCTCGTCGCCGATGACCCGCGGGTCGAGCATGCGCGAGGTCGAATCCAAGGGATCGACCGCCGGATAGAGGCCGAGTTCGGCAATCTGCCGCGACAGCACGGTCGTTGCGTCGAGATGGGCGAACGAGGTCGCCGGCGCCGGGTCGGTCAAATCGTCGGCCGGCACGTAGATCGCCTGCACCGAGGTGATCGACCCCTTCTTGGTCGTCGTGATGCGCTCCTGCAACTGGCCCATGTCGGTCGCCAGCGTCGGCTGATAGCCGACTGCCGACGGAATGCGGCCGAGCAATGCCGAGACTTCCGACCCGGCCTGGGTAAAACGGAAAATGTTGTCGACGAAGAACAGCACGTCCTGGCCTTCCTCGTCGCGGAAGTATTCGGCGAGCGTCAGCCCCGAGAGGCCGACGCGGGCGCGCGCGCCGGGCGGTTCGTTCATCTGGCCGTAGACCAGCGCCGCCTTCGACCCCGGGCCGTCGGGCACGATGACGCCCGATTCCGTCATCTCATGGTAGAGGTCGTTGCCCTCGCGGGTACGCTCGCCGACCCCGGCAAACACCGAATAGCCGCCGTGCGCCTTGGCGATGTTGTTGATCAATTCCATGATGATGACGGTCTTGCCGACGCCGGCGCCGCCAAACAGCCCCACCTTGCCGCCCTTGGCATACGGCTCCAGCAGGTCGATGACCTTGATGCCGGTGATCAGGATTTCCGCCTCGGTCGATTGGTCGATGAATTCCGGTGCCGGCTTGTGGATCGGCGAGCGGCGGTTGGTGTTGACCGGGCCGCGCTCGTCAACCGGCTCGCCGATGACGTTGAGGATGCGTCCCAGCGTCTCCGGTCCGACCGGGACCATGATCGGCTCGCCGGTATTGAACACCTCGGCGCCGCGCACCAGCCCGTCGGTCGTGTCCATCGCGACCGTGCGCACGGTGTTCTCGCCGAGGTGCTGCGCCACTTCCAGCACCAGGTTGCGGCCGGCGTTCTCGACATGCAACGCGGTCAGGATCGCCGGCAATTCGCCCGCGAAATGGACATCGACGACGGCGCCGATGACCTGCGTGACCGTGCCGTTCGTCGTGGTTGTCGTGCTTTGCGCCATGTTCTCTATTCCTCAGCCGCCCCACACGCCGTGATGCCCGGCCGTGAGCCGGGCATCACCGGAAGCTGCGTGGATGCCGGACGTGGATGGCCGGGTCAAGCCCGGCCATGACGGTTCGGGGTGGTGGATTATGGCAATCACAGCGCCTCGGCGCCGGAGATGATCTCGATCAGTTCCTTCGTGATGACGGCCTGGCGCGTGCGGTTGTAGTTGAGCGTCAGGCGGTCGATCATCTCGCCGGCATTGCGCGTCGCGTTGTCCATCGCGGTCATCCGCGCGCCCTGCTCGCTCGCCGCGTTCTCCAGAAGTGCGGTGTAGATCTGCACGGCGAGATTGTTGGGCAACAGTTCGTCGAGGATTTCCTCTTCCGACGGCTCGAATTCGTAGATCGCTCCGCCGAGCGATGCGCGCACCGCCTCGGCCTGCGCCTCCGACGGGGCGAACGGGATCAGTTGCTGAACGGTGACGATCTGCGTGATCGCCGAACGGAAGCGGTTGAAGATGATCGTCGCGACATCGAATTCGCCCGCGGTGTAGAGCGTCAACAGGCGCTGGGCGATGTCGCGCGCCTCCTCGAAGGAGACGCGCCGGCGGCCGATGTCGGTCAGGCTGTCGTGAATGAGGCGGGCATAGTCGCGCCGCAGGCTGTCGCGGCCCTTCCGGCCGATCGTCAGGATCTTGACCGTCTTGCCGCTGTTGTCGAGGTCGCGGATGCGGCGCCGCGCCTCGCGCAGGATCGAGGCGTTGAAGCCGCCGGCGAGACCGCGGTCGGAGGTCGCGACGACGAGCAGATGCACATCGTCGCTGCCGGCGCCGGCGAGCAGCGGCGGCGCCCCCGGCATGCCGGCCATGCCCGAGGCGAGCGAAGCCAAGACGCGCTCCATGCGCTCGGCATAGGGCCGCGCCGCCTCGGCCTGCTCCTGCGCCCGGCGGAGCCGCGAGGCGGCGACCATCTTCATCGCCGCCGTGATCTTTTGCGTCGAGCGGACGCTGCGGATGCGGTTGCGCAGGTCCTTCAGGCTGGGCATCGCTGCACCCACGCACCAGCATCGTCATGCCCGAACGTGATCCGGGCATCCACGGCGGCCGTACCGCTGTTGGGTCTTGATGGCCGGGTCACGCCCGGCCATGACGATGAGAGGCAGCACATCACGCGAAATTTCGCGAGAACTGGTCGAGGAAGGCGGTCAGGCCCTTTTCGGTCGTCTCCGACACCTCGCGCTCGTCGCGGATCGCCTGCAGCAGTTCCGGATGTCCGGCACGCAGTTCGGTCAGCATCAGGTGCTCATAGCGGGTGATGTCGCCGACATCGACGCGGTCGGTGTAGCCGCGCGTGCCGGCAAAGATCGTCACGACCTGCTCCTCGACCGGCACCGGCGAGAATTGCGGCTGCTTCAGCAGTTCGGTGAGCCGCGCGCCGCGCGCCAGGAGACGCTGCGTCGTCGCATCGAGGTCAGAGGCGAACTGCGAGAACGCCGCCATCTCGCGGTATTGCGCCAATTCCAGCTTGATGCGGCCGGCGACCTGCTTCATCGCGCGGATCTGCGCCGCCGAGCCGACCCGGCTGACCGACAGCCCGACATTGATGGCCGGCCGGATGCCGCGATAGAACAATTCGGTTTCGAGATAGATCTGGCCGTCGGTGATCGAGATGACGTTGGTCGGGATGTAGGCCGACACGTCGCCGGCCTGCGTCTCGATGACCGGCAATGCGGTCAAGGAGCCGGCGCCGTGCTCGTCGTTCATCTTGGCGGCGCGTTCCAGCAGGCGCGAATGCAGGTAGAACACGTCGCCCGGATAGGCTTCGCGGCCGGGCGGCCGGCGCAGCAATAGCGACATCTGGCGATAGGCGACGGCGTGCTTTGACAGATCGTCATAGATCAGCAGCGCGTGCATGCCGTTGTCGCGAAAATATTCGCCCATCGCGCATCCGGTATAAGGCGCGAGATATTGCAAGGGCGCCGGTTCCGACGCGGTCGCGGCCACCACAATCGAGTAGTCGAGGGCGCCATAATCCTGCAGAGTCTTGACGATTTGGGCGACCGTCGAGCGTTTCTGGCCGATCGCAACATAGATGCAGTAGAGCTTCAGTTTTTCGTCGGAACC
>DATJSO010000039.1:0-17624 GCA_035504075.1 Allostellaceae bacterium | reverse complement strand
CGGCATCATCTATGAATCGCGGCCCAATGTGACCGCCGACGCGGGCGGACTCGCGGTCAAAGCGGGGAACGCCGCGATTCTGCGCGGCGGCTCGGAAAGCTTTTATTCATCGCAGGCGCTGGTTGCCGCGCTGCGCCAGGGCCTTGCCACCGCCGGGCTGCCCGAGGACGCGATCCAGCTGGTGCCGACGCGCGATCGCATTGCCGTCGGTGTCATGCTGGCGATGAACGGCGTCATCGACATCATCGTGCCGCGCGGCGGCGCATCATTGATCGAGCGCGTGCAGCGCGAGAGCCGCATTCCGGTCATCGCCCATCTCGAAGGGTTGTGCCACACCTATGTGCATCGCGCCGCCGACCCCGAGAAGGCGCGCGCGATCGCGCTGAACGCCAAGATGCGCCGCGTCTCGATCTGCGGCGCCACCGAGACGCTGCTGATCGACCGCGATGTCGCCGCGACGCTGCTGCCGCCGATCCTCGCCGACCTGCGCCGGGCCGGCTGCGAATTGCGCGGCGACAGGGAGGTGCTGGCGATCGACCCCACGGCGGTGCCGGCGACCGAGCAGGATTGGCGCACCGAGTACCTCGACGCGATCCTCGCCGTGCGTGTCGTCGATGACGAGGAGGAAGCGATTGCGCATGTCAACCGCTTCGGCTCGCATCATACCGACGCGATCATCACCGAGGACGCACCGGCGGCCGAGCGTTTTCTGCGCGAAGTCGACAGCGCGATCGTGCTGGTCAACGCCTCGACCCAATTCGCCGACGGCGGCGAATTCGGCATGGGTGCGGAAATCGGCATCTCAACCCAGCGCCTGCCGCCGCGCGGCCCGGTCGGTGCGGCCGAGTTGACGACGTATAAATACCTCGTGCGCGGCGACGGCCAGGTGCGCCCCTGATTACGAAAGGACGCCGCATCGGGCTGCTCGGCGGCTCGTTCAACCCGGCGCATGGCGGCCATCTGCATATCAGCCGACTGGCGCTGCGCCTGCTCGACCTCGACGCGGTGTGGTGGCTCGTGTCACCGCAAAACCCGCTGAAGCCCACGGCCGGTATGGCGCCGTTCGAGGAACGCCAGAGGCAGGCGCGCGCCATCGCCGCCGCCGACCGCCGCATTCGGGTGACGGGCATCGAGGCGCAACTCGGCACGACCTATACGGCCGACACATTGACGGCGCTGCTCCGGCGCTTCCCGCAAGCCCGGTTCGTGTGGTTGATGGGTGGCGACAACCTCGTGCAGATCCCACATTGGCAGCGTTGGCAGGAGATTTTCCGCACCGTTCCGGTCGCGGTATTCGCCCGGCCTGCAAGCTCGTTACCGGCGCTTGCCGGCGCCGCCGCACACCGCTTTGCTGCCGCCCGAGTAGCGCCGACCGCGGCGCGCCGGCTGGCGATGCTGCCGCCGCCGGCCTGGGTGTTTTTTCCCACCAGGCTCGACCCGCGCTCGGCAACAGGCATTCGCGCCGGCCGCGCCGCCGCGACTTCAACGGAGAAGAGACCGCCTGTGATTGCCGAACCGATCGCGATCCGCAATGCCGGCCCGAGAGCGGAGGCCGGCGCGCGCGCCGCACCACGCCGCCGGCAGCCGATCCCGCCCGCGGAACTGCTGCGCTGCGTCATCGCAAGCCTCGAAGACGGCAAGGCCGAGAACGTCGTCACGCTCGACCTCGCGGGCAAGACAACGATTGCCGATTATATGGTCGTCGCTTCGGGTCGCTCGGCGCGCCAGGTCGCCGCCTTGGCCGAGCATCTGGAACAGGCGCTGCCCGGCCGGGTTGCGGTCGAAGGCAAGGCGCAGGGCGATTGGGTACTGATCGACGCCGGCGACGTGATCGTGCACATCTTCCGGCCAGAAACCCGCGCCTATTACAATCTCGAAAAGATGTGGGGTGCGGATTTCGTCGAGGCGACGGCCGCGACGCTGCAATAGAGGCCGGCAATCCGTTTTGATGTCATCGCGATCGGCCGGCTGCGGCGCGGCCCTCTGTTCGACCTGCAGCAGCTTTATGCCGGGCGCATCGCGCCGCCGGTTACGATCACCGAAATCGACGAAAAGCGGCCGCTGCCCACGGCTGAAATGAAGCGGCGCGAGGCCGGGCTGATGCTTGCCGCGCTGCCGGCGGGTGCCCAACTCGTCGCGCTCGACGCGCGCGGCGAGGCTTGGACGAGCCGCGACTTCGCGCGTCGTATCGCAGCTTGGCGCGACGCTGGCGTGCCGCACGTAGCATTTGCGATCGGCGGCGCCGACGGCCTTGGCGATGCGGTGATCGCGCGCGCGGCCGCCGTGCTGTCATTCGGCGCGATGACCTGGCCGCATCTTCTGGCGCGCGTCATGTTGTTGGAGCAGCTTTATCGCGCCCGGCAGATTCTGGCGGGCCATCCCTATCACCGGGAATAGCCCGACCTACTCCGGCCGCACCTCGACGACGTCCTGGGCAAAAATCATGTCTTCCTCGCCGATGCGGGAGGGATCGTCAGGCGACTCGATATAGCGCGCAAACAGCCACACGCCGTCGGCCGGGTTCGACACGATCTCGGCGATTGCGCCGTCGACCGTCACGATACGGGTGCCGGGCGCCAGGGTGCGAATGTTGATCGGATCGCTCATGCCTATTCGGCGGCAGCGCGCTCGGTGCGGCGCCGTGCGGCAAGCTCGTCCCAGCCGTCGGCCTCCATGAATTGGGCCCACCGGCGGTAGAGGTTGCGCAGATTGTGCTCGCTCGACTTTGCTTCGGTCAGGTCCGTCACCGAGCCGGGCAGCCGAAAGCCTTCCCACTCGTAATTGTTTATCTCGGTCCCCATTCCCTGCTCATAGGAATAGGGATAGCGGCGCGCGATCGTGCCGCGGCTGGCGGCATGTGCGTAGCCCCAGTTCTCCATGTCGTCCTGCTCGGTCATGCCGGCCGGACCGGAATACCGGATGTAGTAGTCGCGCAAGAAGTTCTTCACCTCCTGCGGTGCGCTCTTGTCGACGAGGAACCAGCGCCACACCTCGGTTTGGTGCGGCCCGCGCGGGTGCCACACCGCGATCGTGCGCGGCTGGCGCGCGAGAAAGGCCATCGACGGGAAGACTTCGCCGACCAGCGTGATCAGCCTGCCCCAATCGCCGCGCTTGCGGCGTCGCGCGTCTTCGCATTTCCGGAAATAATCGGAGACCACCGGGGAATGTTGGTAGCCGGGCGGCACCGCCGCCTCGCGCGGCAGCAGGTAGGCGGTCGTCTGGTGGCCGCGCTCCGGAATTGCGATGTGCAGCTTGCGCGCCAAGTTCAGTTCCGGCATGTCGCGCCGGCCGCTACCCGACGGGCCGACGCCGACCATGTCGACCGAACGGTGGCTGATGTTGTGATAGCTGTCGCCGGAAAAATTCTCGGCCGGAAATTTCCAGTTGGCCGGCACCAGCCATTTCTGCACGCCGCCCAACACTTCGGTGCCGCCGTCGCTGCCGTCCCAGCTGTCGAACATCTGGTCAAGATAGCGCGCGAACTCGCCGAGATAGTCGAGAAAGGGCGGCGCCGCCTTGTCCCAGGTCGCCCATACGGTGCCCTTGTGGACACACGATTGCGCCACCTCGACGAGGCCCCATTGCGTGCGGTCGAGCGTTGAATGATAGGCCTCGCGGAAATGCGGCACCCCGACGAGCCGCCCGTCGGTGCCGTAGCTCCAGCCGTGATAGGGACAGGTGAAGACGGTCGTGTTGCCTTCATCGTAACGGCAAACCTTCATGCCGCGATGGCGGCACGAATTGAGAAAGACGCGCACTTGCCCCGCGCGGTCGCGGCACAGGATTACCGACTCTTCGCCCATGCACGAGACAAAGAAATCGCCGGGGTTCGGCACCTGGTCCTCATGGCCGACAAACAGCCATGCGCGGGCAAACACCCGCTCCTGCTCCTCGGCATAAATCTCTTCGTTGACAAAGATTTCACGGCTGATCTGGCCGGTGGCTAGATCGACCAGCCCGCGGTGGTAGCCGCCCGTATGTGCCGTCGCCATATGCGCCTCCGGCTAGAAGAAAAACGTCAGGTTCTTGCTCAGCAACACGTTCTGGTCGAGGATGATCTTGCGCCGCGCGATCTTCCAGTCGTCGGGACGGCTGCGGTTGTCGCGGCGCAGCAAATCCTCGCGCTTGCCGACCAGGATGTCTGTCTCGGTCTCGACCCGATTGCGATAGATCAGAAAGCGGCATTTGACCGCGACCTCGCGCGCATCGCCGACCGACGGCGTGGCCTCGATCAGCTGCACGTTCGATACCAGGTGCGAGATGCGCGACACCGGCTCCTCGGCCCAGTGGATGCCGGTCTCGATCTGCCGCACCCGGCGCCTCAGCGTCTCCTTGCCTTCGTCGAACCAGTTTATGTCGGTGACTTCGCGGGTGAATTCGTGGCTCTCCTCGCCGAATTTGACGTTGCGCCGCATCGGCATCCAGTAGCGCACGTCATCGCTCAGCAGCGCCAGCCAGTCGGCATAGCGCCGCTCGTCGAGCAGCTCCGCTTCGCGATACAGGAACTCGGTGACCTCGTGGGTCAGCAGCAGATGGCCCAACAGCCCGCTGTCGCCGATCATGCCCGCAACTCCACTCCGGCCATTGCCTCCAGGATGCGCGCGACGACGGGAAAACCTTCCCGCCCCCAACCCTGCGCCTGCGCCCGCTTATAGAAGTCCGACGCCAATGCCCCGAGCGCGCCCGGCGCACCGACCTCGCGCGCCAGCGACACGGCAAGATCCATGTCCTTGGCGACGATGTCGAGCGTGCCGCCCGAGACAAAGGAGCCGGGCAGCACCGAGCGCGGGATGCTGTCGAACGTGCGGCTCTGCCCGGCGCTGACCGGCACGATCTTTGCCAGAACGCCGAGATCGATGCCGGCCTTCCCGGCGAGGAGGAAGCCCTCGAGCGCGGCGATGAAATTAGTGTATCCGAGATATTGCGTAACCAGCTTGGCGACGCAGCCGGCGCCCTGCGGTCCGACGTGAAAGACATTCCGGGCGATCGCCTCGAACAGGCCCTTGCAGCGCGCGAACTCGGCCGCGGTACCGCCGACCATGACGGTCATGTTGGGCGGCCGGCCGCTTACCGGCGCGTCGAGAAGAGCAATGTCGTCTTCGGCCGCGGCGGCCGCGACCCGGCGCACCGTCGCCGGCGCGTTCGTCGTCAGGTCGATATAGGCCGCGCCAGGGCGCAACCCGGCAAGGATGCCGCGGTCCGGGTCGAGCGCGGCATCTTCCATCTCCGTCGGTCCCGGCAGCGACGTGAACACGATCTCGGCGGCGACCGCGGCCGCGCGCGGGCTGTCGCAGACCTGCGCGCCTTGCGCTTCGAGGGTGCGCGTCGCCTCGCGGCGGATATCATAGATCGACAGCTGATGTCCGGCGGCGGCGAGGCAGCCGGCGATTGGCGTCCCCATTGTGCCGGTGCCGACAAACCCGATGCGCATCGCCGCGCTCCTGCGTCCTCCGCGTCGCCGCCATCATCGGCGCGTCGTCGGCCTGTCGCAAGGCTTGGCGCGCCTTGCGGGACAGAACGGGTTTGAAATCCCGCCGATCCGGCCGCTAGGGTGTCGATTGCCAGACAGCGAGGAGCAGCATCATGACGGCCTATCGCACCGCCGCAGAACTCGTCGCCATGCTCGCCGCCCGCGACATTTCGGCTCGCGAACTGTGCGATGAGGCGATCGCCCGCATCGAAGCGCTGGACCCGAAGATCAACGCCGTCGTCGTGCGCGATTTCGACCGGGCTCGCGAGGCGGCGGCTGCCGCCGACCGGGCATTGGCCAGGGGCGAGCGCCGACCGCTCCTCGGGGTGCCGATGACGGTGAAAGAGCAGTTCAATGTCGCCGGCCTGCCGACCACCTGGGGCTATCCGCAATTCCGCGATTGGCGGCCGGCGGCGGACGCGCTGGCGGTGGCGCGGCTGAAGGCGGCCGGCGCCGTCATTCTCGGCAAGACCAACGTGCCGGTCGGCCTCGCCGACTGGCAAAGCTATAACGAGATCTACGGCACAACCAACAACCCGTGGGATCTCGGACGCACGCCCGGCGGCTCATCGGGCGGCGGCGCCGCTGCGCTTGCCGCCGGCATGACGCCGCTCGAATTCGGGTCCGATATCGGCGGCTCGCTGCGCTGCCCGGCGCATTTCTGTGGCGTCTTTTCGCACAAGCCGAGCCTCGATCTGGTGCCGCAGCGGGGCGCCGGCCCGCCGCAGACCCCGGCCTTTCCGACCCGCGGCGATCTTGCGGTGATCGGCCCAATGGCGCGCCACGCCGCCGATCTTGCGCGTGAACTCGACGTGCTTGCCGGCCCCGACGAGGAGGCCGAGGGCGCCGGCTACCGGCTGGCGCTGACGCCGCCGCGCCGCGACAGGATCGCCGGATTTCGCATTCTGGTCATCGACGAGCACCCGCTGTGCCCGACATCGCACAGCGTCGCCGCCGCGCTTAACGAACTGGCCGAACGTCTCGAGAAGCTCGGCTGCACGGTCCTCCGCAGCAACCCCGCAATGCCGGACCTTGCAGAGACGACCCGGGTCTATTGCACGCTCCTCGCAGCATTCTTCAGCGCCGATCTGCCGTCCGCGACCCGCGAGCGCTTGATCGCGGAGGCCGCCGCTCTGCCGGCTGACGACGACAGCCTCGCTGCCTGCCGGCTGGGCGGTTTCACGATGAACCACAGCGACTGGGTCTGGGCGACCCGTGCTCGTTTCGGCTTGACCGGGCGGTGGCGGGCGCTGTTCCGCGACATCGACGCCATCCTGTGCCCGGCGATGCCGACCACCGCCTTCCCGCACAACCACGCGCCGCTCGGCGAGCGCAGGCTCGACATCGACGCCCGCGCCGTGTCCTATCAGGACCAGCTCGTCTGGGCGACGATCGCGATTCTGAACGGGCTGCCGGCAACGACGCTGCCGATCGCGAGGAGCCCCGAAGGGCTGCCGATCGGCGCGCAGCTGATCGGCGGCTATCTTCAGGATCGCACGATGATCGCCTTGGCCGGCATGATCGAGCGCGAGTTCGGCGGTTTCACCCCGCCGCCCGACCTGTAGCAGGCGCCGGCCGCCGGGTCCGGCGGCTTGATGCCTCCGCCCTGGGTGCGGACCCGCGACAGCGCGAGGGCCGGGCCGGCGAAGCCCCTGCCCTCCGTACCGCGATCATCGACCGGCCGCGGTCGCAGCTCTTCGATCCGCGCGGCCTCGGCTTCGAGATCCTCGGCCGTGCGCAAGCGGGAATCCCAGATCGCCGTGTTGGCGGTCCGTTCGGCGAACGCGCGATACCAGCCTGCCAATTCTCGCAGCTTTTTCGGATTGCTCATCGCTTGTCCCCGCATCCTACGGTTGCCGAATATCCAGGCATCCGCTGCGAATTGAACTGATCCAGATCAAGGCACGCCTTCGCCCTGCGCCAGCTTCGTTCTCGACAACTTGGTCGGCATGATGGTATCGGCCACGCTCGCGGGCGGAGCCATATCAGGTCCAGATGAGCCGGCGCATCTACTTTGACGGCCTCAATCTGTCGCTTGAGCACGGCACCGGGATTGCTACCTACACCCGCCTGCTGGCGCGGCTCGTGCGCGAGATCGGCTACGGTGTCGGGGTCGTCTACAGTTCGCCCAACCGCCCGGCGGCGAACCCGCTGCTGCGCGAAATCGCTTTTTTTGACCAGCCAAGAGCCACCCCGGTTACCCCGTTCCGCAGCCTTTGCCATCATGTCGTCGATCAGGTGGCGAATTTTCGCGGCACGGCACCGAAAGCAATAAACCTGAGCGGGGCGATTATTACCGAGCAATATCAGTCTCGTCTGCCGCTGCGCGATGAGATCTTTGTCGCCCGCAACCTGTTCAGCAATGCGCGCGTGATGTTCAACTGGAGCGGGCGGTTTGCCGAGCTGAAATTCGCGACGCCGCCCGACATCCTGCATTGCACGTACCAGCTGCCGCTCCACGTGAAAGGAGCGTGCAACATCTATACCATCCACGATCTCGTGCCGTTGCGGTTGCCGTTCGCGACCCTCGACAACAAGCGGCAGACCTATCGGCTGCTGCGCAAGATCGCGGCCGAGGCCGATCACATCGTGACGGTTTCCGAGCAGTCGCGGCGCGATATCGTCGAATTGCTCGGCGTCGCACCGGATCGCATCACGAACACGTATGAAGCGGTCGAATTTCCGCGCGAATATATCGAGCGGCCCGACGGTCTTGTGGCGGAGCAGCTGGAGGCGGCGCTGCAACTGGAGCCGGGCGGGTTCCTGCTGTTCTACGGCGCCTTCGAACCAAAAAAGAACGTCGCGCGGCTGATCGACGCCTACCTGCTGTCGGCAGTCGATATCCCGCTCGTCATCACCGGGCCGCCCGGCTGGGGCACCGAAGGCGAGGCCGCCCTGCTGCAGCAGCTGACCGACGAGGAGCGCACGCGCCGCCGCGGCCGGCGCCGCTTCTACCGGCTCGAATATGTCAACCGGTCGATGCTGGTGACGCTGATCCGCGGCGCCCGCGCCGTGTTGTTCCCGTCGCTTTACGAGGGGTTTGGACTGCCGGTGCTGGAGGCGATGCTGCTCGGAACGGCGGTCGTCACCTCGCGCACCTCGTCCCTGCCGGAGGTCGCCGGCGAGGCGGCCATCTACGTCAATCCTTACGACACAGACGACATTGCGCGGGCGATCAAGACGATTGTCGCAGACGAAGGATTGCGCGCCGAACTGGTGCGCCGCGGCCGCCTGCAGGCGGAATTGTTTTCGGTCGCGCGCTACCGCGAGCGCGTGGCGGCGCTTTATCAGCGGCTTGGTTGATCGCGCGGCGCATTCCGGCCCGCCTTGCCAATGCCGGGGAGAGGCTTAGGCTGAGCGCGGCACTCCGTCCAGTTTGTACGGCCGCCGCGCCGGCCGAGGAGAAGCACGATGCAGGGCATGCAGGCGATCGCCTTCGACACCGGCGGCACGATCCTCGACTGGCACGGCGGCATCGTCGCGGCGCTCGCCGAATGCGGCGGGCGGCGCGGCGTCGCACATGATTGGCGCGATTTTGCCAACGAATACCGGCGGCGGGCGCTGCGCCGCATGGTCGGTCGGGTGGCGCCGGCCTTCAACATCGACGACGTGCACCGGGACGTGCTCGACGAACTGCTGCGCGAGCGGCGGATCGCGGAGTTTTCTCACGACGATCGGCAGAGGATCGGGTCGCGCTGGCACGCACTCGACGCCTGGCCGGATTTCGCGCCCGCCCTTGGCCGCCTCCGGCAACGCTACGTCTGCGTTTCGTTCACGATCCTCAGCCTGTCGCTGATCATCGACGTGTCGCGTCGCAACGGCATCACCTGGGACGCGGCGATCGCGTGCGAGATGCTGCGGGTCTACAAGACGCAGCCCGAATCCTATCAGCTTGCGGCGCAACTCCTCGGCGTCGCGCCGGGCGACATTTTGATGGTGGCCTGCCACAATTTTGATCTCGATGCGGCGCGCGGCGAGGGCTACCGCACCGCTTTCGTGCGCCGGCCCGACGAATGGGGGCCTGCCGGCCCGCCCGATCCGAACCCCAACCCGGCCTGCGACCTCATATGCGAGAATTTCGTCGAACTGGCAGACCGCCTCGGCGCCTGATGGCAATATCGCCCGATCCAGCAGGAGACCCGAAATGCCGATCACGCTATACGATCTCGCCGGTGAGGAGGCCGACCGCCGGTTCAGCCCGTTCTGTTGGCGCACCCGCATGGCGCTGGCGCATAAGGGCCTCGATGTCGAGACAGTGCCCTGGCGCTTCACCGAAAAGGACAAATTGCCGAAGCCGAATGACGGCCGCGTGCCGGTCATCGTCGATGGCGGCCGGGTCGTGCACGATTCGACGGCAATTGCCGATTATCTTGAACAGCGCTACCCCGAGCGGCCGCCGCTGTTCGACGGCCGAGCCGGGCGGGCGCTGACCCGCTTTGTGCAAAACTGGACCGAGACGGTCGTCAATGTCGGTCTCGTTCGTCTCGTCGTGCTCGACATCTGGCGCCACGCGGCGCCGCAAGACCGTGATTATTTCCGCCGCTCGCGCGAAGAGCGGTTCCGCGCAACCCTGGAAGACGTCGTGCGCGACCGCGAGGCGCGGCTGCCCGCATTCCGCGCCGCCCTCGATCCGCTGCGGCGCACCGTCGAACGGCAGAATTTCGTCGCCGGCGATACGCCGGCCTATGCCGATTACATCGTGTTCGGCGCCTTCCAATGGGCGCGCGCGATCAGCGACCTCGAGTTGCTGGCGGCCGATGACCCGGTGCACGCATGGCGCGGCCGCATGCTCGACCTGTTCGGCGGGCTGGCGCGGCGCGCTCCGGCCTACGGGAACTGAGCGGGTGAATCAGACTGTTGTGATCGCGACGGTGGCGCTGATCGCGCACGTCCTCGCGGCCGTCGTCTGGGTCGGCGGCATGTTCTTCGCGCTGCTCGTGCTGCGCCCGGCGACCGGCGCGCTCGACGCCGTGCCGCGGCTCATCTTGTGGCGACAGGTGCTGGAGCGGTTTTTCGGATGGGTCATCGTTGCAATCGTGCTGCTCTTGCTAAGCGGCTACGGCATGGTGTTCGGCGTCTTCGGCGGGTTTCGCGGCATCGGCCTGCACGTACAGATCATGCAGGGCACCGGCATCCTGATGATGCTGCTCTTCTTCCACCTGTATTTCGCGCCGTGGCGCCGCTTCAAGACGGCGCTGACGCGTCGCGACAATGCCCTCGCGGCGCGCCAGTTGAACCAGATCCGGTGGATCGTGACCGCGAACTTAATTCTCGGTCTGATTACCGTCGCCGTGGGCGGCAGCGGGCGTTATTGGGGGTAAAGCCGGTTCCCGCTCACGCTCGGCGAGTTCGCCCGGGTCGATCGGCTTCAGGTGCGCCTCCATCGACACATCGCCGTCGGCCGAGATCCAGGTGGCGGCCAGACCGCCATCCTGCGTCGGGCGAAAGCGCAGCGTGCTCTTGCCCTTCTGCTCGAAGACAAAACGGTCGTCGACGATGCGGCCGTGTCTCCGGGTCCAAGTCGACGGATATTTGTTGTCAACGCTCGGCCCGATCGCATAGACGGCGGTGAGCGTCCTGCCATGCGCGGCTTCAATGCCGAGCAGGACTTCGCGGCCGTTCGGGTAAAATCCGTACCAGACGTCGCGCACCGCGTGCATCGGCTTGCCGGGGTGGGCGCTGTTGCCGGAGCCGGCCGATGCGCTCGTCCCGTCTGCGGCGTATTCGGCGCGCGAATCGGCGAATTCGGGCGGCAATTTCAGTTGGGCGCTGGGCATCGTTCCCCAGCGCGGCGTGCAGACCATGCGGCCGGTAAGCGACGCATCATCGGCGAAATCACGGATGCAATCGCCGAAACGACGCAGAAACAGCCCGCTGGACGCGGCGAAATGGGTCGTCAGGTAGGCCGGCTGATCGATTACCGCGTAACCGAGCCTGCGCTGCGCCAGGATCTTGACGGATTGCGGACCGCGTCCCCCGGGGTCGAAATCGTCGTCATGGAAATAGAATACCATGACGCGGGCCCGCTTCACGTCAGCCAGCAGCGGGTAGAGCTTGGTCGCGTTAAGCCGCCAGCTGTCGTAGAAATCCTGGAAATCGCCGTAAGCAGCGGGAGCGGTGGCGATCACCGCATCGACATCGGCCGATTCGTCGGCTGCGATCAGTGACAGAAATCCGCCGAACGATTGGCCGGCCAGCACGACCTGCCTGTACCCCTCGCGCTTGAGCGCGTCCGCATACCCGGCCAGGCGCTGGCCGCTGCGGTTCAGCGTGTCGTTCTCGGCGAGACGATCGAAACGCAGCACGTCCCAACCGTCGTCACGCAACGCCTGCAGGTAAACCGGCGTCGGCGATTTATAATCCTCGCCATTGATCGAGCGACCGTGGCTCCAGACGACCACCCCTTTGGCATGCGCGGGGCCGATGGCCGGCTCCCTGGGAAACGCCGGGTCAAGCCCGAGCGCAAAGGCAGGTGCGGAACAGAGAAACCCGGCGGCCAAGACAGAGCCGGCGAGCCGCATCGACAGCGATCGCTTCATCCGCGCGTAACCCCCTCGCTGAGTTCGGATGTGGGCAGCGCGGACGAGCTTAACAAAAGGTCTCGGTTTGTGTCACTTCGTAAACGTCGCTTCAGGTCAATATGCAGCGGCCGCCAAGGGGCGGGAATCTCTTAGTTTTGCCAAGTCTTGGACGATGCGGCGAACTGGCGCAGGTCGAATAGGCGATTTACGGCGCGATTACTCGCGCTGCAGGCTCATCAACACGGCGGCGGCGAGGAGCACGCCGAGCGCCTCCATGCCCAGCGCAACCTGGCCGAGAATCATGCTCAACAATGTGCACACGACGGTGGCGGCTCCGATCAGCATCGGCATGGCGGCGATCCAGGGTTGACGGGACCAGTGGGTAGCGCTGTAACGAGGGGGCGCCGCGGTTTATTCCCTGAGAAAGCGAGCAGCCGAATGCCGATACTGTTTGTCGCACGCAGCGCGCGGTTGGCGCGCTGGGCATCGGATGTCGGCTTCGGCAAAAACATCTACAAGGTGGGCGTCGCGGACGAGGATCCGAAGGCGCTCGCCGCCGCCGGCTGGGCCGGCGAAGACGATTGGAAGATCGTGCGCCGGGAGGCGGTCGCGGGATTGAGCGAGGAGGATGCGCTGGACCGGCTTGGCCGCAAGGAAAAGCCCATCGACGCGAGCCTTTATCCCAAGCTCAAGGGCGCGCGGGGCGTCTTTCGCGTTGCCGTCGAGCACGTCGAAAACCACATCATCGTGTCGCGCGCGCTCGCCGGCGCCAGCGACCGCGCCGAAGCGAAGCTGAAACCGGCCGATTTCGCCGCCTATTTGATCCACAACGCGTTGCGGTGATGCGGGCTGAGGCGAGGCACCCGAAGTCTCGGCGGCAGCGGCGCGTCGCAGGCGCCGGCTGGCTTGGCTCGCTGCGCGTTTACCGCCAGCCGCGGCTCATCGCGATCCTGCTGATGGGCTTTTCCAGCGGGCTGCCGCTGGCGCTGACCTTCGGAACGCTGTCCTACCGGCTGGCCGAGGACGGCGTGTCGCTGGCGGCGATCGGGCTGTTCGGCCTCGTGCGCACGTCCTACAGCCTCAAATTTCTATGGGCGCCACTCCTTGATCGGCTGTCGATCCCGGTTCTGACGCGCCGGCTTGGCCGACGGCGCAGCTGGGCGCTCGCGATCCAACTGCTGCTCGCGGCGGCAATCGCCGCACTCGGTCTTGCCGATCCGCGCAACGATGCCGCGGCGACAGCGCTCGCCGCAGTCGTCGTCGCGTTCCTGTCGGCCAGCCAGGACATTGTCATCGACGCCTACCGCATCGAATTGCTGCTGCCGGAAGAGCAGGGCGCCGGCGCCGCGGCGACGCAATGGGGTTATCGCTTCGGCATGCTGGCCTCGGGTGCCGGCGCACTTTACGCGGCGAGCTTTGACGGCTGGCGTTTCGCCTACCTCCTGATGGCGGCGCTGATGGCGGTCGGCATGGTGACGGTCTGGCTCACGCCCGAGCCTGACGGCGCCGCAACGCTGCCGCTGCTGCCGGGCGCCACGGCGACGGAACGCGTGCGGGCCTGGCTCGCGCAGGCTGTCGTCGCGCCGTTCCACGATCTTGCCGTCCGCAACGGCGCGCGGCAGTTTCTCGCGATCCTGTTGTTCATCGTGCTCTACAAGTTCGGCGACGCGCTGGCGGGCTCGATGGCCAACCCGCTTTACGTCGCACTCGCCTTCACCAAGGTCGAGGTGGCGACGATCTCGAAGGTTTACGGTGTCGTCGCGACACTGGCCGGGGTGGCGCTCGGCGGCGTGTTTGTGGCGCGGTTCGGTGTCTTTCGCGCGCTGCTGGTGTGCGGTGCGCTGCAGGCCTGCTCCAACCTGATGTATGCCGTGCAGGTTTGGGCCGGCCACAACGTCGCGATGCTGGCGGTTACGATCGGCGGCGAGAACCTGACCGGCGGCATGGCCTCGGCCGCGTTTGTCGCCTATCTGTCGAATTTATGCAGCCGCGACTTCACCGCGACCCAGTATGCGCTGATGTCGTCCCTGGCAACGGTCGGGCTCAATGTGCTGGCGGCGTCGGGCGGCGCGCTCGCCGAGGCGCTCGGTTGGACCCGGTTTTTCGTGCTGAGCACGCTTTTCTGCCTGCCGAGCCTCGCCCTGCTGCTGTGGATCATGCGCCGCGCTCCGACCCCGGCGCCGGTCTTTCAGCCGTAGGAGAAGAGCCGGTTGCGGTTGCGCTTCAACCAGGCGCGCGGCGCCGCCGTATCGCCGACCAGCGTGCGCACCAGCCGCCAGAAACGCGGCCCGTGGTTCATCTCGACAAGGTGCGCCACTTCGTGCGCGACGACATAATCGATGACCGGCTCCGGCGCCATGACGAGCCGCCAGCTGAAGGACAGCGAGCCGGCCGCCGAGCAGCTGCCCCAGCGGCTCTTCGTGTCGCGCACCGCAATGCGGACGATCGGCCGGTCGATGCGCAGCGCGCAGGCGCGCGCCCGATGCGCCAATTCGCCGGCTGCCAGCCGCGCCAGGTGATCGCGCACCCGCCGCGGCAGGTGACGCGGATCGCCCTTGACGCGGATTTCGCCGCCGGCAATCGCGACCGGCGATGCCGCGGTCTCGGCTTCGCGCCGGATCACGTGTGGCACGCCGAGGATCGGCACGACGGCACCCTCGGCAAACGGCACTGGTTCTGGCAATGCCGCCAGACGGGCGGCGATCCAGCCGCGCTGCGCGACAAGGAAGGTCAACCCGCGCTCGGCAGCGACGCCCCGAGGTAACACCAGCTCGACCTGCCGCGCCGCCGCGTCGATGCGCAACAGCAGCCGGCGAGCGCGCGGGTTGATGCGAATCGCCACCGGTGCGCCGAGCTCGAGCGCCGCGGCCCGCTGCTCCGCTTGGGCCAGCAGCGTCGCCGATTTCGTGCCGGCGCGAGCCGGTTTTGCCGATGCTTCCCGATCGTGCTGCGCGACCATGCAGGAAAGCTTCCCGCGGCCGCCGCCCGACGGCAAGAGCCGCGAGCGGCGGCGCTTCACTCGCCGCGGCGGGCGTAGATCAGAAACTCGCGGTTGCCGGCAGGACCCTGGATCGGGCTCTCGACGAGACCGCGGACGCGCCATCCGGGCTGTGCGTCGATCCAAGCGGCAATCCGCTGACACGCCGCCTGCCGCACCGCCGGATCGCGCACGACGCCGCCCTTGGCAACCTCGCGTGGGCCGGCTTCGAATTGCGGCTTGATCAATGCGACGAGAGCGGCACGCTCGGCAGCCAGCGCCAGCGGCGCCGGCAGCAGCGTCGCCAGCCCGATAAAGCTGGCATCGCAGACGATCAGGTCGACCGGCTCGGCGATCTCGGCGCGGCTCAGTCGGCGGGCATTCACCCCCTCATGCACGGCGACGCGCGCATCCTGGCGCAGTTTCCAGGCGAGCTGGCCGCGCCCGACATCGACGGCGTGGACCCGCCGCGCGCCGTGCGTCAACAGCACGTCGGTAAATCCGCCGGTCGAGGCGCCGATGTCGAGCGCCACGACACCCTCGACGGGGATCGCAAAATGTTCGATCGCCGCCGCCAGTTTGACGCCGCCGCGCGACACCCAGGGGTGGTCGCGGCCGGCGACGGCGAGCGCTGTTCCGGCCGGCAACAAACTGCCCGGCTTGTCGACTCGCCGCCCGTCCGCCGAGACCAGCCCCGCGAGGACCAGCGCCTGCGCCCTGGTGCGGCTGTCGGCGAGTCCCTGGTCGACCAGCAGCTGATCGGCGCGGCGGCGCGCCGGTTCGCGTTGTCTCCGTGACTCTGCGCCGATCGCTGCACTCCCGTCGGGTTCCAAAACAGAATAGCACGGCCCGCGCCAAGCGTCGGTGACGTGCTGCGGCGGCAAGCTGTGCTGGTGACCGGCCGGCGGCGCGCCGCTATGCTGCCCGGCAAAACTTGGGGGAGGAAGGGTGATGCGACGCAAGCCTGTGGACGGATTGGCCGCGAGGATCGGTGCCGCACTGCCGCGGCGCGCCATGATGGCCGGCGTGAGCGCGGGTTCCGCGGCGGCGCTCCTCGCCGGCTTGGATGCCGCACGGGCAAGCGACGCGGGCCCTTACCCGCCGCATCCGCGCTGGCGCTTCGTGTTCGTCAATCACGTGACGACCGGGCCGTTCTTCGTGCCGTGCCGCTATGGCATCCAGGACGCCTGTGCGCTCCTCGGCTGCGATTACCAGTGGACCGGCTCGGAAAATTCCGATGTCGCGCAAATGGTCAACGCGATGAACGCGGCCATCGCCGCCAAGGCCGATGCGATCGCGGTCTGCATTGTCGATCCGCACGGGTTCGACCGGCCGATCGCTCGCGCTCTGGACGCCGGCATCCCGGTCTTTGCCTACAACGCCGATGCGCCGCGCGGCAGCGACAACCGCCGGCTCGCGTATATCGGCCAGGACCTGTTTCTGTCCGGGCAGATGATGGGCGAGCGCATTGTGAAGCTGGTCAAGGAAGGCGAGGTCGCGATATTTATCGCGACTCCCGGCCAGCTCAACCTGCAGCCGCGGGTAGACGGCGCGATGGACGCGATCAAGCGATCAGGCGCCAAGATCGATGCGACGATGATCGCGACGGACCCGACGATCAACGCCGGGCTGTCGAAAATCCGCGCCTATTACCTGGGCCACCCGAACATCCGCGGCATGTTCGGCACCGGCGGCGGCGACACGCAGAACACCGGCCTTGTCATGCGGCAGTACGATCTGCCGAAGAAAGGCGTGCAGGCCGGCGGGTTCGACCTGTTGCCCCGCTCGCTCGAAGCGGTGCACGACGGCTATCTGGAATTCGTCATCGACCAGCAGCCCTACCTGCAGGGCTTCTACACGGTCATGGAGATGTTCGCGTACAAGGTGTCGGGCGGCCTCGTTGGGCCGGCCGACATCAATACCGGCTTGAAATTCGTCACCAGGGATGCCGTCGCGCCTTATCTCAACACAAAGACGCGCTACGAAGGCAGTTCGGCCGCGCCGCAGATCGTGCCGCGCAACGGCCCGATCGCCGGCTGATTGGTGCAAGAAGGCGACATGGCAGAGGCAAGTCATCATGGCCGGGCATGACCGGGTCGGTTCCCAGGTGTCATTTGGCTGAGGCTGTCGAGGGGCCTTCATCGGCGCGCGGTGCTGTTGCGCGGCGGCTGCACCGGCTGATTTTCCGTCCCGAGGCGAGCGTCGTTGTCGTGTCGGCGGCGCTCGTCCTCTATTTCGAGGCCGCCAACCCGAACTTCATTACGAACGATAACCTGCAGACGCTGTCGCAGTTCGTCGCAGCGCCGGTCATCATCGCCTGCGGCGAAATCATGCTCTTGATCTGCCGCGAGATCGATCTGTCGGTCGGGCAGGTGTTCGCGTTGGCGCCGTTCGTCATGGGGCTGGCGCAGACGGCCGGCCTGCCGACCGTCGCGGCGATTGTCGTGGCGGTTGCGGTCAGCGCCTTGGTCGGCCTGGCAATCGGCCTCATCACGATCGCGCTCAGCGTGCCGTCGTTCATCACCAGCCTCGGCATGCTGTTTCTCATCGAGGGCGTGACGCTGACAATCTCGCGCGGTTTTCCGGCCAATGTGCCGATGAACTCGCATCTGGCCGGCATTATGGGCGCCTGGGGCTATTCCGAGATCGTCTGGGC
>DATJSO010000038.1:0-3499 GCA_035504075.1 Allostellaceae bacterium | reverse complement strand
GCGGCGGCCGCCGCAAACGGCGGATAGTCGCGGCCGATCCGCCACCTGCCCGAGGATGCGAGGCGTGCCGACGCTGATCAGCCCGCTGCGCCGCGCCGGCGCCGCCGCAATCCTGTTGCTTTCGGCCCTCGCGGCCGCTGTGGCGATGGCCGGCACGCCGCACGGCGGCATGCCGGCGCTGCCGGGGAAGGTCGAGACGCATCACACGATCATGCTCTCGGGCCATCCGTTCGATTACCGCGCCGTCGCCGAGACGATCGACCTGGTGAACCAGAAGGGCGAGCCGAGCGCGTCGATTTTCGTCGTGTCCTACCTTGCAGGATCGGCCTCGATGCCGGGCGGCAGCCGCCGGCCGGTTGCTTTCGTGTTCAACGGCGGGCCGGGCGCCGCCTCGGTGTTCCTGCAGCTGGGCGCGCTCGGGCCGCGCATCCTGGACACGCCGGCGAGCGGCGCGGTGCCGTCGCCGCCGTTCAAGCTGATCGACAACCCGTCAACCTGGCTTCCTTTTACCGATCTGGTCTTCGTCGATCCGGTCGGCACCGGGTTCAGCCGCGCCGAGGGCAAGGGTGAGAACCCGGAAAAGCCGTTTTGGAACGTGCAGGGCGACCTCCAGTCGCTCGGCGCCGTTGTCCGGCGCTGGCTCGACCTGCACAACCGCTGGCGCTCGCCAGTTTTTCTCGTCGGCGAAAGCTATGGCGGGCTGCGCGCGGCGGCGCTGGCGCAGACGCTGGCCGCCGATGTCGGCGTCGCCGCCAGCGGCCTCGTGTTGATATCGCCGGCGCTCGAGGTCGCGGTGCTGCACCCCGACATCAGCAACGAACTGGCCGCCGCCTTTCTGCTGCCGAGCGAGGCGGCCAGCGCCGCGGTGTTCGCCGGCAAGTCGCCGACCGCCGCCGCCGCTGCGGGCGAGCAGTTTGCACTGTCCGATTATCTTGTCGGCCTCGCCCATCTCTCCGGCATTCCGGCCGCCAATGATCCGTTCATCGCCCGCGTCGCGGCCCTGACCGGCCTGCCGACGTCGATTGTCCAGCGCGAGCGCGCCCGCATCTCGGCCGACACCTTCGTGCACGAATTGCGCCGCCAGCAGCACGAAATGTTGAGCAGCTACGATGCCACGGTCGGCCGCCCGACGATCGCCAATCCATGGGCCGACCACGCCGGCGACCCGATCCTCGGGCCGGCGGTCGCTGCCTTCAACACGGCGTTCGAGGCCTATTCGATCAACGATCTCGGCTACCGCACCGAAGCGCCCTACCAGGTGTTGGACGATCGCGTCGCCCAGCAATGGGATTGGGATGCGGCGCGCCATGGCGAAGACGGGCTCGGGCTGGCACTGAGCTCGCTGCAGCAGACGCTCGTATCGCGGCCGCAGACAAAGCTCCTCGTCGTCAACGGCCGCTACGATCTGGTGACGCCGTATCTCGGTTCGCGCTGGCTCATCGGCCAGCTCGGGCTGCCGGCCGGGTTGGCCGACGACGACATCCGCCTGCGCGTCTACGAGGGCGGCCACATGATGTATATGCGACCCAATTCGCGCGCCGCGCTGGCGGCCGATGCGGCGGCGCTGTTCTCTGCGGCCGCGCCGCCGCAATAGTCTGGTCGGCGAGCCGAGCTGCGGAAAGCATAGCAGTCTGCGGCGGCCAATGCGCCCATGTTGTTGCGTCCCGGCCTCTACCTATGTTAGGAACCGCGCCGATTTCGCGGGGCCGCATGGGCCCGGCGCGCGGCTGCGCCGAAATCACCCAACGCAGCGAATGTCGCGGCCGCTTTGTTGCGGCGCATTGATGGGGAAAGCTGTCCATTGGCTTCCGAAGGGACGGGCGTTGCCGCCCTGGCAGAACGTTACGCGGCGGCGCTGTTCGAACTGGCCGACGAGCGCCGGGCGCTCGATGCCGTCGCCGGCGATCTGCGCGAGGTGCGCACGATGCTGGCGGAAAGCGGCGATTTCACGCGCCTGATCCGCAGCCCGGTGCTGTCGCGCGACGCGCAGGCGAAAGCGGTCGCCGCGCTCTCGGCCCGCGCCGGGTTGTCGCCGTTGACCCGCGATTTTCTCGCCGTCGTCACGAAGAACCGGCGGCTCTTCGCGGCGCCCGACATGATCGAAGCCTATCTGAAAAAGCTTGCCGCGCGGCGTGGCGAAGTGACGGCCGAAGTGACGGTCGCGCAGCCGCTGGACGAGGCGCGGCAGGCGGCTCTGACCGAGCAGTTGCGGCGCGCGGTCGGCGCCCGGGTCACGGTCGATATCCGGGTCGATCCGCGCCTGCTCGGCGGCATCATCGTCAAGGTCGGCTCGCGCATGGTCGATGCCTCGCTGAACAGCCGCTTGCAGCGCCTGCGGCTGGCAATGCGGAGTGCCGGCTGAACCGATGCGCCTTATCGTCGCCCGCGGGCTTGACCCGCAGGTCTCCATGGCGGAGATCGCCGGGGCGAGCCCGGCGATGACGTTGACGGAGGGATGAAGGGACGGACATGGAAATTCGCGCGTCGGAAATTTCGGCGATCCTGAAGGAGCAGATTGCCGGCTTTGGCAGCGAAGCCGATGTCGCCGAGGTCGGCCAGGTGCTGTCGGTCGGCGACGGCATCGCCCGCGCCTATGGCCTCGACAAGGTGCAGGCCGGCGAGATGGTCGAGTTCCCGAATGGCATGAAGGGCATGGCCCTCAACCTCGAACTCGACAATGTCGGCATCGTCATTTTCGGCGACGACAGTGGCATCCGCGAGGGCGACACGGTGAAGCGCACCGGCGCCATCGTCGATGTGCCGGTCGGCCGCGGCCTGTTGGGGCGTGTCGTCGATGCGCTCGGCAATCCGATCGACGGCAAGGGGCCGCTCGCCGACGTGCAGCGCGCGCGGGTCGAGGTCAAGGCGCCCGGCATCGTGCCGCGCCGCTCGGTGCATGAGCCGGTCCAGACAGGCCTCAAGGCGATCGATTCGCTGGTGCCGATTGGCCGCGGACAGCGCGAATTGATCATCGGCGACCGCCAGACCGGCAAGACGGCGGTGGCAATCGACACGATCCTCAACCAAAAGAACGTCAATGCCGGCACTGACGAGTCCCGCAAGCTCTATTGCATCTACGTCGCGATCGGCCAGAAGCGCTCGACCGTCGCGCAGATCGTCAAGACCCTGCAGGATTACGGCGCGCTCGAATATTCGATCGTCGTCGCGGCAACCGCATCCGAGCCGGCCCCGCTGCAGTTCCTCGCGCCTTATGCCGGCTGCGCGATGGGCGAATACTTCCGCGACAACGGCATGCATGCGCTGCTGATCTACGATGACCTGTCAAAGCATGCCGTCGCCTACCGCCAGATGTCGCTGCTGCTGCGCCGGCCGCCCGGCCGCGAGGCCTATCCGGGCGACGTGTTCTATCTGCACTCGCGGCTTCTCGAACGCGCCGCCAAGATGAACGACGAGCACGGCGCCGGGTCGTTGACCGCGCTGCCGGTCATCGAGACGCAGGCCGGCGACGTGTCGGCCTACATCCCGACCAACGTCATCT
>DATJSO010000037.1:0-23705 GCA_035504075.1 Allostellaceae bacterium | reverse complement strand
CGCCGAGCGCTATCTTTCGACGCCGCTGTTCGAAGGGTTGTGATGGAGCTGAACGAGCAGCAGTTCCGCCGCTATGCCCGCCACCTGATCCTCGATGAGGTCGGTGAAGAAGGGCAGGAAAGACTGCTTGTTTCGCGCGTGCTGGTCGTCGGCGCCGGTGGCCTCGGCTCGCCGTTGCTGCTCTATCTCGCCGCCGCCGGGGTCGGCACGATTGGCATCATCGACAACGACCGGGTCGATTTGACCAATCTGCAGCGTCAGATCGTGCATGCGACCCAGCGGGTTGGCGATCTGAAGGTGGACAGCGCGCGTGCGGCGCTTGCCGCCGTCAATGACGATGTGCAGGTCGTGACGCACCCAACGCGGCTGGCGCCCGACAACGCCGCAGAAATCATCGCCGGCTACGACCTTGTCGCCGACGGCAGCGACAATTTCGCGACCCGCTACCTGTTGACCGACCGGTGCTTCGGGCTGCGCAAACCGCTTGTCGCGGCGGCGCTGTCGCCGTTCGAGGGGCAGCTTTCAACCTTCCGCCCCTATCTCGGCGCCGGGCATCCCTGCTACCGCTGCCTGTTCCGCGAGCCGCCGCCGCCCGACATGGTGCCGCGCTGCGAAGAGGCCGGCATTCTGGGCGCGGTTGCCGGCGTCATGGGGACATTGCAGGCGGTCGAGGTGCTGAAGGAACTGCTCGGCCTCGGCGACGGCCTCGACGGCACGCTGCTGATCTACGAAGCCTTGCGCACCCGCTTTCATCGCATCCGCATCGCCAAGGACCCGGACTGCCCGACCTGCGGCGGCGCGAGCTGATGCGCCGATCCTCGGCCGGTCAGCGGCAGCGCATGCGGACCAAGCTGATCCGTGTCATGCGCGGGTCGCTGCCGCCGCGCGGATCGCGCTCGCCCGACAACGAATGGCGGCGATAGGTCAGCTTGAAGCGTGCACCTGTCGCATCGACAAAGCTGATCTCGTGCCCGGCGACCGTCAGATCGTGCACCGGCCCGAAGCGCTCGTAGCCCGACGCATCGACCGGGCGATCCTGCACCATCGCATATTCGGCGAAATCGTGCGCCTGCTGGCCGAGCGACTGCGCGTACTGCGCCGTCAGCCTGTCGCCCTCGATCGCGAAGGCCAGTTCTGCCGCCCCGTTGCTCCAGGGATGCCGACGACCGCTCTCGAAGACGCCCTGGCAGGTCTTGCCGGCGAGCAGGCTGGCGTCATAGCCGCTGACATTGGCGAGCATATCGGCGGCAGGCATCTCGGCGGCGGCCGGGACCGGCGCCGTCAACGCCGTCATCGATGCCGCGGCAAGGGCGAGATGAGCGCGCATTGCAGGTCCTCATACGTGTTGCAGCGAAAAGCGGCGGGCCGGCGCGACAAGCTCGTCCTGCGCCGCGACGAGGGCCAATTCGAAGCGGCCGAGGCGCGCGGTCGTCGCGATCAGGGCAAAGACCGCCGCCGCGGTCAGGCCCAATGCTTCCGGCAGGTCGGCACCGCGCAGCAGATGCGCCAGGAACAGCGCGGCCGTGACATCGCCGCAGCCGTTCAAGGCGACCGGCAGCCGCGGCGTCTCGACCGTCCACGTGCCGGCGGCACCGGCGGCCAGCATCGTGATCCGGTCGGGCGATGCCGGTTCCAGGCTGGTGACCAGTACGCTTGCCGGACCGCGCGCGCGCAGCCGCGCCGCGGCCGTGGCTGCCTCGGACAGGCGCGCGATCCGGCCGCCGGTCAGGTATTCGAGCTCGAAGCGGTTTGGCGTCGCGATGTCGGCGTGTGCCAGCGCCTCGTCGCGAAAGAATTCGGCGATGCCGTCCGTCACGTACGCGCCGGTGTCGGCGTCGCCGATGACGGGGTCGCAGCAGAACAGCGCCGCGGGGTTGGCGGCGCGCACCCGCGCGACGATGTCGAGCAGGACCGGCCCGGTCGCCCGGTCGCCGAGATAGCCCGACAGCACCGCATCGATCTGCGGCAATACGCCGAGCGCGGCGATCCCGTCGAACAAGGCGGCGATGTTCGACGCCGGCACCGCCGCGCCCCGCCAGCTGCCGTGCCCCGTATGGTTGGAGAAGGCCACCGTATCGAGCGCCCACGCCTCGATGCCGAGGCGCTGCAGCGCAAACACCGAAGCGGCGTTGCCGACATGCCCATAGGCAACGCGCGACTGCAGGGAAAGCACGGTCGGCATCGCCGGGGCATCAATGCCGGCGGTCGAGATTGTCGAACACGCGCTTCATCGACAACAGCACCGCCAGCACGCTGACCGCAAACAGCGCGACCCCGCCAACATAGAGCCCGCCCTGACCGACCGCAGCGGCCGTAAAAATGCCGGCAAACCCGAGAGCGGCAAAGATGATGATCGCCAGCACCAGGTTCGCCGTGTCATCGACCAGGACGAAATTGCCGAAACCGACCGGATTGCCGTCGAAATAGCCCTTGATGCACAAAAGCAGCAGCAGGACCGCGGCGACCGCAAGCATGAGGCCGCAGGCATAGTCGCCGGGCTGGGCGTCGGCGCTGGCGTAGAACGCGCCGAGGATTGCCAAAAACGCCAGCACGACAAGCTGCGCCCAGAACGCGATCCAGGCGCCGATGGTCGCATCGCCTCGCCGGTCGCCCGCATCCGTTCGCATCCGCCCGCCTGCCGCGGGATCGCTGCCGTACTGCCGATCCGTCATCGGTGCATTATATGGCAATAGCGCGATAAACAGAGGGTCCAATGGCCGCATTCTCGCCACCGCGGCTGCGCCGCAGCGTGCTGTTCCTGCCCGGCTCCAACCCGCGGGCGCTCGAAAAGGCGCGCACATTGCCGGCGGATGGGCTCATCTTCGACCTGGAGGACGCGGTCGCGCCGGACGCCAAGGACCTGGCGCGCGCTGCCGTCGCCGCAGCGCTCACGGCCGGCGGCTATGCCCCGCGGGAGTTGATCCTTCGCGTCAACCGGCTCGACAGCGCCTGGGGCCACGCCGATCTGGCGGCCGCGGCGAGGCTGCCTCTCGACGCCGTGCTGCTGCCCAAGGTCGAGAATGCCGAGCGCGTGCGGCTGACCCTGGACCTGCTCGACGCGATGGGCGCGCCGCCGGAACTGGCGATCTGGGCGATGGTCGAAACGCCGCTCGGCGTGCTTGCCGCCGCCGACACCGCCGCCGCCAGCCAGCGCCTCGCCGCTCTCGTTCTAGGCACGTCCGACCTGACGGCCGACCTGCATGTGCGCGAGGCAAAAGACCGGCTGCCGCTGCTCGCCGCGCTCGGCCTCGTGCTGTTGGCGGCGCGGGCGCACGGAAAGGCGGTGCTCGACGGCGTGCAGCTCGACCTGTCCGACGCCGACGGGTTCGCCGCGGCATGCCGGCAGGGGCGCGAATTCGGCTTCGACGGCAAGACGCTCATTCATCCGCAGCAGATCGCGCCGGCCAATGCTGCATTCTCGCCGACCGCGGCGGAGGTTGCGCAGGCCCGCGCAATCATCGCCGCCTACACCGATGCGGCAGCGAGCGGCAAAGGTGCGATCCGCGTCGGCGGCCGGCTTGTCGAGGCGCTGCACGTCGCTGACGCCCGCCGCATCCTGGCGCTCGCCGACGCGATCGCGGCGCGCGGCGGCTAACGCTGCGCCCTACGGTACGCTCTCGTCGGGATAGGCGCCCCAAATGTCGCCGCGGTGGATCCAGCCGGAGATTCCCGCCGCGTCGATGCGGCACCACGGGCCGCGGCATTCGGCAAGATGCGCGATGGCGCCGGGTTCGGCGCGCGCAACGACGCCGGAGGCGGCGTCCGGTTCGGCGTAGAGCGGCCGGTCGCCGCCTTTTTCGACAATCGCAAAACGCTTGCCGTCGAGCATGTGCTCTTCGACCCAGCCGGTCGTGCCGTCCCATTCGCGGATGCGCCGCCAATGTTCAAACGTCGCGACGATCTCGACCGGCATGTCCCTGCGGATCAGCACCCACTCGATCGGGTATTGGCGCCCGGGGCCGGTGCGCAGGTTGATCTTGTCCGCATGCAAGCTGACAAACCGCGGCACCTTCAGGACAGCATCCTCCGGTCGCGGCGGCGCGGCAGGCGCGCGCGTTCCAAGCAGGACGAGCAGCAACGCGGCAAGCGCGCGCAGAATATGGGCCATTTTCCCCCCGTTTGGCCCAATCCAAGCGGCGCAACCTAACCCGCGCCGCGCGGCGCGGTCAACGCGACCGCAGCCTCAAAGCGCCGTTGCACGCGCCGGAGCGGCGCCGGCTGCGCACCGGTTTACTCCGCAGCGGCGCGCGGCGGCTCGATGAATTGCGCCATATAGCCGTTGCGGCGGCGCACGTTCTCCCGATACATCGCCTCGAACTCGGCGGCCGGGAAGGAATGCGTCGAAGGCCGCGCCATCAACGCCTCGGCCCACGCCTTGACCCGCGGATACTTCTCAATGATCCCGACCGGGCGGATGCCGTCGAGGAACAGATAGCGCTGCAAAAACGGTGTATAAGCGGCATCGACCAGCGAATATTGGGTGCCGTTGAAGAACGGGCCGCTGCCTTGCGCGACGAGCGCCTTTTCCAGCCGCTCGAACGCCACCGGGGTTTGTTCCAGCGCCTTCTTGTAGGCTTCCTCGGTCGTCGAATAGGCGCAGCCGGTCACCGCGCCGGCGAAGGTCGGCACATAATCGGTCCAGGCCCGGTTGCGGGCGCGCTCGACCGGGTCGGCGGGGTGCAGCCGCGGCTCGATCGTCTCGTCGAGGTATTCGTTGATCGCGTTCGATTCGAACAGCGAGATCTTGTCGTCGACGGTCAGCACCGGCACCTTTTTGTGCGGCGAGATCGCCAGAAACCAATCGGGCCGGTTGTCGGGCTCGATGTGCCGCAGCTCGAACGCGGTGTTCTTCTCGCGCAGCACAATCGCCGAGCGCTGCACCCATGGGCAGGTCTTGAAGCTGACGAGCATGTATTTTGCCATCATTCTCTCCCTGACAGGCGTTGAATGGGCGGCAGCATCGCATAGCCGCGGCATCGGCCGCAACCGCCCCGACGCTCAGAACCGCCTCCCGCACGATTTGCGATCGGCGCGCAGGCATGCGATACGGCCGCGGGCAGCCGCGCCAGGCGGCCGGCCGACGGCGAGGACTTCACACGGCAGGCAGCGGCCATTAGGTTAGGGACAGCTTTACCCGGATCTGCTCCATGACCCTGCTTGCCGACCGTCTTGCCCGCGTCAAACCCTCGCCGACGATGGCGATCACCGCGCTCGCTACCGAGCTGAAGGCGGCCGGGCGCAATGTCATCGCGCTGTCGCAGGGCGAACCCGATTTCGATACGCCGCCCAACATCCGCGCCGCCGGCATCGCTGCAATTGAACGCGGCGAGACGCGCTACACGGTATTCGACGGACGCATCGAGCTGAAGCGCGCGGTCTGCCAAAAATTCGAGCGCGAGAACGGCCTCAAATACGAGCCGACGCAGATCACCGTCTCGAACGGCGGCAAGCAGGTGCTGTACAACGCGCTGGTCGCCACGCTCTCGCCGGGCGACGAGGTGGTGATCCCGGCGCCCTACTGGGTGTCCTACCCGGAGATGGTGTTGCTCAGCGACGGCGAGCCGGTGCCGGTCTCCTGTCCGCAGAACAACGGCTTCAAGATGCGCCCCGAAGACCTCGACGCGGCGATCACAAAAAAGACCAAGTGGCTCATTCTCAACTCGCCGTCCAACCCGTCGGGCGCCGCCTATACCGAGCGCGACCTGCAAGGGCTGGCCGAGGTGCTGCGCGCGCACGAGCATGTCTGGATCATGACCGACGACATGTACGAGCACCTCGTCTACGACGAGTTCCAGTACCGCACGATCGCCCAGGTCGAGCCGCGGCTGTACGAACGCACGCTGACCGTCAACGGCGTCTCGAAGGCCTATTGCATGACCGGCTGGCGCATCGGCTATGCCGGCGGCGCCCGCGAATTGATCCGCGCGATGGGCGCGGTGCAGTCGAACTCGACCGCCAACCCGTGCTCGATCAGCCAGGCGGCGGCGATTGAAGCCCTGACGGGCCCGCAGGACTTCATCCCCAAGCACAACCGATTGTTCAAGGAGCGGCGCGACCTCGTCGTCGATTGGCTGAACCGGGTGCCGGGCCTCCATTGCCCGCTTCCGGAAGGAGCCTTTTATGTCTATCCGTCGTGCGCCGGCGTGCTCGGTAAAAAAACGCCGGCCGGCAAGACGATCGACACCGACGAGGATTTTGTCCGCTACCTCCTGGAAGCCGAGGGCGTCGCCGTCGTGCACGGCACCGCGTTTGGGCTGGCGCCGCATTTTCGCATCTCCTACGCGACCTCGAACGACGAGTTGCGCGACGCCTGCACTCGCATCGAACGCGCCTGCCGCGCGTTGCAATAGCCTTGCGTCGCTGGTTTCGTCGTGGGCCGGGCTTGACCCGGCTATTACGGCAACCAAGGCGGCGATGCCCGGATCACGTCCGGGTGTGACGGATCAGGGTCGCGAATCCTAAATGCGCGCGCAATTGCTGACCGCGCCCGGCCATCCGCTTGCCGCGGCCGAAATGCCCGATCCGGTGCCGGGTCGCGGCCACGTGCTGATCCGCGTCCATGCCTGCGCCGTCTGTCGCACCGACCTGCATGTTGTCGACGGCGAATTGCCGGACCCGAAGCTGCCGCTGATCCCCGGCCATGAGATCGTCGGCACGGTCGCCGAATGCGGACCGGGCGCCGGGCATTTCGCGGTCGGCGACCGGGTCGGCGTACCGTGGCTCGGCTGGACCTGCGGGACCTGCGAATATTGCCGCCGCGGCCGCGAGAACCTGTGCGACCGGGCGCGCTTCACCGGCTACCAGATCGACGGCGGTTACGCCGAATTCACCGTCGCGGACGAGCGCTTTTGCTTCGCGCTGCCGCAAGGCTATTCCGATGCCGAAGCGGCGCCGCTGCTGTGCGCCGGGCTGATCGGCTACCGCACCCTGCGCCTCGCCGGCGACGGCGAGCGGCTCGGCATCTACGGCTTTGGCGCGGCGGCGCACATCCTGGCGCAGGTCGCGCGCTACCAAGGGCGGCGGGTTTTCGCGTTCACCCGGCCCGGCGATGCGGCAGCGCAAGAATTCGCCCGCGGCCTCGGCGCAGTGTGGGCCGGCGGCTCGGACGAATTGCCGCCCGAGCCGCTCGACGCCGCAATGATCTTTGCGCCGGTCGGGCCGCTCGTACCGGCCGCCCTGGCGGCGACGAAAAAAGGCGGCACGGTCGTCTGCGGCGGTATCCACATGAGCGACATCCCCGCCTTCCCCTATCGCCTGCTATGGGAGGAGCGGGTCGTCCGCTCGGTCGCCAATCTGACGCGGCGCGACGCCGAGGAATTTCTCGCGCTGGCGCCAGAGGCCCGTGTCCGCACGACGACGCGCCTCTATCCGCTGGCCGACGCCAACCGCGCCCTCCAGGACCTGCGCAGCGGAGCATTGCAAGGCGCCGCGGTGCTGGTGCCGCAGGTGGCCCAACTCTAGCAGGTCTCGGCCGGCTCGTCCTCTTCGCTGCCGGTTTCGGCATCCTCGTCGGTCGACCGGCCTTTCAGGCGCACGGCGCGCGCGACGGCCGCATCCAGCTCGTCCATCGTGCACAGCCCGAGCCCGACCGGATGGCGCGGTTTGATGTTGGCGCTGTTCCAGTGCGTGCGGTCGCGTACCGCCGCGATCGTCGGCTTTGTCGTGCCGATCAGCTTCGAGATCTGCGTGTCGGACAGCTCAGGATGGTTGCGCAGCAGGTAGATGATCGCGTCCGGCTTGTCCTGGCGCTTGGCGATCGGCGTATAACGCGGGCCGCGATGGCGGACGAATTGCTGCGGCACCGCGGTGGGCAGCAACTTCAGCCGCGCCTCGGGATCCTTCTGGCAGCGCTCGATCTCCGCGGCCGTCGTCTGGCCGTTGGCGACCGGATCGAGGCCCTGCATCTGCACCGCAACCTCGCCGTCGGCGATCGCCTGCACCTCGAGCGGATGCAGGCCGCAGAATTCGGCGATCTGCTCGAACGTCAACGCGGTATTCTCGACCAGCCATACGGCGGTTGCTTTCGGCATCAACGGAGCGGCCATTGCAACATGTCCCGATCTGACAAGCGCCGACGACGCTTTGGCCGTGCATATAATGGGGAGATCGGAGAGAGGGAAGGCGACAGACGGGATGATCGATGAAGAAGACCTCGTGCCGCGGCGCCAGCCGCCTAAGCCGAAGGATTTGACGCTGCTCGGCGTCGCCGAACTTGAGGAATATGTCGCCGGCCTCGAAGCCGAGATCGGCCGCGCCCGGGCAGAAATTGCCGCGAGGCAAAAGCAGCGCAGCGGCGCCGAGGCGCTGTTCAAGCGCTAGGCCGGCGGCCGGCTCAGCCGCGATCCTCAGGCTCGCGCATCAATTGCGCGACGGCGCGCGAATCGGCGTCGCCGCGGCATTCGAGAGCGGCGACGATGCGCGGCCGATCGGCCGCCGGCCGGTTCTGCGACAATTTGTATTTGCCTTCGAGGCGGTTGACTTGCAGCTCGACGCCGACGATGCCGTTCAGCATCGCCGCAATGAACGGTTCGGGCTGATCCTGCATGCGCCACGGCGGCGGCGGCTCGCGCGCCTCGTGGCGTTCCGACAGCCGGCCGACAAGATCGCGCAGCCAGCGGGGATCGCGGATCGCGCGCACCTCGCCATAAGCATGGACAGCGGTGTAGTTCCAGGTCGGCACCGCCGGGCCGGCAGAGTACCAACTCGGCGAAATATAGGCGTGCGGGCCGAGGAAAATCGCCAATGCCTCGCCGCCGCAATCAAGCTCGGCGACCTGCGGGTTGGCGCGCGCCAGGTGGCCCTCCAGCACGAGCCTGCCGTCGCGCCGTCCGACGAGGAACGGGATGTGACTGGCCGTCTGGCCTGAAGCGCTGCGGCTGACGAGCAGCCCGAAATCGTGCCGCTCGATATGGTCGAGCAGCACCTCCTCGCGGCTTTCGGTGAAGTGCGTCGGCAGATAGACCACGGCGAGCGCCTCGCGATTGACTGGCGGCGGAGCGTTGCGGCGCGGCTCAACGGAAATGCTGGACCAACAGGCTGCCGAGCAGCGCGACACCGGAAAACACCAGTATCCCGCCCGAGCCGCGATTGATCCAGACGAGATGCGCGCGGTCGATCGACAGCCGCAGGAGGCCGGCGCCGCCGGCGAGCCCGGCCCACCACACCAGTGAACCGAGCCACACCCCAAAAACGAGGGCCGCCGCCCGGCCCCAGGTTGCCTGCTCGCCGGAGAAGCCGATACCGGCGAAGATCGCGAGAAAGGCGAAGATCGTGATCGGGTTTGTGATCGTCAGCGCGAAGGTCGAGGCAAAATCTGCGATCAGCGTTTCCGGGTCGCGCTGTTCGTCGTCACCCTCGCTCGCCGGCGCGGCGCTCAACGCCCTGCCGCCGACGATCAGCAGAAAACCCGCGCCGCCCAGCCGCAGCCAATCCTGGTAGCCGAGCAGTAGGTTCGACACGAAAGTCAGCCCGCCCGCAGCGATGATGCCGAAGACGGCGTCGGCCGTCGCGGCGCCGAGGCCCGAGACGAAGCCGGCAAGCCGGCCGTGCAGGATCGTCCGCCGCATGCACAACACGCCGACCGGCCCAACCGGCACGGCAATGATGACGCCGACCAGCACGCCCTTCAGCAGAAAGGCCAACAACATCCAGTATAAACCTTTGAACCGCGCCGCAGTTTCCGGGAAGGCGGGCAGCCGCGCAACGGCAAATCCGCGGGCCTGCCATCGCGCGATGGCCGTGCTATCGTGCCGGGCCGGGCAGGCCGACAGGCGAGGTGTACGATGGATGCGACTGCGTTGCGCGAAATGCAGGCGCCGCTAAAGGCGCAGTACCGCGACGATCCGACTGCTGCGGTCGTGACATTGACGGCCGAGGGCGAGCTTGCCGCCGACGGCCTCGCCTGCCGGGTCGAGACCGGCCACGCGCTCGTCGAGGCCGGGCTGCATCCGGCGACGGGCGGCAGCGGGTTGCAGGCGTGTTCCGGCGACATGCTGCTCGAAGCGCTCGTCGCCTGCGCCGGCGTTACGCTACGCGCGGTCGCGACGGCGCTCGAATTCCGTCTCGACAGCGGCCGGGTGCGCGCCGAGGGCGATATCGATTTCCGCGGCACGCTCGGCGTCGACCGCGACGCGCCGGTCGGCTTCCGCGACATCCGGCTCAGCTTCGCGCTCGAGACCGACGAGCCGCGCGACCGGATCGACACGCTGCTCAGATTGACCGAGCGCTATTGCGTCGTCTTGCAGACGTTGCGCCGCCCGCCGCCCGTTGCCGCCGATATCGCACAGCGCTGAGGAGACGGCGATGACCGACGCCTATCTCGGGCCCTATCGGGTCGTTGCGTTCAACACCGCGCAGGATTCCGAGAACAAGATCCACGACGACGCGACGGCGCGGCGCTTCGGCTTCGGCGGCGGGCTGGTGCCGGGCGTCGACGTGTGGGGCTACATGTCGCACCTCCCGGTCGAACGCTGGGGCCGCCAATGGCTCCTGCGCGGCAGCGCCGAGTGTCGCTTTCTGAAGCCCGTCTATGACGGCGACGTGGCGACAGTGACGGCTCGCGAGGACGGCGACGCGCTGGCGATTACCGTCGAAAGCCGCGGCGAGACCTGCGCCGTCGGCCGCGCCGCGCTGCCCGAACTTGCCGCGGCGGCGGCGACCGGCGATTTCCGGCGGGTGCCGCAACGCCCCGAGCCGCGTCCGCCGGCCGACGAGGCTTCGCTCGCGGTCGGCACGTGGCTTGGCCTTGACCCCTACCCCGTCACGCCGGAGATGGCCGCGCGGTATCTCGTCGACGCGCATGAAACGGCGCCGATCTACGCCGCCGAGGGTCTCGTGCATCCGCGCGACATCCTGCGCAGCTGCAATTTCGCGATCAGCCGCAACGTCGTGCTCGGCCCGTGGATCCATACCGCCAGCAAGATCCGACATCGTGCGGCGGTCGCGGTCGGCAGCACACTGTCGGTATGCGCCCGCGTCGTCGCGAATTATCAGAAAAACGGCCACCGCTTTGTCGAGATCGACGCGCTGGTCCTTGCCGACGGCGACGCGCCGGCCGCGCATGTCGTACACACCGCGATCTATCGGCCGCGCCAGGCCGCGGAAGCCGCGTAATCCGCCTCACGCGCCGCGGCGCAGATGCCGGCGGATGTACCAGAACACGGCGACGACAACGAACGCCACGATGACGAAATCGAAGCGGTGCAGGATGGCACCCAGCCGCGGGTCGCTTTGCCAGCGCTGCCCGAGCTTGTAGCCGACGCAGGCCAGCGCGAAGCACCACGCCCAAGAGCCGACAAACGTGTAGAGCTGGAATTTCAGCTGCGGCATGCGGACGATGCCGGCCGGTAGCGCGATGAATGTGCGAAGCACCGGCAGCAGCCGCGCGATCAGCACCGCGATGCCGCCGAAACGCAGGAAAAAGCGGTCGGCCGCCGCTAGATCTTCCGGCCTGATCAGCAGCCAACGGCCCCAGCGCTCGATGAGCGGTCGGCCGCCGTAGCGTCCGGCGGCGTAGGCGACGGTCGAGCCGACATTGCAGCCGATCGCGCCGGCGGTCGCAGCGAGCAGCAGATCAAAGCGTCCCGCCGCGGCGAGATAGCCGGAAAACGGCATGATGATTTCCGACGGCAGCGGGATGCAGGCCGATTCGATGGCCATCAGACCGACGATGCCGGCATATCCGCCGGCGGAGATCGCCGCGATGATAAAGCCGGCGACCGCGGCGGTCACGCTGTGCCCCATCAGTTTTGCGACGGCGGATCCGGGAAGCGCAGCGGCGCGGCCGGTTGCGCCGGCGCGCCGACGAGCCAGCCGAGCAGCCGCGCGAACGGCGATTCGTCAGCCGCGACGGCAGACGCTGGCGCGCGCGGCGGCCCGGTATCGGGCAGCGGCCGCACCGGCATGCCGCTCGTCGCCGCCAGCATGAACTTGCGCCACGCTGCAGCCGGCAGCGAACCACCCGTTACCCGCCGCATCGGCGAATCGTCGTCGTTGCCGAACCACACGCCGGCGACCAGATCGGCCGTGTAGCCGATGAACCAGGCGTCGCGGTAGTCCTGCGTCGTGCCGGTCTTGCCGGCGGCCGGGCGCGGCAGTGCGGCGAGCCGGCCCGTGCCGTCGGCAATGACGCCCTGCAGCATCTCGTTCATCATGCCGACATATTGCGGCGCGACGACGGGTCCGGGCCCGGAACCCTCGCGGCGATAGACAACATTGCCGCGGCGGTCGCGGATCTCGGCGATGCCGTAGGGGATGACGCCGTTGCCGCCATTGGCGAACGGCGCATAGGCGGCGGTCAGCTCCAGCAGGTTCACATCGGCCGTGCCGAGGGTGATGCTGGCGTCGCGCGGCAGGGTCGAAGCGATGCCGAGCCGGTTGGCAGTCGCGATGACCTGAGCGATGCCGGCGCGTTCGGCGACGCGCACCGCGATCGTATTGATCGACTGGGCGAGCGCCTGCGACAGGCTCATCTCTCCCTGGTAATGCCGCTCATAATCGTGCGGCTGCCAGTTGCCGATGCGGATCGGGGCGTCGTCGAACCGATCGTCGGGACGCAAACCTGCTTCCAGCCCAGCGAGATAGACGAACGGCTTGAAGGCCGAGCCGGGCTGGCGCTCGGCCTCGGTCGCGCGATTGAACTGGCTTTCCGCATAGTCGCGGCCGCCCACCATCGCGCGAACGGCGCCGTCCGGGGCAAGCGCGACAAAGGCATCCTGGCTCACCCGGTCGCGGCCGCCGTACCGGGCGAGGATCCCGCCGGCCGAGGCTTCCGCCAGCCGCTGCAGGCGCGGATCGAGCGTCGTTTCGACGATCAGGTCGCGATCGGTAGCGTCGGCGAAATCATGGACCTGGTCGGCCACCCAATCGGCGAAATAGCGTGACCCCTCGTGCCCGGCGGCGGCCCATTCGGCACCGTGTGTTTCGGCGTCTTGCGCCTGGGCGTGGTTGATGAAGCCGGCTTCGACCATGTTGTGCAGGACTTGCGCGGCGCGCGCCGCGGCGGCGGCGCGGTCGCGCGCCGGGCTGAACCGGCTCGGCGCCTTCAACAGCCCGGCAATGACGGCGCATTCGTAAAGGTCGAGATCGGCAGCCGACTTGCCGAAATAGCGATGCGCCGCGGCATCGACGCCATAGGCGCCGGCACCGAGATAGACGCGGTTCAGGTAGATTTCGAGGATCTGGTTCTTGGCAAACCGGTGATCGAGCCACAGCGCCAGCAGCGTCTCGCGGATCTTGCGGCTGATGCTGCGCTCGGGCGTCAGAAACAGGATCTTTGCGAGCTGCTGGGTGATCGTGCTGCCGCCCTCGACGATACGCCCGGCGCGCAGATCGGCCACGGCCGCGCGCAGCATGCCGATGGGATCGATGCCGAAATTGCTGTAGAAGCGGCGGTCTTCGGTGGCGATGACCGCCTCTGGCAGGTAGCGCGGCATCTGCTGCAACGTCAGCGGCCGGCCGAACAGATCGCCGAACGTGGCAATGACGCTGCCGTCGTCGGCAAGGATCGTCAGGTCCGGCCGCCGCTCGGCGACCGCGAGTTGGCTGGTGTCGGGCAAGCTCAGCGCGAAATAGCCGAGGATGCCGCCGCCGATGATCAAGCCCCACAACGCCGCCAGCACGAACAGCTTCAGCCACCGCCCGCGGCTCCGCCGCGGCGCCGGTCGCCTCGGCGACTGGCCGGGACGGGTCGGCCGCGCCCCGGGCTGCCGATCGGCCGACCCGACGCGCAGCGGCGGCGGCTCAGGCATTGTGCACCGGCCGGCGATTGTCGGCGCGGATTACCGGGCGCATCGGACGCAATCCCCCTTTTGGCGGCACAATGGCCGTCCGCGCCTCTATTATCGCGCGACTGTGGCGACGGTTCGACAAGCCGCTCCTGCCGCGCCGCGGAACCGGGGCGCCGCCGTCTTGTTGGCCAGATCGTCCAGTCCGCCGGAGAATCGCGCCATGGCCGCAGCCGCAAATGTCGGATCCGCCGAGCGAATCGGCTCCGTGATTGCCGGCGCTGCGCTGATCGCACAGGCGATCGGGCGCCCGTCGCTGCTGCGCATCATCGTTGCAATCGGAGGCTGGGCGTTGCTGCAGCGCGGCCTGACCGGTCGCTGTGCGCTCTATGAGCGGCTTGACGCCGGTCGCGCAGACGCGCCGCGCGACCCGGTGCGCGAAGCCTCGGAGGACAGCTTTCCGGCGAGCGATCCGCCTGCCTGGACGCCGGTCACCGGCGCGTTGGCCGACCGGTAACCGCCGTCCCGCGCCGGATCACGGCGCGGCGATCCGATAGACGCGCGCCGCCGTGCCGCCGTAGAGGGCCCGCTTCTCGGCCGCCGACGCACCGCGGGTGATGCGCTTGAATGCGTTCCACAATTCGGTATAGCCGCCCGACTGCTTGTCAGGCGGGAAGTTGCTCTCGAACATCGCCCGTTCGGCGCCGAACGCCTCGATGCACGGCTCGAGATACTGGCGCCACGCGGCGCCCAGTTCCTCAGACGACGGCGGCACGTCCCGTTCGTGGAAGTCGAAGCCGAACGACATCATGCCGACCCCGCCAAGCTTGACGACGACATTCGGGCATTTTGCCAATTCGGCGATGTCCCGCCGCCAATTCGCGAGGATTTCCTCGCGCTTGCCGGCATAGGGGCCGACGCCGAGGACGCCGCCGACATGGTTGAGGATGATCGTCGTATCGGGAAAGGCGCGCGCGAGATCGATCAGGTCGGGAAGCTGCGGATGGTATTGCCACGCTTCAAAGCTGAGGCCGAGCGGCGCCAGCTGCGCAAACCCCTCGCGAAAGCGCGCCTCGCGCGCCAGGTGCGGCGGCACCTGTCGCAGCGCGTGACGTGCGATCGCCGGGCTCTCGTCCATTGCCAGCCCGTGGCGGATGCCGCGAAAGCGGCCGCCGCCGGCGGCGATCTGCGCCTCCAGCAACTCGCGCACGCGGGCGCCGAGCAGCAGGTCGGCGCCGCCGACGATCGCTTCGGCGATCCGGCACGGCCCGTAACCGCCCGACGCGCTCATCGCCGCGATGCCGTTGACGAACTCGACTTCGCCGACCGGCGCCAACTCGCGCGGCCCATCTTTTCTGTACATCGAGCGGCATTCGACAAAGACCGTCGCGACAATGTTGTGGCCGCCGCCGATGTCGCGCAGCAATTCGTCGATCAGATAGCGGCCGCGCGCCGGCGTGTCCCAGAAATGATGGTGCGGGTCGATGATCGGCAGCGCGGGTTCAAGCGCCGCTTCCGGCGGCCGCCGCGCCAGCCATGTTTGCAACGCGCCGTCGCCGCGATAGGAGATCCCGGGATACTCGCCCTTCGCGTCGCCGATCTGAGCCATCACCCCTCCCGCCGCACCGGCCCGCTTTGTTGCAAAAGCATTTTGGAATTGGTCGGAGCGGTGAGATTCGAACTCACGACCCTCAGCACCCCATGCTGATGCGCTACCAGGCTGCGCTACGCTCCGACCGCGCCCGGCGGCGCGATCATAGCGAGGCGGCCCCGGCTGCGCAACGCGCCCGCCGGGCCGCCGGCCACCCCGGGTCACGCTCCCCAGCGCCAGTCGCGCACCTCCGGCAGGTCGTCGCCGTGCGCATCGACGTAGCGCCGATGTTCGACCAGCCGGTCGCGCAGCCGCTGCTTGACGTGGCCGGCGATGCCGGTCAGCCGCGGCACCCGGTCGATCACGTCGCCGGCGAGGTGGAAGCGGTCGAGATCGTTCAGCACGGCCATGTCGAACGGCGTCGTTGTCGTCCCCTCCTCCTTGTAGCCGCGCACGTGGATATTGTGATGGTTGGTGCGGCGGTAGGTCAGCCGATGGATCAGCCAGGGATAGCCATGGAACGCGAAGACGACCGGCTTGTCCCTGGTGAAGATCGAGTCGAAATCGCGGTCGGCGAGGCCGTGCGGATGTTCGCTCTGCGGCTGCAGCGTCATCAGATCGACGATGTTGACGACGCGGATTTTCAGATCGGCCAGCTCTTTGCGCAACAGATCGACGGCGGCCAGCGTCTCGACCGTCGGCACGTCGCCGGCGCAGGCCATGACGACATCGGGCTCGACGCCCTCGTCGTTGCTCGCCCAGGTCCAGATGCCGAGGCCCTCGGTGCAATGCCGCACCGCCGCATCAATGTCGAGCCACTGCCATTCGGGCTGCTTGCCGGCGACGATGACGTTGACGTAGTCGCGGCTTCTGAGACAGTGGTCGACGACCGACAACAGGCAGTTGGCGTCGGGCGGCAGGTAGACCCGCACGATATCCGCCTTCTTGTTGACGACATGATCGATGAAGCCGGGGTCCTGGTGGCTGAAGCCGTTGTGGTCCTGCCGCCAGACATGGCTCGTCAACAGATAGTTCAATGACGCGATCGGCCGCCGCCAGGGGACGCGACGGCTCGATTTCAGCCACTTGGCATGCTGATTGAACATCGAGTCGACGATGTGGATGAAGGCCTCGTAGCAGTTGAACAGGCCATGCCGGCCGGTCAACAGGTAGCCTTCGAGCCAGCCCTGGCACAGGTGCTCGCTCAACACTTCCATGACGCGGCCGTCGGGCGCGAGATGCTCGTCGCCCGGCTGGATCTCGGCCGCGAACATGCGGTTTGTCGCATCGAACAGCGCCGAAAGCCGGTTGGAGGCCGTCTCGTCCGGCCCCATGACGCGGAAATTGCGGCGTTCGGCATTGCGCCTCATGACGTCGCGCAGAAACTGCCCGGCGACCCGTGTCGCTTCGCCGCGCAGCGCGCCCGGCTGCGGCACCGCAACGGCATAGTCGCCGAAATCGGGCAGCTCGAGGTCCTTCAGCAGCAGGCCGCCATTGGCGTGCGGGTTGGCGCCCATGCGCCGGTCGCCCGCGGGCGCCAGCGCCGCCAGCTCCGGTATGAGGCGGCCGGCGGCGTCGAACAACTCTTCCGGCCGGTAGCTTTTCATCCAGTCTTCGAGCAGGCGCAGATGCTCGGGGTTCGTCTGCACCTCGGCGAGCGGCACCTGGTGCGCCCGCCACGTCCCTTCGACCGGCAGCCCGTCGACGATCTTGGGGCCGGTCCATCCCTTCGGCGTCTTCAGCACGATCATCGGCCAGCGCGGCCGCGTCTTGAAGCCGTCGGCGCGCGCCTGCTGCTGCAGCGCCGCGATCTCGTCGAGCACAATGTCGAGCGTCGCCGCCATCTGCTGATGCATCGCGGCCGGCTCGCTGCCGGCGACGATATGGGGCGCATAGCCGTAGCCGCACAGCAGTTGCTCCAATTCAGCGTCGCCGATGCGCGCCAGCACCGTCGGATTGGCGATCTTGTAGCCGTTCAGATGCAGGATCGGCAGCACCGCCCCGTCGCTGGCCGGGTTGAGGAATTTGTTCGAGTGCCAGGAGGCGGCGAGCGCGCCCGTTTCGGCCTCGCCGTCGCCGATGACACAGCACGCCAGGAGGTCGGGGGTGTCGAACACGGCGCCATGGGCGTGCAGCAGCGAATACCCGAGTTCGCCGCCTTCGTTGATCGAGCCGGGCGTCTCCGGCGCGGTATGGCTCGGTACGCCGCCCGGAAACGAGAACTGCGTGAACAGCCGCCGCATGCCGGCTTCGTTCTGCGGCACGTTCGGATAGAGTTCGCTGTAGGTGCCTTCAAGCCAGGTGTTGGCGACGATGCCGGGCGCGCCGTGACCCGGACCCGTGACGAAGATGACGTTGAGATCGCGCGCCTTGATGACGCGATTGAGGTGCACGTAGATGAAGTTGAGGCCGGGTGTCGTGCCCCAATGACCCAAGAGGCGCGGCTTGATGTGCCGGCGCGTTAGCGGCTCGCGCAGCAGCGGGTTGTCCATCAGATAGATCTGCCCGGCCGACAGATAGTTGGCGGCGCGCCAATAGGCGTTCATACCGGCAAGCAGTTCGCTGGACAGTGGGGCGGTCGGCACGGCGGGATCTCCTTGTTGCTAAGCGCAAAGATGCCGCCGCACCGTTACCGATGCGCGGCAGCCTAGTAGGCGAGCGACGCGGCGGGCCGGGCCGGCGCGGCGTGGCCGTTGAGGGTTTCGGCCGCAGTTTCCTCCTCGGCAGGGTCGCGCACATTGACCTAGAGCAAAATCCCGGCGGGCGCCTCGGAAGCGTCGAATACGGCAACAACTTCGCGGATCGTCTGGGTCATCGCATCCATCCCTTGCGCAGGCCCTGGTCCACCACTCGGCGGCACGACGCGCAAGGCAAGACTGGATCAGTTCCGCCCGATGACCGTGGCGGCCGCCGGTTGGGACGCGGCCAACAGGCTGACGACCTCGTCGTCGCTCATCTGGTGGAAATCCTCGTAATAACAGCCGATCGCGCCGAGCCCTTTCGGGGTCGCGACGCACACCGTCTCGTCGGCTTCCGCTTGCAGCGCGGCGAGCGTGTCTGCGGCTGCAACCGGCGCCGCCAGCACCAGCCGCCGCGGCCCGCGCCGCCGCACCGCGCGCAATGCAACGCGCATCGTCGCGCCGGTCGCGATGCCGTCATCGACGACGATCGCCGTGCGATCGCAGACCGCGACGGGCGGCCGGCTGCCGCAATAAAGCGCGCGCCGGCGCTCGAATTCGGCAGCCTGGCGGGCGGTTTCTTCTGCGAGGTAATCATCCGGGATCGCCAGCGCCTGTTGCAGGCGCCGGTCGATGAACACGTCCGGCGCGGCGCCGTCGGCCACCGCGCCCAGCGCCAGTTCCGGCTGCCACGGCACGCCGATCTTGCGTACCAGGACGACATCGAGCGGCGCCGCCAGCGCCGCGGCGACCGCGGCGCCGATCGCGACCCCCCCCCGCGCGGCAAGGCCAGCACGACCGGGGCCTCGCCCTTCAGGTGGCCGAGCAGCGCCGCGAGGCGTTCGCCCGCCTCCTTGCGATCGCGGAACATTGCCTTATCCTTGTCGGATCGATGACGCGTCATGTCTCTCGATTGTAAACCTCGCCGCCGCAGGATCAGCAGCGATCGACACACCGCCGGCAGCCGCGTGCGCAGAATTCGCGCGCCGCGGCAGGCCATCACCGAGGAGCCGATGTGACCGCCATGCCGCGCCGTCTCGCCGCCGGCCGCCTGCATTACGCCTGGATCATCGCCGCCGTCGCGTTCGCGGTCGCCATGCTGTCGGCCGGCATCCGCGCCACGCCCGGCGTGTTGATCATCCCGTTGGAGCAGGAATTCCACTGGTCGCGCGCGACGATCTCGCTCGCAGTCGGGGTCAACCTTCTGCTCTACGGCGCCGTCGGACCGTTTGCCGCCTCGCTGATGGACCGCTTCGGGGTGCGCCGGACAATCGCGCTCGCGCTGACAGCGACCGCCGCCGGCGTCGCGCTGACGCCGACGATCCACCACACTTGGCAGCTCGTGCTGCTGTGGGGCGTTGTCGTCGGCATCGGCTGCGGCTTCATCGGCTCCTATCTCGCCGCCTACATCGCTGCCCGCTGGTTCAAGCGACGGGTGGGGCTCGTGATCGGCGTTTTGACCGCGGCCAATGCCGCCGGCCAGCTCGTCTTTCTGCCGTCGATGGCGGCAATCGCGACGGCCGCCGGCTGGCGCACGATGTCGCTGAGCCTTGCCGCCGTCGTCGTGGCCTTTGTGCCGCTGCTCGTCTGGCTGATGCGCGAGCGGCCGCAGGATCTCGGCATCCTGCCCTACGGCGACAGCGGCATCGATGACGTGCCGCCGCCGCCCCAGGCGGGCAATCCGATCGCCGCGGCATTGCACACCTTTGCGGACGGCGCGAAGCATCGCGATTTCTGGCTGATCGCCGGCGGCTATTTCATCTGCGGCGCCTCGACCAATGGCCTCATCACGACGCATCTGATCCCGGCCTGCGTCGACCATGGCCTCTCCGAGGAGGTCGGCGCCGGCCTCCTCGCAACCACCGGCGTCTTCGCGTTTTTCGGCGGCCTGCTGTCGGGATGGGCGAGCGACCGCTGGGACAACCGCGTGCTGCTGTGCCTGTGCTATGGGTTGCGCGGGCTGTCGCTGATGTATCTGCCGTTCGCGTTCGACCTGTCGTTTGCCGGCCTCAGCGTATGGAGCGTGTTCTACGGCTTCGATTGGATTGTCAGCGTGCCGCCAACCGTGCGCCTGCTGACGCGCATCATCGGCAACGATCGGATCGGCATGATGGTCGCCTGGATCACCGTCGTCCACCAGCTCGGCGCCGCATCGGCGGCCTATCTCGGCGGCGTGCTGCGGCTCGATTTCGGCAGCTATCTCGAGGCGTTCATGGCGTCGGGGCTGATGTGCATCTGCGCCGCGCTGATGGTGCTGTTCATCGGCGTCGGCGGCGCCGCACGGACCCCGGCCGGCGCGCCCGCAGCCGCCGGCTGAGACCCGTTCAGCCGATCTCGATCGCGTAATTCTCGATGACCGGGTTGGCAAGGAGCTGCCGGCACATGTCCTCGACGCGGGCACGCGCCGCAGCGGGGTCGCTGTCGGCCAGTTCGAGCTCGATCAGCTTGCCCTGTCGGACCTCCTCGACGCCGTGAAACCCGAGGCCCAGCAGCGCATTGCCGATTGCTTTGCCCTGCGGGTCGAGGACGCCCGGCTTGAGGCTGATATGGACGCGCGCCTTCACGTGCCCGGTCCCGACCGCATGACGGGCCTCATTGCACCGTCTTCGGCGCCTTGAAATCGCCCGGCCCGCCTTCCGGCAAGATGCCGAGCCGCCGCGCCACTTCCTGATAACCCTCCTCGACCCGTCCGAGATCTTCGCGGAAGCGGTCGTGGTCCAACTTCTCGTTCGTGCGCAGGTCCCACAGCCGGCAATTGTCGGGGCTGATCTCGTCGGCGATGACAATCTGCGCCTCGTCGTCGCTGTACAGCCGGCCGAATTCGAGGCGGAAATCGACGAGCCGGATGCCGACCCCGAGAAACAGGCCGGTCAGGAAATCGTTGACCCGCAGCGTCGTCTGCACGATCTCGTCGAGTTCGCGGGCGCCCGCCCAGCCGAACGCCGTGATGTGCTCTTCCGCGACGAGCGGATCACCAAGCTCCGGCTTCTTGTAATAGTACTCGATGATCGAACGCGGCAGCACGGTCCCTTCGGCGATGCCAAAGCGCCGCGCGAACGCGCCGGCGGCGACATTGTGCGTCGTGACCAGCAGCGGGATCATCTCGACCTCGCGCACCAGTTGTTCGCGCATGTTGAGCCGGCGCACCAAATGCGTCGGAATGCCGATCTCGGCGAGTTTCAGCATCAGGAACTCGCTGATGCGGTTATTCAGGACGCCCTTGCCGACGATCGTGCCGCGCGGCCGGCTGTCGGAGCCGCTGACGTCGTCCTTGAAATGTTGGACGAGGGTGCCGGGCTCCGGCCCCTCGAACAGCACCTTGGCCCGGCCTTCGTAGATCTGGCGGCGGCGCGACATCGGCGATTTCGGCTCAAAGATAACGCGGAATGTACATATGGGCATCGCCGGATGCGCCGGCAACGCCGCCTACCTTGCGCCCACATCCTGCCACAACGTCGGCTGCAGCAGCCATTGCGCGTAGCGAAACACGGCCGGGCATGTCGGCGTCGGCACCGCCGGCAGCGCGACGAGCGCGCTCGACACGGTGCCGTAGCCGCGGCTCGTCACAAAACGCAACGCCGCTTCCGGCGGTCCCCCCGCGGGCGGTCGGTCGTCGGACAGCAGCGCCTCCCATGCCGCCCAACTGCCATCCGCATCGGGCGCTGCGGCGGCGGTGAACGGGATCAGCGCAAATGCGAGCCGCGGCGTCGTAAAATCGTCAAGGTCGCCGGCCGCGATCAGCGACAGGCCCGATTTGATCGGAAACAGCTCGATCTCGCCGGTGCCCGCGTGGCGCAGCCAGAACGCATCGCGGTTGTCGGCGACGATCAGGTTGAAACTGCGATAGGCCGCCGGGTCGAGATGCGCCAGCGCCGTCGCCGCCTCGACTGCATCGGCATGGTCGAGCGCCTCCAGCACCAGTTCGCCGCGCGAGCGCAGCCCGGCGGCCGGGCCGAGCGAGCCATGCCGGTTCAACACGGCGGCGACGACGCCCCAGTCGTTGCGGCCGAGCCACGACCCGCCGGCCAACAGGTCGCGCCCGGCGACGACCTCCGGCCGGTCAGGCCAATGCCGGGCCGGCGGCTCGGCCGGCCGGTCGATCATCTCGTCGCGGTTGGCGCCGACCACCAGCGGCCAGGCGTGGTCGGGCCGCCGCAGCATCACCAGCGTGCACATGCGCCCCGTCGCCGCTCGCTTGTCCGCAATCGTCGGCTCAACGGCCTGCCGCCCGCTATGCTATCCTCGCCCGACATCGCATCTCCAGCCGCATCGGGATTTCGCCGCCATGACCGCCTTTGAGGAACGCGAAAAGGATTTCGAGGCCCGCTTCAAACATGATCAGGAGCTGCAATTCAAGGTCAAGGCGCGGCGCAACCGTCTGCTGGGGCTGTGGGCGGCCGGGCGCATGGGATTGAGCGATGCGGCGGCCGACGCCTATGCGCGCGAGATCGTCGAGGCGGAGTTTCACGGCGGCGACGACAACGTCCTCGCCAAGCTCGTCGCCGACCTCAACGCCAATGGCGGCGATCTGACGACCGCTCAGGTGCGGTTTGAGCTCGACCACCTCGCCGAGCGCGCCAAGCAGCAGATCATGCAGGAATGACCCGGCCGTGACCCTATTCGGCCGCGCCGGATTGCAGCTGGATGTAGCGTTCGAGGCCGATCTTGTCGATCAGGCCGAGCTGCGTCTCGATGAAATCGACCTGCCCTTCCTCCCCCTCAAGCATCTCGGAAAACAGGTCGCGGGTCACGTAATCGCGCACACTCTCACAATGAGCGATGCCGTCGCGATATTCCGCAATCGCGATTTGCTCGAGGCGCAGGTCGCATTCGAGGATCTCACGCACGTTCTCGCCGATCAGCAGCTTGCCGAGATCCTGCAGATTCGGCAGCCCGTCGAGGAACAGGATGCGCTCGATCAACTCGTCGGCGTCCTTCATTTCGTCGATCGACTGATCGTATTCGTATTTGCCGAGCTTCGTGACGCCCCAGTTCTTCAGCATGCGGGCGTGCAGGAAGTATTGGTTGATCGCGGTCAGCTCGTTTTTCAGGGCGGCATTGAGGTGGCGGATGACGGTCTGGTCGCCTTGCATGGCGGGCCTCCTTGGTTTGCCGCACTGTAGCGCCGCCGAGCTAACATCGGCAAACCCGCGATCAGTCCGCCAGTAAATCGGCGATCAGTCCGCGCCTTCGCTGATCCCGACAGTTGGACCCGTATCCCCCTCGCGCAACAGTTGGCGCACCAGCGGCACGCATTTGCCGCATTGCGGCTGACAGCCGCAGCCGCGATAGACCATCGCGACCGAACCCGCGCCGCCGGCGGTCTGCGCCCGGATGTCGCGATCGGTCAGAGCGTTGCACAGACAAATGTACATTGCCACCCTCGCAGTCGACGCGACGGTATCTAGCGCAGCTGCGAATGGCTCGCAATAGCAAAGGACGCATGGCCGCCGTGCGCCACGCCGGCATCAGCCGGTTTTGCGAAATCCGTCCCGAACGGCCCGCAACTTCGTCGCCGGTCACGCACGGCCCGGCTTCGTGCTAGAGTTGCGCCGGCGAAGGGAGGGACCAGTGCAATCGACAAACGGCTATTTCCACCTTGGTGAGCTTCGTGTCGCGCGTGTGGAGGAATCCTGCCAGCCTGCTTTCCCGCCGCAGATGATGTTCCCCGACCTGCCGGCGGAGGCGTTGCAGCGCCAATTGCAATGGATG
>DATJSO010000036.1:0-5008 GCA_035504075.1 Allostellaceae bacterium | reverse complement strand
CCGACCAAAATGTCGCCCGGCTTTACCTCGGCGCCGATATAGACGATGCCCGCCTCGTCGAGGTTCTTCAGCGCTTCCTCGCCGACATTCGGGATATCGCGGGTGATTTCCTCCTGTCCCAGCTTGGTATCGCGGGCCATGACCTCCAATTCTTCGATATGGATCGACGTAAATACGTCATCGCGGGCAATGCGTTCGGAGATCAGGATGGAATCTTCAAAATTATAGCCGTTCCACGGCATGAACGCGCACAGGACGTTGCGCCCCAGGGCCAGTTCCCCGTGCTCGGTCGAGGGGCCGTCGGCGATGATGTCGCCGGCATTGACCTCGTCGCCGACCGTGACGAGCGGCCGCTGGTTGATGCAGGTGTTCTGGTTCGAACGCTGGAACTTCAGCAGGTTGTAGATGTCGACGCCGGACGCGGCGGCCGAGGTCTCCTGCGTCGCGCGAATGACGATGCGGGTCGCATCGACCTGATCGACGATGCCGGCGCGGCGCGCGATGATCGTGACGCCGGAATCACGCGCGACGGTCTCCTCCATGCCGGTGCCGACGAGCGGCGCCTCGGCGCGGATCAGCGGCACCGCCTGGCGCTGCATGTTCGACCCCATCAGCGCGCGGTTGGCGTCGTCGTTTTCGAGGAACGGGATCAGCGCCGCGGCGACCGACACGAGCTGCTTCGGCGAGACGTCGATCAAATCGACGTCTTCCGGTTTGCACATGATGAAATCGCCGTTCTTGCGGCAGCTCGTCAGATCGTCGAGCAGACGGCCATCGGCGGCGACCGGCACATTGGCCTGGGCGATCGCAAACTTGCCCTCGTCCATTGCCGACAGATAAACCACCTCATCGCTGACGCGGCCATCCCTGACCTTGCGGTACGGGCTCTCGATAAAGCCGTACTGGTTGACCCGCGCATAGGTCGCCAGCGAATTGATCAGGCCGATATTCGGGCCTTCCGGTGTCTCGATCGGGCAGATCCGGCCGTAATGCGTCGGGTGCACGTCGCGCACCTCAAAGCCGGCGCGCTCGCGCGTCAGCCCGCCCGGTCCCAACGCCGACAGCCGGCGCTTGTGGGTGATCTCGCTGAGCGGGTTCGTCTGGTCCATGAACTGCGACAGCTGCGAGGAGCCGAAGAACTCGCGCACCGCCGCCGCCGCCGGCTTGGCATTGATCAAGTCATGCGGCATGACGGTGTCGATCTCGACCGAACTCATGCGCTCGCGGATCGCCCGCTCCATGCGCAACAGACCGACGCGGTACTGGTTTTCCATCAATTCGCCGACCGAGCGCACCCGGCGGTTGCCCAGATGGTCGATGTCGTCGATCTCGCCGCGCCCGTCCTTCAGATCGACCAGCACGTTGAGGATCGCCAGGATGTCTTCTTTGCGCAGCGTGCGCACGCTGTCATCGGTATCGAGGCCCAGCCGCGAATTCATCTTGACGCGGCCGACCGCCGACAGGTCGTAGCGTTCGGCGTCGAAGAACAGGCCGTTGAACAGCGCTTCGGCAGTCTCCAGCGTCGGCGGCTCGCCGGGACGCATGACGCGGTAGATGTCGATCAGCGCGTCCTCGCGCGTCGCGTTCTTGTCGATCGCCAGCGTGCTGCGGATATAGGGACCCTTGCTGTCGCCGCCGCGGCTGACGAAATCGATGTCGAGCACCGGCAGTTCGGCGACGCCCTGACCTTCCAACTGGCCGAGCGCTGCTTCGGTAATCTCGTCGCCGGCCTCGAAATAGACTTCGCCCGTCTCCTCGTTGATCAGATCCTGCGCGAAATAGCGGCCGATCAGCTCTTCATGCGGCGCCAGCACATGCTTGAGGCCCGCCTCCTGCAGCCGGCGCGCCAGCCGCGGCGTCACCCGTTCGCCGGCCGGGACCGCAACCTCGCCGGTATTGGCATCGATCAATTCGACGGCCGTTTTGCCGCGGAACTGCTCAGGATCGAACGGCGTCATCCAGCCGTTAGGGCCGCGCTGATACACGATGGCACCATAGAAGGCGGCGAGGATTTCCTCGCGCGACATGCCGGCCGCCTCACCCGGCTGCAAATTGCGGTTCTCGGCCTTGGCCGCGGCGCGGCGCGTTTCGGTCGCGGCGTCGTCGAGCGCCATCAGCAGCGTCGTGACCGGCAATTTGCGGCGCCGGTCGATGCGGACATAGACGTGATCCTTGGCGTCGAACTCGAAATCGAGCCACGAGCCGCGATACGGGATGACCCGCGCCGCAAACAGGTATTTCCCGGAAGAATGCGTCTTGCCCTTGTCGTGGTCGAAGAACACGCCGGGGCTGCGGTGCATCTGCGAGACGATGACCCGCTCGGTGCCATTGATGATGAACGTGCCGTTGCGCGTCATCAGCGGCATGTCGCCCATATAGACGTCCTGCTCCTTGATGTCGCGGATCGAGCGCGAGCCGGTGTCCTCGTCGACGTCCCATACGACAAGGCGCAGCGTCACCTTGAGCGGCGCGGCGAACGTGATGCCGCGCTGCTGGCACTCATCGACGTCGTATTTCGGCGTCTCGAACTCGTAGCGCACGAATTCGAGCTGGGCGCGCTCGGAGAAATCACGGATCGGAAACACCGACTTGAACACCTCCTGCAAGCCGACATTGGCGCGCAGCTCCGGCTGCACGCCCATCTGCAGGAAATGATCGTATGAACTGCGCTGCACCTCGATCAGGTTGGGCATCGGGGCGACCTCAGGGATGCGCCCGAAGCTCCTGCGGATCCGCTTCCGACCGTTCAACGATATCGCCATCTACGTCCCTCGCTGCGGGCCGCCGCGGCCTCGCGGATGCGGCCCCCGAATTTCGCCTTGCCGTGACGCCCTGCCGCATGCCGGGCGTATCGCCCGCGCCGGCGAGCCCGGCCCTGGGGACGCCAAAGCCGGGCGTGCAACCGCGCGTCGCACCCCGGTTCGGCACTCTCGATCTGAACGCCGCAACCCGGGGCAATCCCGGGTCGCAGCGGAGCTGTGGATATCGTGACGGGCCTACCTTATTTCAACCGTCGCACCCGCGTCTTCCAGCTGCTTCTTGATCTTTGCCGCCTCGTCCTTGTTGACGCCTTCCTTGACGGCCTTCGGCGCCGCCTCGACAAGGTCCTTCGCCTCCTTCAGGCCGAGCGCCGTGATGGCGCGCACTTCCTTGATGACGTTGACCTTCTTCTCGCCGATCGCGGCGAGGATCACGTCAAACTCGGTCTTCTCGGCCGGCGCCTCGGCGGCAGGCGCCGCGCCGCCAGCGGCCGCCGCCACCGCAACCGGCGCCGCCGCCGACACGCCCCATTTCTCCTCCAGCATCTTTGCCAGCTCCGCCGCCTCGATGACGGTCAAAGCCGACAGATCGTCGACAAGCCTTGTCAGATCAGCCATTTCGCCATTCTCCCGGTCGATATTCCTGCCAAGCCAACCCTAATCTGTACCTGTCCCTAATCATTCCACGGCCGCCGCATCGGCCGCATCCGCGCCGCCCTGCTCGGCATGCGCCGCCAGCACCCGCGCCAACTGCCCGGCCGGGGTCTGCAGCAACGTCGCCAGCTTGGTCGCCGGCGCGTTGATCAAGCCGATGATCTTGCTGCGCAACTCGTCGAGCGAGGGCAGCGTCGCCAGCGCCTTGACGCCGGCCTCGTCGAGCAGCTGCCCCGACAAGCCGCCGCCGACGATCGTCAGCTTGGCGTTGCGGTTGGCGTATTCGACCGCGGCCCTTGCCGCCGCGACCGGATCGCGCGAGAACGCGATCGCGGTCGGCCCGGTGAACAGCGGCGCCAGCGCCGCGAACGGGGTGCCGTCGAGGGCGCGCCGCATCAGCCGGTTTTTCGTCACCCGGTAGCGCGCGCCGGCACCGCGCATCTGGCGGCGCAACTGCGTGACCTCGGCGACCGTCAGACCGGTCTGATGGGTCACGACGAGGCATACCGTATCCGACAGATCCTGCTGCAGGCTGTCCGTCAAAGCCTGTTTCTGCGCCCGGTCCACGCTGTGCTCCACACGCCCCAGGGTTACGCCCGCGGCTCCTCGGCAAGACCGGCGGGATCAACCTTGACCGCCGGCCCCATCGTCGAAGACAGGCTCACCCGTTTGATATAGGTGCCTTTGACGCCGCTCGGCTTGCCGCGGCTGATCGCGCCGACAAAGGCGCGCACATTATCGACGAGCGCATCGTCCGTAAAGCTCGCCTTGCCGACCCCGGCATGCACGATGCCGGCCTTTTCGGCGCGGAACTCGACCTGCCCGCCTTTGGCCGCCTTGACCGCCTCGCCGACATTCTGCGTCACCGTGCCGAGCCGCGGGTTCGGCATCAAGCCCCGCGGCCCGAGGATTTTGCCGAGTCGGCCGACCAGCGCCATCATGTCGGGCGTCGCAATCGCGCGGTCGAAATCGATCTGCCCGGCCTGCACCTTCTCGACGAGGTCCTCGGCGCCGATGACATCGGCGCCGGCATCCTCGGCCTCCTTGGCGCGATCGCCGCGCGCGAAGACGGCAACCCGCACGCTCTTGCCGGTACCGTGCGGCAACATGACCGTGCCGCGCAGGTTCTGGTCGGGCTTGCGCGGATCGAGATTGAGGTTCATCGCGATCTCGACAGTCTCGTCGAACTTCGCCGAGGCGCGCGATTTGATCTGCTTCACCGCCTCGTCGATCTTGACGGGCGGCGCGTCGGCGGCGAGGCCCTCATACGCCTGCCGCAGCCGCTTGCCGGTCTTTGCCATGCGTGCATCCTCTCCTTGTCGCGATGGCCGGGCGCAACCCGGCCGTGCGGACCCACGGGTCACGCCCGCGGATGACAGAAACGCGAACTATTCCACCACTTCGAGCCCCATCGAACGCGCCGAGCCGATCACCATGCGGCACGCCGCATCGAGGTCGTTGGCGTTGAGATCGGCCATCTTTTGCGTCGCGATCTCGCGCACCTGGTCCATCGTCACGCGGCCGACCGTAGCGCCCTTGCCGGTCGCCTGCGCTCCCTTCTCGACGCCGGCAGCCTTTTTCAGGAAATAGCTGGC
>DATJSO010000035.1:0-13307 GCA_035504075.1 Allostellaceae bacterium | reverse complement strand
TTCGCTGGCCGAGATCGTACTGCCGGTCAATTCGATCTCGCCGGCGCCGCCCAAAAACGTTACCTTGGCGCCCGCGGCGACGCTGCCGCCGATCTCGAGCACGGCACTGCCGCCATTCGCGACCGCGAGGCCGGTTACGTTCGTCGCCGTGATGTTGCCGTTGATGTCGAGGACGCCGCCCGACGCCTCGATGACGCCGCCGCCCGAAAGCGGCCCGGTCAACGCGCCGAAACCGATGACCGTCGCGCCGCTGCTGACGACGATGGACGTGCCGGCCGACAGCGTGCCGCCCGACAAACTGACCGTGCCGGCGCTGATTGCCGCCGAGGTGAGCGTCAGCGAGTTCGCGCCCATCGCCAACGTCGCGCCGGAAGCCCGCAGCGTCAGCGTCTTGAATGCTTCGGACTGGTCGAGAGTTATCGTATAGCCGCCGGCGACGGCGATGGTGGCCGTATCGCTTGATGCGGCCCCCGGAAATGTTCCGCTCGTATCGCTCCAGTTTGACGCACTCGTCCAGGCCCCGTTCGACGCCGTCTTCCATGTGTACGCGGTCAGCAGTTCGGAATAGGCGGCGATGCCGGCGACCGTGAGCGGAGGCGGCGCATCGTTCCCGGTGTCGGTCGTCAGCAACCATCGCCCGCCATGCGCGGCGGCGCCGACGAGATCGGCGGATGCGGCGACCCGTGCAGCGGTCGCAGCCGCCAGCCCGGCGACAAAGCGAACGCCGTCATTGCCGGCGCCGGTGCGGCAGCTCCACAGGCAGAGCGTGCCATCGGCAGCGAGCTCGCGGCCGATCGCGGCAAAGGTCTCGGGATCTTCGGCCAGTGCGGCAAGCGACCATTCGCCACATCCGAAAGTGACCAAGCCGGGCGCGCCATGAGCAATGACATGCACCACGTCAACACCGCGCCGGCCGGCCAGCGTCGCCGCAATCTGGCGAATTGCCGGAACATTGTCACTCAACACGATCGGCACGACGCGCCGTCGCAACCCGCGCAACAGCAGTGGCAGTTCAGGCACCCCTGGATCAATAAAGGCCAATTCGTCCGCGGGGACGCGACGTGAAGCGCCGCCGGCCCGCCTGTCAGCCGTCGGGCGTCCGCTTGGCCTGGGGTTTTTGCCGGGTGAAACACCGAGCGAAATCGAGTCGCTTGCCATTCCAAATGTCCGTGTATGCCTGAAGTTCGTCTGGGTCGGCCGCATGGTCGATAGCTCTGGCGGGCGCCGGAATGCGCGCTGCCGGCCAGTCGGCAACCGCGGCGAATTTCGCATACGGTCGTAAACAAATGATGATCCGCCTTATAGGGGCGTGTCGATTTTCCGTCTGCGCTCTGCGAACCGTTTGGGTTTACAAGAGTTTAAGGCCATCGCCGCGATTTCCATGCGGGCGCCGGGCGTCAATCGATGGCCGTGGCTTTCGTAAATTTCAGTCGAGGAATTTGCTGATTTGCGCGATCGCAGCATATCCGCTTTACTGGTGCGTACGACACAAGCCGCAAGCCCGGCGAAGCGATCCGGATAACGCAAGTCACAGTACAGACGGATTTTTTCGTCGGTCAGGCGGCAGCATCATCGCTCGCGATCGCGACTGCGGGAGCAAGCGCGGACGGCGGCGTTATCCTTTCCATCTGCGCGGCGGGTATCCCCGTTCGCAAATTCGCCGCGTCCTCCAGGCAGTCCCGGACCTCCGCCGCCGCGATCGTCGCCAGCCAGGACTCGGCGTCGCCGACGCCGAACGAGACGATCAGCCGCCGCCGGTCCGGATGCCACGCAAGGCCGGCCGCAAACTCGATCCCCGGGCGGCGCAGAAAAAACGGGCGACTGATGCCGCGCAGCACCATCGCGGCGTCGAACCAGATGAAGCGATGGTGGTAAAACCGCGACTGCGCGTCGCTCGCCCACAGCACTTCATGCACGATTGCCAGCCAACCGCCGGCAAACGGCAGCAATTGCGAGCCGCCGTGAAACTCGGTCGCGTCGATTGCCGGCACCGTCTCGCCGACCGTCTGCCCTTCGTCATCGAGCACGCGGGTCGGATCACACTGATAGACAAAGCGAAGCACATCGCCAACGACGCAAGGCATCCAGTTCTTCTCATGCCGCCGCGGCGCCTGCGGTTGCAGCACGCGCCAATCGGTCAGGCGGCACGGCCCCGGCGGCGCATCGTCGAGACGCGCAAGCAATTGCTCGCACCAGCCTTCCGGGTTGAGTTGCCGCACCGTCGCGCTGCACCACAGCGCCCCGCGCCAGGCAAACAGACGCAGATCCTCGCCGCCGAGAACCCGATCGAAAGCGGGCGCCGGCCAATCCTGCGGCTGCAATATTTCACGCGCGCCGACGGTGTTGAGATCGTGGCCCAAACGCAGCAGAAAATTGCGGGTTGTGACCGGGACGCCATGCGGCGTTTCGTAGACGTTGTTGCACAGCGTGTAGTTGACGCAGCGCTGTACGACGAGCAGGTCGTCGCCCGATCGGGCAACCGACGGGTTCATCGGATGCCAGCCGTCAGGGCGGACGAAATCGACGGGGCGGGCGGCGAAAGACGGCATCATCGCGGCCGCCGGACGGGCATAAAAACGCAGGTTCGAGCGTGCCAGCGCACGCGAACCGTCGCCCACCTCCGGGCGCAGCGCCAGCCAATTGCAGGCGGAAAAGCCACGCTCCTTGCGTGCCGGATCGCGGGCATAATTGGCGGCGATCGAGAACTCCTCCTTGAGGCCCGCCGTATAGACGAAATCCTCGAGAAACAGCATGTCCGCGGCCGGCGGCGGCAGCGCCAGCCCGGCTTCGCTGAACAGCACGCTGGCGTCGTTCATGCCGCGCTCGCGATAGAAGCGCGCCAGATCATGGAGCGGCTCGGCCCGCTGCGGCCGCTGGCTAAAGGCCCTGAGCGCGGCGGCGAAAAAACCCGCCTCGTCGCCGAGGGCGCGCAGCGCACGCGCCTGTTGCAGCCGTGCGTACCACGCCTCCTCCTCCCAGCCGCCCATCTCGGCCCGCTTGGCATAGGCCGCGGCGGCGTCGCGGTGCCGGCCGGCATCGCGAAAAGACTGGCCGAGATAAAACCAATAGCGCGCGTTATCCGGCTCCATTTCCAGACCAGCGCGAAGCAGGCGGATGTCGCGCTCGAATTTATCGACGCGGTTGGAGCCGTTCGCGTGGTCCTTGAACCAGACGCCATGCAGCCGCTCGACGCCGCCCGGCACGTCAAGATATTCGTGCGTGACGCCGCGATAGAGGGCGCCGACATCGCGCCGCACGAGGCGCGTGTTCCAATAGCTGATGCCGGCGCGCTGCAGCACCGAATGGCCCGCGGCCCCGAGATTCGAGCGAAACGCCGGATCGTCGACGACCAGTTCCATGTCGGCGTCGGCAAGCAGCAGGTAATCGAAATCGAATGGCGAGCCAACGGCGCGCGCCAACGCCTCGTTGCGCGCCTGCGCGAAATTCTCGAAGGCAAACTCGTGCAGTTCGCCGGGTACGCCGCGGGCCGCAAAGAACTCGCGGATGAACGCCTGCGTGCCGTCCGACGAGCCGGTATCGCCGATGATCCAGCATGCGATGTGGGCGGCAAGCGAGGCGAGGCAGCGCTCGAGGTTGGCCGTCTCGTTCTTGACGATCATGTTGAGACAGAGCGTCTTGCCCGTCTCGGCCGCCCAGGCGGCGCGACACCCTGTCTCCGCCCTGTCGCGCACGGTCGCGATCCGCCCCGGCAATCGATGCGATTTTGCGACAATGCCGTGATCGCGTTAAGCAATCCTCAACGGGCCGATCACTCCTTACGTTGATCGGTATCCGGCTCGTCGAAGGTGAAGCCGTGCGCCCGGAGCCACGTCGAAAACCCCAGCCCCTCCGGCATCATCGCCTGGCGTGCCTTGTCCTCCGACCAGCCGTAGAATTCGGCCGTGCCGAAGCGCTCGGGCTGGCGCTGTCGGTCGGCGAGCGAGTGGCGGGCGTCGCGTCGGCGGTCGTATGCATCGACCGCCCGGGCCAGGTCGTCGTCGTCGTAGCGGTCGATGTGCATGCTCGCTTCGAGCGGCAGCCGCATGCTGATAAAGCCGGCCTGGGCCGGCCAGCCGAGGCACAATCCGGCGACCGGGAATACCTTCCCCGGCAGTTCCAGGATCGCAGCGACCTCGGCGACGCGGTTGCGCAGCACGCTGATCGGGCAGGTCCCGAGGCCCACGGTTTCGGCCGCCAGAATGCAGGTTTGCAACGCCAAAGCGGCGTCGATGGCGGCGTTGAAGAAGCCCTCGAATGTGCCGTTTTCGAGCGCGTGACGGCGCGCCGCACCGATCTGCCCGAGCCGGCGCGCGTCGCCCAGGAACACCAGAAACGCCGGCGCCGCGCCGATCCACGGCATGTCAGGGAACAGCGCGGCAAGCCGGGCGCGGCGCCCGCGATCCTTCAGCCAGACGACCGAGGCCTGTTGAAAATCCGATTTCGACGAGGCGGAAAAAGCTGTCGCCAGCAACAGGCGCATCAATGCGTCGGGCACCGGCCGCTCGGCGTAGCGGCGGTGCGTACGGCGCAGCAATGCGCGGTGCAGCCATGCGTCGTCCGGCACCTCGCCGCCAAGGTTCACGTCGAGCCCAAAGCGGGCACGCAGTTCATCGTCATAGGAGGTGGTCATCGACGATCTCCGGTCCGGCCACCCGGTCCTCGCCGCTTCATTCGCGCGGGTGCTGCAGCAGCAACTGGCCGTACGGTGCAAAGGCGGCCTGCCGGCTGGCCGCAGTGTGGGTCAGTATCGTCATCATGTCGCGGCGCATCTGCTGCAGCGGGTCGTCGTCATAGACCGAGCGCGCGCCCGACAATTCGCACAGCCTTTCGAGACCCCAACTGGCCTGGTGCTGCGCCCAGGTCATGTCGCGGCGGGCGCGCATGGCCTCGGCCTCGGTGATGCGGCGGCCCGAACTGACTTCGGCTGTGCTTTCGTCGCGGCCGGCGTGCAGCATCAGCGTCGCCGCGTCAATGGCCGCCGCCGCCTCGCCGAGCGTCACCTGCACGAATTCGGAATCGGCCAGCCTTCGCACGCCGCGCGATACCCGCCCGGAAAACGAACGGCAGGCGACGTCGAGGGCCCGGCGGGCGAGCGCGATCGGCACCGGCGGCAGCGAATAGGATACAAGATAGCCGCGCGGCGCCCGCAACACCGGATAGTCGGGATGCACCGCGGCGCCGGGCGGCGTGCCGGCGAACAGATCGCTGACCATGACGACGCGATGCTCGGGCACGAACACGTCGTCGAGGATCAGCGATTTCGAGCCGGTGCCGAGCAGCCCCAGCACGTGCCAGTCGTCATCGATCGCAACCTCGGCAAGCGGCACGAGCAGATAGGCGATCGTGCGCGGATCGCCGGCCGCGCCGAGAAAGGCGCCGATGATCGCCCACTGCGCGTGGTCGCAGCCGCTGGAAAACGTGTAGCGGCCACTGAGCCGCCAGCCGCCGGCGCAACGCCGGGCGGCGGCGCGCGGCGCCAGCGAGGACGAGGCGACCGCCTCCGGATCGGCGCCCCAGACGTCGATCTGCGCCCGTTCCGGATATTGCGCGATGATCCACTGATGCTCTGCCAATACCGCATAGATCCAGCCCGACGACGTACAGCCATGCGTCAACTCCTCGGCAATGCGCGAGAACAGGCTGAAGCGGCCCTGGAGGCCACCGAAACGCCGTGGCTGGAGGATGCGCAGGATGCCCGCCGCCTTGTATTCGGCGATTGTCTCGGGCGGCAACTGCCGCGCCGCGGCGGCCTGCGGCGCGCGCTCCCGGAGCCGCGGGACCAGCACCCGCGCCCGCTGCAATAGCTCCCGTTCATCCTCCGGCAGAAGGCTGTCGTCGCCCGACAGCGGCCCGTCGCCACCGCACCTCATGCAGTCGCGCTCCCAAAACCATGCCCACCGAGATACTGCCGGCCGGCGGCGGCGAGGGCAACCATGCGTTCGCATGCAAAGGTGCGCGCTTCAGCCGTCGGCGAGGCGGCCGGGGCGGTCGGGCGTAAGCAGACGGTCTTCGTCGTCGGCAATCTTTACAATGCGCATCGCTCCATCATGGTTAACAGCCGATTGAAAATGTTGAATTTGGTTTCGCGGGAGCGGCTCGAGGACAACTTGCAGCGTCGAAAATTTTTACACACGTCCCCACCGAGATCGATTGCAACTATTTGATCCGACGCCGTTTTTTGGCTGGCACCGATTTTGCTCGGGACAATCATATATCGGGCGCAGACGACAAAAACCCGGACGGCGGGTGCAACGAGAAATATTTTCAGGGAGCAAGCACATGCAATCGATTCGATCGGTGCGGTCCATGGTGGGCATCGCGTTCGCGACGCTCGCGGTATTGCTGTCACTCACGGACTTGGCGTTCGCACAGCTTCCTCCCTTTACCTATTATCAGGGAGTCCCGAAGCAGGCGGTCAACGCCGCGAGCGGTCCCATCGTTCTCCCGTTCGCAATCCTCAACACGACCACCGGAAAGAGCGTAATGCTCACCGCCACCGTGAACAGCCTCGCCGCGTGGCCAGCGATGGCCGGTGAAACGACGCAGCAGGCGTCTTTGCGCAAGGCGCAAGCCGTCGTGGCGGCGATCAACGCCTCGATCAACGCGGCGATTACGGCTGGGACATTGCCGGCGAACACGCCGCTTGCGTCCGCGACCCCGGGGCCGGCGAACATCACGGTCGTTGCCCGGAACGGCCGCCAATTTGTTGTACCAAACCCAAACGCCGGAGCCGGGCTCGTTTCGATCCCCAACGCCACCGGCATCGGCGGAAAGGGTTCCGCCGATCCGAGCGGCGAACCCGCGCAGGGCGGCTTTGGCGTGCAGGGCAACGGCGGCGGTGGCGGTACCGGGGGTAGCATGGGCGGCAAGGGCGCCACGCAAGGCTATTCGACCGGCGACAGCACCGATTCGTCGCCGGCGGAAGTATGGTTCGGCATCGTCACGCCTCAGGCCGAAGCCGACATCAACGACGACGGCACGACCTGCGACACCGGCATCAATTTCAGCACCGATCCGACACCGCTCGAAAGCGAGGCAGTGGACGGCTGTCCCGGTGCCGACATCGTGTCGGTGCAGACGTCTGCCGGCGAGACCGACGAGACGATCATGGAAAACCTCGAGTCCGAATTCAACATGGACTTCGGCTCACAGGGCTTCACCGCAACTTACGATCCGACAGCCGACGTGCTGTCGATCGACCAGGTGATCCCGCAGGGCGACGAATTTTATTTCGACGACACCGACACCGGCCTGCTCGGCGACCTCTACGCGCAGGAACTGGAAGTTCCCGAGCCCGCGTCGTTACTGCTTTTCGGCACCGGCCTTGCCGCCATTGTGGCAACGCGTCGGCGACACCAGAAGCGGGCGGCGGCGTGAGCGGAGACGATGCCGGCCCGCGGGGGCGCGCCTCGCGGGCCGCCGCCATTCGCGGGAGCCGCTAGGCCGCTTCTGATACCGGGATCGGCGCCTCCCCCTGCAACATCAGCCGCCACAGGAGACGCCGCTCCTTCATGTCGTAATCGGGGTTCGCCTTGTGCATGACGCTGCGGTTGTCCCACAGCACCATGTCGCCATGCCGCCACTGGTGGCGGTATTCGTATTTCGGCTGGATTGCATGCGCCATCAATTCGGCGACGAGTTGCAGCGCTTCATCGTCCGGCATGCCGACGATGCCCTCGATCCTCACCGGGTTCAGGAACAAGGCCTTGCGGCGGTTTTCCGGATGCACCCGGACGAGCGGGTGGATGCCGGGTGGCGGCAGGGCCTGACGGCTCTCCTCGTTCAGCGGCTTCAGCGCGCGCGGGCTGTATTTGCTGAGATAAACGTGCACCGCTTTGAGGCCGTCGATCCTGCGTTTCACCGCCTCGGGCAGGTCGTCGTAGGCAAGGTGCATGTTGACGTATTGTGTATCGCCGCCGCGGCTCGGCAGCGACACCGGGTACAGGATCGTCGCCTTGGGCGGCGCCGGATGGTTCGAATGATCGGTGTGGAAGGTCTCGCCCGGAATGATCCGCTTGTCGCCGAGAAATTCCTCGTTCGTGACATAGGCGATGTCCGGAAACCCAGGAATGTGCTGGTCCTTTTTGTCGTGCGGCTGCAGGTCGCCCCACAGTTGCACGGCGCGCAGAAAATCCTCCGGCTGATATTTCTGATCGCGAACGACCAGCACATGATGCTGCGAGAACGCGTGGTTCAGAGCGGCGCGGTTGTCGGCATCGAGCGGCTCTCTCAGGTCAAGGCCGCGAATCTCGGCGCCGGTGTGAGCCGTCAACGGGGTGATCAGAAATGCCATGTCGCCGCTCCATCCGAAGACGCGCCGACCCTATGGCGTTTCCGCCGTTCCGTCAAATTGCCGCCGGCGCCGGCAACCGCCGCTCCCGCGTGCTGAACGCCGCGGCCGTCGCGCGTTGTGGCAGTGCGGCGCTATGATACCTCGGCCAGTTCGCGCTGCCGCTGCGAGCGCTCCGCTGCGACGTGGTCCTTGGCCAGCACGGTATAGACCGCCGGCAGCACGAACAGCGTGAACAATGTGCCGATCGACATGCCGGCGACGACGACAAGGCCGATCGAATAGCGGCTGGCGGCGCCGGCGCCGGTCGCGATCAGGAGCGGCACCAGCCCCATGACCATCGCCGCCGTCGTCATCAGAATGGGGCGCAGCCGGACGCGTGCCGCCCGCTCGATCGCCCGCCGGCGATCGAGGCCTTCGGTGCGCTGCAATTCGTTGGCGAACTGCACCATCAGAATGCCGTGCTTGCTGATCAGGCCGATCAGCGTAACAAGGCCGACCTGCGAATAGATGTTGAGCGTCGAAAGGCCGAAAAACAGCGGCAGCATCGCGCCAGATATCGCCAGCGGCACACTGATCAGGATGACCAGGGGATCGCGCAGGCTTTCGAATTGCGCCGCCAGCACGAGAAAGATGACGATCAGCGCAAAGGCGAACGTGACAACGAGCTGGTTGCCCTCCTGGACGTACTGTCGCGCGTCCGACAGGTAGTCGTGGTTGAAGCCGGCCGGCAGGTTTTGCGCGATCTTCTCCAATTCGTCGACGGCCTGGCCCATCGTGACGCCGGGCATCGGCACCGCCTGGAACGTGGCGGAATTGAGCTGGTTGTACTGGGTCAGCGCATTGGCATCGACTTTCCGCCTGATCGTGACGAGGTTCGACAACGCCACCGGCTGGCCGGCCGCCGACATGACATAATACTGCGTCAGCGCCGTCGCCGTCAGGCGGTCGGCGCGCGGCACTTGCGGGATCACCTCGTAGGAGCGGCCGGCGAGGTTGAAGCGGTTGACGTAGTTCTCGCCGACCAGCAGCGCCAACGTGTCGCCGATCGACTGCATCGTGACGCCGAGCGCATTCGCCTTCGAGCGGTCGATGTCGACGCGGATCGTCGGCTGGTTGAAGTTGAGATCGCTGTCGGTGACCATGAACAGGCCGCTCTTGCGCGCCGCCGCCTTGACCTTTTGCATCGCCTCGTAGACCTGCCGGTATCCGGCGGTCGAATAGATCACCATCTGCACCGGCAGCCCGCCGATCGATGCCGGCAGCGGCGGCAGCGAGAAGACGAAAGCGCTCACGCCCGGCACCTTGGAGACGGCCCGCTGCACGATCGGCTGCAATTGCTGTGCGGTTCGCTTGCGCTCGTCCCACGGCTTCAGGTTCATGCCGGCGATCCCCTGGTTGGGACCCTGCCAGCCGTTGACCACAAACGTCAGGTAGGTTTCGGGGAACGAGGCAAAGATGCGGTTCAGCTGCCTGCCGTAGTAATCGGCGTAGTCGAGATTGGCGTATTGCGGCGCCTTGGTGACGGCGAACAGGATTCCCTGGTCTTCCTGTGGCGCCAACTCCCTCTTCGTATTGACATACATAAACCCGAGCGCGACAAACACGGCGACGGCGAAGATGGCGGTGACCGGCCGGTAATCAAGCGTGCGCTGCAGCCGGCGGCCGTAGGCTTCAGCGAGGCGCGAAAAGCCGCGGTCGATCAGCCGCGCGAAAAACCCGTGCGCCATTTCGCGCGTCAGAAACAGTGAACACATCATCGGCGACAATGTCACCGCGACGATGCCGGAGACGATGACCGCGCCGGCCAGCGTAAAGGCAAATTCCCGGAACAACGTGCCGGTGACGCCGCCGAGGAAGCCGATCGGCGCGTAAACCGCGGCAAGGGTCAGCGTCATCGCGATGACCGGACCGGCGATCTCCCGGGCGCCGATCAGCGCGGCCTGCGCCGGCGTCTTGCCCATTTCGATATGCCGGTAGACGTTCTCGACAACGACGATCGCGTCATCGACGACCAGCCCGATCGCCAGAACCATCGCCAGCAACGTCAATAGGTTGATGCTGAAGCCGAGCGCCGCCATGATCGTGCCGGCGCCGACCAGCGACAACGGGATCGTCACGATCGGGATCGCCACCGAGCGCAACGCGCCGAGGAAAATGCAGATAACAGCGATGACGATGACGACGGCGAGGCCGAGCGTATATTCCACATCGTCGATCGAGGCGTGGATGAACTTGGTCGAATCGAACGCCACCTTCATTTTGACGCCCGGCGGCAGCGTGCGTTCGATCTGCGGCATCAGCTTGTAGACGCCGGCGACGAGCGACAGCGGATTGGCCGTCGGTGTCGCCTGGACGCCGATGAACACGGCGGTCTGGCCGTTGAACATGACGCTCGACGTCCAGGCCTGCGCGCTGAGCTCGACCCTGGCGATGTCTTCGAGGCGCACGACCGCGCCGCCCCTGGCCTTGACGACCATGCGCTTGAACTGCGCGGCATTGTCGAGGCCGGTGTTGGTCGTAACGTTGGTGACGGTGAAGTAGCCCTTCGCCTGGCCCGGCGCCGACTGGTAGTTGTTGGCCTGGATCGCGGCGTCGACATCGCTCGCCGAGATGCCGTAGGCGGCCATTTTCGCCGGATCGAGCCAGACGCGCATCGCAAAGGTCTGGCCGCCGAGAATGTCGGCCGAGGAAACGCCGTCGATGGTCGAGATCAGCGGCTGCACGACGCGCGTCAGGTAGTCGGTGATGGCCGGGCTCGGCACGGTCTTGCTGGCAAAGCCGATATACATGACCGCCGTGGTCTGCCCGGTCGCTTTCGTGATGACCGGATCCTGGGCGCCGGGCGGCATCAGGTACTTGACCTGCTGCACCTTGGCCATCACGTCCGTCATCGCCTCGTTCGGGTCGTAATTGAGGCGGATGTAGGCGGTGACGGTGCTGGTGCCCTGGATCGAGTTCGAGGTCAAATAGTCGATGCCTTCGGCGCTCGCGACGGCCTGCTCGATCGGCGTCGTGATGAAGCCCTGCATCAGATCGGCGGGGGCGCCGGGATAGAGCGTCGTAACCGTGATCGTCGTGTTCGACAGCTGCGGATATTGCCGGATCTCCAGCCCCAGCATCGCCCGCAGCCCGATCAGGAAGATCAGCAGGCTGACGACCAGCGACAGCACCGGCCGCTTGATGAAGATGTCGGTGTAGTGCACGGAGCGCCTGCTAGTGCAGCGTCGGGTGCGCCGGCGGCGGCGGCGGCGGTATGCTGCTGATCGCCACCTCGGCGCCGTTCTGCTGGATCTTCAGCTGCCCCGCAGCGACGACCCGCTCGCCGGGCTTGAGGCCGTCGAGGATCGCCACCTTGCCGCCCCACGCCGCGCCGGTCCTGACCGGCGTACGCCAGGCCCGCAGCACCGGGTCCGCGGAACTGCCGGCGGCGGACCGGATCACGTAAACGGCGTCGCCGTACAGCGTATAGTCCACCGCCGTCGTCGGCAGCACGACCTCGTCCGGCTGCTGCGGCAGCACCACGTCGGCGGTCAGGAACATGCCCGGCAGCAGCGCCTCGTCGGAGTTTGTCATCGTCGCCTGCACCGCGATCATCCGCGTGTCGGCGCTGATCTGCGGCTCGATCGCGGTGATCGCGGCATGAAAGACGCGGCCGGGGAATGCATCGGACCTGACATCGACCGCCTGCCCGATCGCGATCTCCGAACGCCGCGTCGAGGGCAACGTGAAATTGACGTAGAGCGTCGCGAGGTTGGTCAACGTCGCGATCGGTGCTCCGGCGCTCAAATATTGGCCGAGATCGACCTGCCGCAATCCCAGTCGCCCGGCAAACGGTGCCCGGATCAGTTTTTGCGCGATGATCGCCTCGGTCTTGGCGATTTCCGCGCGCGCCTCGTCAAGCTGCGCCTGGTTCTGGTCGACGGTGTCCTGCGAGACGAACGATTTTTTCACCAGCGCGAGGTTGCGCTGCAGCTGGACCTGCGCATAACGCGCCTGCGCCTGGTAATTCGCGAGGTCGGCGCGGTCCGGCCCGTCGTCGAGCTGCACCAGCGCATCGCCCGCCTTCACATGCTGGCCGGCGGTAAAGAAGATCTTTGTGACAAGGCCGCCGACCTGCGGGCTGACCGTCACCTGCTGCACGGCGGCAAGCGAGCCGATGCCTTCGGCGAACCGCGGCACCGCCTCGGTCGTCGCAGTGACGGCGGAAATCTCAACCGGCGGCGGCTTGTTATGCGCAAAGAACGTCGCGATCGCCTGCGAGCGGAAGCGGTTGAACTGGTAGAGCCCGCCGAGCACGACGAGCAGCAGTGCGCCGACGATGACGAGCCAGCGCCCGGTCTTCGGGCGGTTTGCGGCCGGCTGCGGCGGCCCGGCCGGCGCTCGCGCCAGCCCGCCCGCCGCCTCGCTTTCTGCCGACAGAAGAGGTTGCAGATTGCCGTCCATGTCGCTTCCTCAATCGGCCGCCGCCGCAATGTCCGCCGGCGCGAACCCCGCGGCCGCGATTGCGGCATCGGTGAGGCCGATGCCGCGGAGGATAAAAAATGTCGCGTCCTCGACAATCCCATCGAGGCTTCCCTGATGCGGCATGCAGCTGCGCCGCGGCAGGGCGGCACAGGCCAGCATCGCCGCGACGTGGTGGGCAAACCAGAAGGAATTGGCGCCGGCGGCGCGTCGCGGTGCCAGGTCCCCGGCTGCAAAAGCGGCGTCAAGCGAGGCCTCGAACAGCGGGATGACGGCCGATGCGACGCTGTCGAACAGTTCGCGCGCGTAATCGCCATCTTCGAGGAAGCTGTGCAGCATCAATCGCAGGCGCGAATCGAGTTCGCCGCGCCCAGTCTCGCCGACCGACAGAAAATGCCGCACCATGAAGCGCACCATGCCGGCGAGGGTGGTGGTCGACGGCCGCAGCGTCGCAAGTTTTTCGAGCGCCGGATCGCCCTCGCAGCCGAGCGCCAGGATCTCGCGGTAAAGCGATTGTTTCGACGGAAAATGCCGAAACAGCAGGGCCTCGGAC
>DATJSO010000034.1:0-23993 GCA_035504075.1 Allostellaceae bacterium | reverse complement strand
CACGCCGGCGGCCCTGGCCGCGGCCGAAGCGTCGATGCCGGCGATCCGCGCGCTGGCGTGCGGGCTGCGTAGGATATAGGCGTAGAGCTGGTGCGGCCGGTTGATGTCGTCGGTATAGGTCCCCTGCCCGGTCAGGAAGCGGTAATCCTCGCGCCGCCGAACCGGTTGGCCGATCGCTCCGTCCGGCATGGCGGCTACTCCGCCGCCGCCGCGGCACCCCTCATGGCGGCAGCCCCGGCTTTGATCGCCAGCACGATGTTGTGGTAGCCGGTGCAGCGGCAGAGATTGCCTTCGAGGTATTCGCGGATCTCGCGGTCGGTCGGCCGCGGGTTGTTCTTCACCAGATCGAGCGCGCTCATGACCATGCCGGGGGTGCAGAAGCCGCATTGCAGCGCGTGGTTGTTGCGGAAGGCTTCCTGCATCGGATGCAGCGTGTCGCCGGTGGCGACACCCTCGATCGTCAGCACGTTCGCCCCTTCTGCCTGCACCGCGAGCAGCGTGCAGGATTTGACCGCCTCGCCGTTGACATGCACGACGCAGGCGCCGCATTGCGAGGTGTCGCAGCCGACATGGGTGCCCGTGAGTCCCAGATGCTCGCGCAGCAGCTGCACCAGCAGCGTACGGCCTTCGACGGTTGCCGACGCCGGCTTGCCGTTAACGGTGAGGCTCACGGTTTTTTGCATCGCACCCTCCCTCGTTCGCTCGCTGCGGCGCTCGACGCCGGCGCGGAGTTTCCTTTGCCGCCGCCCGCGGGTCAAGGTGGATTGGCTCTGAACGGCGGGCCGGCGGCGCGATAAGCCATATCATATGCCGCGGCGCGGGAAACCGCATGACTCGGCCCGGTGCCGGCGATACAGTTTCGCCCAAGCCACGGAAAACGAGCGGCGGCACACGGGAGGAATGCGGGATGATGACGACGGCGGCGGTGTCGGCGACCGAGCAGGCATTGGACAACCAGCGGCTCGGCAGCCTGCAGATCCGGGTTGCCGTGATCTGCGGCCTCATTCAGATGTGCGACGGCTATGATGTCGGCTCGATCGGCTGGTCGGTCCCGTCATTGACCCACGACTGGCACGTCGCGCCGTCCGCCTTCGCGCTGGCCTTTCTGTGGTCGAATGTCGGCGTCATGGCGGGCGCACTTGTTTCCGGGCCGATCGGCGATCGCTTTGGGCGCAAGCCGCTGCTGCTGATGAGCCTCGCAGTGTTTGGCATCGCCTCGCTGGCCAGCGCCGCCTCCCCTTCGCTCGGATTTCTCGCCGGCACCCGCTTTTTTACCGGGGCCGGCATCGCCGGCGGCTTCGCCGGAACGGTGGCGTTGACCGGCGACTACACGCCGCAGCGCCTTCGCGCCATGATGATCATGGCGACGTTTACCGGCGCGCCGATCGGCGGCTTTATCGGCGGTCAGGTCGTCGCGCTGCTGCTGCATCTCGGCTTTCGCTGGCCGATCATCTTCATCATCGGCGGCAGCTTTCCGCTTGTGCTGATGGCGATTTCGGCTTTGTGGCTGCCGGAGTCGCCGCGGCTGTTGGCGGCGCGCACCGATCTCGCGCCGCGCGAGCGCGCCTTGCTGCAGCGATTGGCCGTCGCGCACGCACCCGGCGACGCGTTCGGCGCGACTGCTTACGGCAACCCGCTGAAAGCGCTGTTCAGCGACGGCTTCGCACTGAACACGACGCTGTTGTGGATCATCTTTTTCTGCAGCCTGCTCAATCTCTTCCTGTTCGTCTTCTGGATGCCGGAGGTGCTGCACCTGATCGGACTGACCCCGGCGCAGGCGGTGTTCGCGACCAGCCTCGGCGCGCTGGGCGGCATCGCCGCGGTGCTCTACCTCGGCTGGGCGATCGACCGCTTCGGCGCGCGCCGCTCGCTGGCCCTGCATTATGCCGCCAGCATCGTCGTCGTCGGCGTCATCGCGCTTGTTTCGATGCCGTATCTGATGCTGATGGCGGTCGTCTTCCTGTCCGGGCTGACCGTTGTCGGCAGCCAGACCGGTCTCAACGCCACTTGCGGCAAGATCTACCCGGCGCGCATGCGGACAAGCGGCTACGGCTTTGCCACCGGTGTCGGGCGGCTGGGCGGTATTGCCGCGGCGCCGCTCGGCGGCTACTTGTTGGCGCGCGGACTGCCGCCGACATACGTTTTCCTGTCGGCCTGCCTGTTTGCCGCGATCGCTGCCGCGGCGACGGCCTTCCTGACCCTGCCGGGCCGGCGGGCCGCGCCCATCGCGGCGGCGAAGCTGGCGTCGTAGAGGCGTTTTCGGCGACACGTCGATCCCCGAAGCGGCGGCACGGCGCCGACGAAAGCGATTGTGCATCGCGGCAGATCGCGGACGCGGCCTTTCGCCGCGTCGGGTCGTGCATAAGCCGTGGCAGTCAAGGGCTTGCTCCGCCGGGCGGCATCCGGCAAGTTCGCGGACGAGAAGACGCGAAACTGCGCCGCCAGCCGCAAAAGGAGGTCACGATGCCCACTTGCAACATCCTGACGATGGGGGCTTCCTACGGCTCGCTGCTGGCGACAAAGCTGCTGTTCGGCGGGCACCGGATCACGATGGTGTGCCTGCCGGCCGAGATCGAGGCATTCAACCGCGACGGCGCCCGCGTGCGCATGCCGATCCGCGGCCGCCGGGAGCCGGTCGAGCTCGACTCGCGCAAATTGCCGGGAAGCCTCAAGGCAGCCGGCCCCGCCGACGTGAACCCGCAGGATTACGACCTCGTCGCATTGGCGATGCAGGAGCCGCAATACCGCTCGCCCGGCGTGCGTGAGCTGCTCGATGCGGCGGCGCGGGCGCGCATCCCGTGCATGTCGATCATGAACATGCCGCCGCTGCCGTATTTGAAGCGCATTCCCGGATTGGCCACCGACGCCCTGAAGCCGGCCTTCACCGACCCCAGCGTGTGGGACAATTTCGAGCCGGGCCTCTTGACACTGTGCAGCCCCGATCCACAGGCGATCCGGCCGCCGGGGGAAAAGATCAACGTGTTGCAGGTGACGCTGCCGACCAATTTCAAGGTCGCCCGCTTCGATCCCGAGCCGCCGACGCAAATGCTGCGGCAATTGGAGCAGGATGTCGATGCGGCACGGTTCGATCCGGGCGACGGCAAGCCGATCGAGCTGCCGGTCAAATTGCGGGTGCACGACTCGATTTTCGTGCCGCTCGCGAAATGGGCGATGCTGCTGACCGGCAATTATCGCTGCGTGACGAAAGACGACGCCATCGACATCAAGGAGGCGGTGCACAAGGACCTCGCCGCCTCGCGCGCCGTCTATGATTGGGTTTGCGGCGTCTGCGAGAAGATCGGCGCCGCGGCCGGCGATCTCGTGCCGTTTGACAAATACGCCGCCGCCGCCAACGACCTGGTTCGCCCGTCCTCGGCGGCGCGCGCCCTCAACAACGGCGTGCCAAATATCGAGCGCACCGACCGGCTCGTGCAGCTGATCGGCCGGCAATACGGCATGCGGAATGCGATCGTCGACGAGACGGTCGCACTGGTCGACGATCGCCTCGCCGCCAATCGCAAGAAAGCCGCCTGACCGCAGTCGCGACGGCAAGCCTGGCGGCCGCCCTGCCTGCAGCGGCCGCCCTTCGGGACAAACACAATGATCGGCGCTCGCCGCAGGAGCGGCAGGGCCTCGTCCGTGCGTTCGCGGCAGGGTGCGGGCCGTGAGGAACTCCGCTGTGGCGGCAGTCGTTCCCTTTTCGGGAAGGGTAAGCTTTGCATCAAGAGGTAATCATGTCGATCATCAAAGGAAATCGTTGGTTCAGCAAGCTCGCCATTGCCGGTGTCGCCGCGGTCGGTCTTGCGGCACTTACAGTTCCTCTGCACCCCGCCAAAGCGCAACTGTACTTTGGCTTTGGCCCGGGCGGGTTCGGCGTCGGAGTCGCGCCGCCGTATTACGCGCCATACTATGCGCCGCCATATTACGCACCGTACTATGGCCCGTCCTATTATTACGGCTGGTAACTTTGCCGGTGGAATCAACCCACCCCCACGTCACCCGCGGGTCAAGCCCGCGGGTGACGATGCGGTAAGGCGGCCCCGATCATCGTGAGGCCGCCGCCAGCGGGGGCGGCGCTACCGGTCATCGTGGACCCATGACGCTGCGGGTCGTGCTGCGGATCGCCCCGTCCAGCTTGCCGGGACCGTAGCCGAAGCCCTGGTGCGTATGACCCCAGCCGTTGCCGACGCCAGCACCGACATCGCCCGCGCCGTTCGGGACGTCTTCGTCCGTGCCGCCCCGACCGGCGCCGATCCCGCGCGCGACATTGGCCGCGCCGACGATCCCGGGCAGGCCGCCCGCATAGGCGGTCGGTAGCGGCGACGCGGCGGCGACCGCGACCGACGCCGCAAGCACAATGCGCAACCCCGCCGGTTTCATCGATCCCGCTCCTGCGTCGGGCGCGGCCGCGCAACGCGTCGCTTGCCGCTCCTCCAGGCAACGCCGGAGTTGCCGGGAAAGCCCAAGCTGTCGCATTGCATCAACGCGAGGCGGTTCGCTTCGCCTCTCGCGCGGCCGCTCCCGGCCGAAGCTGCCCGCGATCAGATCATCAGCCGCGCAAGGTGGCCGGCCGGGTAGCGCGTCCCCGCCGCGGCCCCCGGCGCGAAAACGTGATCGAGTGCATCGAGCGTATCGGCCGACGGGCGCAGCGCCGCCGCCGCAGCATTCTGTTCCAGCCGCCCGATGTGGCTCGTTCCGGGGATCGGTACGACAAACGGCCGGCGCGCCAACAGCCAGGCGATCGCCAGTTGCGACGGCGTGCCGCCTTCCGCCGCCGCGTGCGCCTTCAGTTCTTCGACAAGAGCGAGGTTGTGCCTGAGGTTTTCGGCCTGAAAGCGCGGCATGTTGCGGCGCGCGTCGCTCTCGCGCAGCGCCGCCGGGTCGGTCACGCTGCCGGTCAGGAAGCCGCGTCCCAACGGGCTGTACGCAACAAAGCCGATGCCGAGATCTTCACACAACGGCAGAACTTCGGCTTCGACATCGCGCGTCCACAACGAATACTCGATCTGCACCGCGGCGAGCGGATGCGTCGCGTGCGCCCGCCGGATCGTCGCGGCGCCGGCCTCGCAGATGCCGAGATGGCGCACTTTTCCCTGGCGCACAAGCTCGGCCATCGCGCCTACCGTCTCCTCGATCGGCACGGTCGGATCGATGCGGTGGATATAGTAAAGGTCGATCACATCGGTGTTGAGGCGCGCCAGGCTCCTGTCGCAGGCCGTGCGAACATATTCCGGGCGGCCGTCGGCAAAACGCGGATCGCCGAGCAGGCCGAGATTGCCGAACTTGCTGGCGATGACGTAATCGTCGCGCCGCCCGGCGACCGCCGCGGCGACCAGTTCCTCGTTGCTGCCGCGCCCGTAGCCGTCGGCGGTGTCGAGCAGATCGACGCCGAGTTCGCGCGCCCGCCGGATCGTCGCAATGCCTGAGGCCGGATCAGGCATGTCGTAAAACGGCGTCATCGTGCCGCACCCAAGGCCGATCGCCGACACTTCCAACTCGCCCAGCCTGCGCCGCTCCATGCCCTGTCTCCTCGATGAGGGTTGCGTTTCGGGCGCGCGTCAACCGCGCAGCGTCAACATGATGCCGCCGACAATCAACACGATGCTGACGACGATGACGCCGGTGATGGCGCCGCCGAAAATCGCGGTCGATAATAGAAAGCCGCCGACCGGCGTCAGCGCCACGACCTGGCCGGCGATACCGGCCGGCATCACCGCCAGCACCTTGTTCCACAGAAAATAGCCGAGCGCCGTCGTAACGATCCAGTTGTAGGCGAGGATCGCGACGAATGCCGGCGACCACTGAAGCGGTGCGCCACCGATCAGCGTTGGCAGCGCGATCACCGCGACAACCGGCGTGCTGACGGCAACCTGCCACAGCGTCTGCGCCCAGAACCCCGAGCGCCAGACGCGGCGGCGGTAAAGGATCGACCCGGCCGCCCAGGCGATCGCCGCCGCGATCAGCATCGCATTGCCGACGATAAGGTGCCCGCTCGTCCAATCGACCTCGGCGGGGTTCAGAAACAACAGGAGACCGGCAAAGCCGACGGCCGCGCCCGCCAGCTGCGACGCGCGCAACCGCTGCGGTTCGAGGATCATTTCGATCGGGATCGCCCACAGCGGCATCGTATAGGCGAGGACGATGGCCCGGCCGGCCGGCAGGATCGCCAAGCCGATGATGGCACAGACGAGGAATGCAGCAACCTGCAGCAGCCCGACCCAGAACAGCGGCAGGCGTTCTCCCTTTGCCGGCAGGAGTGGCGCGCGCAGCGCCAGCATGACCGGGACCAGCAGGCCGAGCGTCCCGACGAGGCGCAGCAGCACGAACGCGAACGGCGGCGCATCGGCGAGCGCCAGCTTCATCAACGGCCAGTTGAGCGACCACGACAGAACGATGATCGCCAGCCACAAATAAACCGCGCGCGGCCGTACCGGCCGCTCGGCAACACGCAAAGCGGTGCGAACCGGCAGTGTCGCGCCGCGCGGCATCGCGCTCTCAGGGAATTTCGTAGACCGCAACGTCCTGCAGAATGCCACGCAGCTGCCGTTGCCGCGCGACCGGCTGCAACCCGCCGGCGGTGAGCAGGTCGGTGGTCTTCGGATACGTGACGACCGATCCCGTCGCGTAGATCGCGCGCGACGCGGCAAGTCCCTGCACGCGCGATGCGATATTGACGGTCTGGCCGAAATAATCCTGCCGGTCGTTCAGCACGACGGCGAGGCACGGTCCTTCGTGAATGCCGATCTTCAGCAGCAGATCCTCGCCGCCGCGGTCGGCATTAAGCGTCCGCATCGCCTCGCGCATGCGCAACGCCGCGGCCATCGCCCGGTCGGGTGTCGCGAAGGTGGCCATGACGGCGTCGCCATTGGTCTTGACGATCGCTCCGGCTTCGGCCGCGACGATGTCGTCGAGCAGCTGGAAGTGCCGGCGGACGAGGTCAAAGGCGGCGAGGTCGCCGACCCGCTCGTACAGTTCGGTGGAACCCTGCAGATCGGTGAACAGAAACGTCAGGCTGGTGATTTTCAGGCGCTGATCGGGATCGATCGTGTCGATGCGGTAAAGGTCGCGAAAGGTCTGGTTGGTCAACAGGCGCTTGGCCGTCAGAAACGGGCGGCGCTGCGCCAGCAGCCGATGCAGCCCGTCGCCGGCGATCCAGATCCCGGGCAACACGCGGGTATCGGTGCGATTTTCCAGCGAGAGCCGCAGCGGGCCGGGACGCAATGCCGTGGTCTCCGGCGCCGCCGCCGCGCCGTTGAAGACGAAGCCGAGGCTTTGCCGTTCGCGGATCGGCTCGCCCTTGACGTCGATGAACTGGGCGCTGTGGCTTACCGGCTCGAACATGATCAGGAATTCGGCCGGCAGCTGCAGCGACAGCTGCGCCTTTTCGCCGGGCGGCAGTTCGAGCGTGTCGAGCGTGATCTCCTCGCCGACCCGCTCCAGATCGTCGGGCAATTCGATCGCCGACGACCAGAAGACCTGCCGCATGTAGTCGAAAAATGGCAGCTCGTCCGGCTCATGGGCGGCGATCTTGCGGACGCGGCGGCTGACCGTAAACGTGACCTCGACGATGTCATCGAGATTGGGTTCGTAACTGGCGGCGCACAACGTGCAGAAATATTCGTCGCGCCTGATCGTCCGCAGCGTCGCGCTGGTGTCGAGGACGCCGCCGCAGCCGGGGCAGATCACGTTCCACGACAACTCGAACATGCCGAGTCGGGCGGCGTGCAGGAACGCGGCGATGGCGCGCTCCTCGTCGAGTTGCCGACGGCCGGCAAAATCGAGCGGGTTGACGCGGCACAGGTCGCGGTCGGGCGCGTCGGCGACCATTCGCTCGATCGCGTCGGCCGCTTCGCGGTCGGCCGCCTGCCGCAACGCTGCGAACAAGGCCTGCGCCTCGCTCGTCAGGAACGCACTCATCGATCGGATCCTCTTGTCGTCTGGCGGCAATGCGAATGGCCGGCAAGATGTCGGCACCCGCGAGTGACGGCGCAAGGTTCCGGGATCGTCAGTTTGGCGGCGGCCGTAATTTTAACCGAGCGTGCACAGCCGCGATGCGCTCGCCCCGAGAAAAGCCGGGCGGGCCTCTCGGCGCCGCCCGGCTCGGCCCCGAGTTGAGGTGAAGCGCCCCGGGGTTACTTACGTTAACATGCGCTAAATCGACGCCGTTCCGCGATCACCCGCCGACGCTGCTGCGCAGCGCAGCAATCGCTTCGAGGTGCCGCTCAGCATCGCCGGCAAAGCGCAGGACGAGGTGGCCGGCGCCGGCGCGCGCCCAGGATGACAGCCACTCCGCAGCGCCTTCCGCCGCTCCGGCATAGGTCGCCTGGCGCGCCCGCATCTCGGCGGCCGGCCGGCCATAATAGTTTTCAATAAAGGCGTTCATGCGGGCTTCGGCCTGCGGCCTGTCCGCATCGATCGCCAGGGTCAGGTAGACGGCGCCGGTCAATTCGGCCGGATCGCGGCCGGCGTCGCGCGCGATATCGGCGATCTCGGCCCATTGCGCGCGCCAGCGGTCGGGGTCGGGCGCGTTCGGAAACCAGCCGTCATAGAGCCGCCCGACCCGTTCCAGGCTGGCGCGCACCATGCCCCCGATCCAGATCGGCGGTCCGCCCGGCCGGTATGGTCCCGGGCCTAGCGTCGCGTTTTCAAGAACCCAGCGGCCGTTCCACGTGACCGGCTCGCCGCGCCACAATGCGCGCGCCAGGCGCAGCCCTTCCAGCATGCGGCCGACGCGCTTTTCAAACGGCACGCCGCAGGCGACGAACTCGGCGCGGATATTCGCCTGGTCGCTGGCAATGCCGACACCGAGAATGAAGCGGCCCTCGCTGATCTGGTCCAGCGTCGCAATGCCGTGCGCCAGGACGACCGGGTTGCGCAAGGCCGGCAGCAATACCGCGGTGCCGAGCGCAGCGCGGCGGGTGCGGGCCGCGATCGCCGACAGCAGCGTCAGCGGCTCGTGGCGCGGGCGCGCCGTGATCGAATCACCGACCCAGATCGAATCGAAGCCGAGCGCCTCGGCGCGCTCGGCGAGCGCCAATAACGGCGCCGCCTTGGGGCGGCCTTCCATGACCCGTTCGCGGGTCGGTACGAGGTATCCGAGGCGCGGCGTCGGCATGGGGTTCTCCGTTTGATGGCGCCGGTTGTCAGTCCGGCAGCGGCACCAGGTTGATGCGACTGCCGCCGGCGGTAAGTGCGAGGCGGCCGTGCTTCAGCGCCAGCGCGTCCTCGCCGAATACCTGGCGGCGCCAGCCGTGCAATGCCGGCACCGGCGCGTTGTCGTCGGCGGCGATGGCTTCGAGGTCGTCGGAGGAGGCGAGCAGCTTTTGCGCCACCTGAAAATCTTCGCAGCGCTGTTTCAACAGCACGCGCAGCAATTCGATCAGCGGCCCGACGCCCGGCGGCGCCTCCTCCTTGGCCGGGATCGCTGGCGGCGGGTTGGGGTCGGCGAGACCGGCGGCGACCGCATCAAGGATCGCCTGGCCGAGCTTGCCCTCCGCGATACCCTTGGCGAGGCTGCGGGTACGCGCCAACGCTTCGATGGTTTTCGGCGCATGCGCGGCGATCTCCAGGACCGCCTCATCACGCATGATGCGGCCGCGCGGCAAATCACGTTGCTGCGCCGCCGTCTCGCGCCAGGCCGAGACCGACCGCAGCACGCCAAGAAAGCGGTGGTCGGCGCGGCCGCGGATGCGAAAGCGGCGCCACGCTTCCGCCGGATCGTTGCGGTACAGCGCCGGATCGACGAGGCCCGCCATCTCCTCAGCGAACCATTCGGCGCGGCCGTTCTTGCCGAGAATCTGCTGCAGCCGCTCGTAGACCGTGCGCAGGTGCACGACGTCGGCGAGCGCGTACTGGATCTGCCGGTCAGTCAGCGGCCGGTGCGCCCAATCGGTAAAGCGCGACGCCTTGTCGAGATGGGCGCCGGCGAGCTTGCGCACCAGCGTCTCGTAGCTGACCGCATCGCCGAAGCCGCAAACCATCGCGGCGATCTGCGTGTCGAATACCGGATGCGGCACCTGTCCGGACAGCTGAAAGAAGATTTCCAGGTCCTGGCGCGCCGCATGAAACACCTTCACCACCGCCGCTTCGGCCATCAGCGCGAGCAGCGGCGCAAGGTCGAGGCCGGCGGCAAGCGCGTCAATCGCCGCCGCCTCGTCCGGCCCCGCCACCTGCACGAGGCACAGGATCGGCCAATAGGTGCGCTCGCGCATGAACTCGGTATCGACGGCGACAAATTCGGCCCGCCGCTGCCGCTCGCAAAACCCGGCGAGCGTCTCGCTGTCGCTGATCATCGACCTCATCGCAAGGGGCTATAGCATGCGTCGCGGCCGCTGCGTACCCCAAAGGCTTGTGGCACTGCCCGGTGCCAGATCAGCCGGCGGCGGGCAGCTTGTGCGCGCCATATTCCTCGCGCAGGCGGGTTTTCATCACTTTGCCGGTCGCGGTGTGCGGCAATTCGTCGAGCACGATGACATCGTCGGGCAGCATCCAGCGCGGGAAGCGCTCGCCGAGAAACGCGGTCAGCGTGGCGCGCTCGGGCCGGCGGTCGCCGCGCGGCGTCACGATCAGCAGCGGCCGCTCGCCCCAGCGCGGGTGCGGCACCGCGATCGCCGCTGCCTCGGCGACATCGGGATGCGCCATCGCCGCGACTTCCAAGTCGATCGAACTGATCCACTCGCCGCCCGACTTGATCACGTCCTTGCGGCGGTCGGCGATCTGCAGGTAGCCGTCAGGATCGATCGCGGCGACGTCGCCCGTGCGGAACCAGCCGTCATGCTCGACGGCGGCGGCGCTCGCCTCCGGGTTCTCGAAGTAGCCGCTGACGATCCATGGCCCGCGCACCAGCAATTCGCCGACCGCCTTGCCGTCATGCGGCTGCGGCCGGCCTTCGTCGTCGACGATCTTCATCTCGACACCGAATACGGGGCGGCCGGCCTTTGCCTTGATCGCGCGCTTGCCGGCGGCGTCGAGCTGTAGATGCTTTGCCTTCAGCGCGGTGACCGTGCCGAGCGGGCTCATCTCGGTCATGCCCCAGCCTTGCAGCACTTCGATGCCGCGGTTTTCGTAGGCGTCGATCAAGGATGGCGGCACCGCCGAGCCGCCCGACAGGATCATGCGCAACGTCGAGCAGCGCACCCGCTTCTCGCGCAGATACGCTTCAAACCCGAGCCATACGGTCGGCACGCCGAGGCTCAGGGTGACGCCCTCGGCCTCGAACAAGTCGTAGAGGCTGGCGCCATCGAGCCGCGGCCCGGGATAGACCAGCTTGGCGCCGTTCATCGGTGCGGTATATGCGGTGCCCCAGCCGCAGGCGTGAAACAACGGCACGATCGGGCAGACGACATCGCCGGCGGTCATCGGGATCGAACTCGGCAGCGAGGCGCCGAAGGTGTGCAACAGCGTCGAGCGGTGACTGTAGAGGACGCCTTTCGGGTTGCCCGTCGTACCCGAGGTATAGCACAGCGCCGCCGCCTCGCGCTCGTCGAACTCGGGCCAGGCAAAGCCTTCCTCGCTCTCGGCGGCGACGAGTTCGTCATAGCAGCCGGCGACCGGAAAACTCGTTTCGGCCGGTTCGAGCAGCGCGATGCGGGTCTGCGCCGGGAATTGCGGCCGCAGGCGCTCGACCAGCGGGACGAAGCTGGTGTCGATGAATAACAGCCGGTCCTGCGCGTGGTTGACGATGTAAACGATCTGTTCGTCGAACAGCCGCGGGTTGATCGTGTGACACACCGCGCCGACGCCGGAGATGCCATAATACAGCTCGAAATGACGATAGGTGTTCCACGCCAACGTGCCGACCCGGTCGCCAGGCCGGATGCCGAGGCGTTGGAGCGCGCGTGCGAGGCGGCGCGAGCGGCGCTCGGCGTCGGCATAGGTGTAGCGGTGGATCCCGCCGTCAACCAGCCGCGACACGATCTCGGTATCGCCGTGAAAATGCGCGGCATGCTCGATAAGCCGCGATATCAGGAGTGGCCAATCCGACATCAGCCCGCGCATCGTCTCCTCCCGGTCAAGATGCTGTGTTGCCGCCGAGTAGACGCGTCCGCGCCGGCAATCTCAAGCGCGAAGCGGCCCGGCTTGCGGTCGGGGACGGCGGGGCGCAATCTGCCCGCCGTCTGATGCGGAAGGGCGCGGCCATGTCGTATATCTATCTCGTGCAAATGAATATCCCGGCCGAGCATGAGGCCGAATTCAATCGCGTCTACGACACCGAGCATGTGCCGATGCTGTCGAAGGTGCCCGGCGTCAACAAGGTGACGCGCTATCGCCTGGAATCGACCGAGGACCCGCGCATGCAGAAATACCTGGCGATCTACGAAATCGACTCACCCGACGTGGTCGGCAGCATGGCCTGGCAGGAAGCCGGCGAATGGGGCCAATGGGCGCCGAAGATCCGGCCATTGACGACCGAGCGCTATCGCAGCTTCTTCAAACAGATCCCCTGAGCGTCGCGACCAGATCCCCTGAGCGTCGCGACGCTCCGGCCGCACGCGGCGGGCGAACTCGGTCCGGATCGTCGATCGCCGGCAGGCGCCATGTTAAGCGCGGAGCCACCTCGCCGCGCTACCGTTGCCTTTATCGATGGCTGCAGAAGGATGCGACCGATTTCCGCCATCGACTTCCTGCTCAACCTTCTCTGGCTGTTCCTCGGCGGCTTAGCGGCAGCGGCCTGCTGGTGCATCGCCGGCATCATCATGGCGCTGACGATCATAGGGCTGCCGTGGTGCTTTGCCGCGTTTCGCATCGCGCTCTACACGCTGCTGCCGTTCGGCAGCGAGATGCGCGAGCGCCCGGGCGCCGGCGAACTGACCCTGCTCGGCAACATCATCTGGTTCATTCTCGCCGGCTGGTGGCTGGCGATCATCCATCTGGTCGTCGCCGTCGTGCTGGCGGTCACGATCATCGGCCTGCCGTTCGCCTGGGCGCACCTGAAACTGGCCGGCGCCAGCCTCGCGCCGGTCGGCAAGGAGATCGTGCCGCGCGGCACGCCGCGCTACTGGGCCTAGCCGGCGCCCTCGACCGGCGCTGGCGGCGGCGCCATTCCCTGCTAGGCTGTGCGCCTCCGCGCACGAGAAAGGGAGTTCCGCCATGCGCCATGTCGGCGTGCTGATCCCCGCCACCAACACGACGGTCGAGATCGAATACACGCGGTTGTTGCCCGCCGACTGGCAAGCGCATTACGCGCGCGTCATGACCAGCAGCCTCAACCGGACGCCGTTCTCGCCGCCGAAGGACGCCGATGTTGAATACCAGGCGCGGCTCCTCGGCAGCGCCCATGTCGAGATCGTCTGCCTGATCCAGACCTCGGCGAGCCTCTTCGCCGACGATTACGACTCCAACGCGATGCGGCTGATGGAGGGTGCCGGCGCCCCGTCGCTGACCTCGGCGATGGCGATCGGCGAGGCGCTGGCTGCGCTCGGCATCAAGCGCGTCGCACTGGTGTCGCCCTATTCGCCCGAGGTCAACGCCAACGCTCGCCGCTATTACGAGCGGAAATACGGGCTGTCGATCGCTGCGCTCGAAGGCTTTGCCGCAACCGATTCCTACGCGATCGGCAAATTGGGACCGGAGAACGCGCGCGATGCCTTTGCCCGCATCGACCGGCCGGATATCGAAGCGTTTGTCGTGCCGGGCGGCAATTTCCCGACGATGGCGTCAATCGCCGGCTGGGAGAGCGACTTCGGGAAGCCGGTCGTCACGACCAACCAGGCGGCATTGTGGGCGATGCGCTGCCGCCTCGGCAGCGGCGACCGTTTTCCCGGCCTCGGCCGGTTGCTCGCATAGGATCAGCGCCGGTCGTTGCCGGCGAGTAGCGTCGCAACTGCGGCCGCATCGGCGCAGCCGAGCACCGCCGCCGCCGCGGCGCGGGAAAATCCGGCGCGCGCAAAGGCCGCCAGCTCGGTGTCGCGGTTACCCTCGCGGGTGCGGAACGGACCAAAGCGGCGGCGGCGGGCGAACGCGACGGCGGCGACGAGTTCAGGATCGGCCGTGCCGTCGCGCAACGCGCCGATCGCCGCGACTGCCGCGGCCGCGCCGACCCCCTTTGCCGCCAGCCCTGCCGCGATATGGCGCAACGATCGGCCCCGCCGGATGTCGCGCCGGGCGCGGGCGGCGGCATAGGCATCGTCGTCGAGCAGCCGCGCCTCGCGGTATCGCGCCACCAGCGCGAGGATCAGCGCATCGGCGGCACCCACCCGCTCGCGGTCGGCGCCGAGGCGCCGTCGCACCCGGCGCTGCAGGACGCGCTGAAGCTGAGCGGCCGAACTGGCATAGCGCTCGAGATAGGACAAGGCCCAGGTCTCGAGCAGCGCGGCGTCGATCGCCGCCGGTGCCGCCGCACCCCGCACCCTGGGTTCGCTCGTCAGCGCCGGCATCGGTCCGCTCCCCTGCTATGGAGCCATGAGCAGCATATCGCGCGCGTCGCGCCGGGGTCACCGCCAATAGCGGCGGCTATTGCCGAGGGCGATAGCCGTCGGTCAGCGTCTTCAGGAACGCGATGATGTCGGCTTCGTCCTGCGGTGTCATCGCCGGCCGCTGGCCCGGTCTGCGGTCGAACGGCGGGTCGGTCACATCGAGGTTGCCGCGATAGCGCGGCGGGATGTCGTCGAGCTTGGCGACCGCGCCGTCAGCCGCGCGCGGGTAGATCTTCCCAGGGTCGGTATCGCGGAAATTATAGAAATCAAGCACCTGCCGCAGCGAATGGTAGACGCCGTTGTGAAAAAACACGTGGCGGGTCGCGACGTTGCGCAATGTCGGCGTCGCGAACATGCCGCAATACTGCGTCTGCCCCGCCATGTCGGTGCGGTAGGGGCCGCAGATCCCGAGATCGTAATAGGCAGGGTCGCGGTCGGCGGCGAGCGCCGGATTGCGCGGCACGCCGAGCGCCTCGAACTGGTGGTCGGTGAACAGGGGCGGCCGCCCGTCGGGCGTCGGCAGATCGAGGTGGCAGCCGCCGCAATCGGCTTTCGCAGGATCGTTGAACAGCACATAGCCGCGCACTTCGGGCGGGCGGAGACGGGCGCGGCCCTCCAGCCAATAGTCGAATTTGCTCGTGTACGGGTGAAACGCGACATCCTCGATCTCGTAGCGGCCGATCGCGAACAGCGCTTCCGCAACGAGAAGCTGCGGCTCGGCAAGAACCGAATTGCCGAGCAGCTGTGCGAAGCGGTCGGCGTATGGCGGCCGGCGCAGCCTGGCCGCGACCGCGGCGATGCTGCCGCCGTCCATTTCCAGCACGTTCAGCAGCGGAAAGCGGGCCTGCTGTTGCAGCGTGTCGGCACGCCCGTCCCAGAACAGGCCGCCCTGCGGCACGAGGTTGGCGCTCGTCGCCGCCGTGTCGAGCGCGGTCTTCTGCGCCTTCGCCGCGTCCTGCCCGAGCGCGGCCGATTGCGCCAGGCTGACATTCTCGTTTTCCTCGTTGTCCGGGCCGATGCTGAAATTCGGCTGGCGTTCGAGATACATCAGCGACGGCACCGCGCGCACGCCCTGGCGCGTCAGCGCCGGGCCGCCGAGCATCGCCGGCGCATCTCCCGGCGGACCGTAGGCATGTTGCGGGCTGTGGCACGAGGCGCAGGCGAGCTTGTCCGACGATGACAGGCCGGGATCGAAAAATAACTCGCGTCCGAGCTGCGCCATCGCCGATAGCGGCCGCGCGCCGGGGCGAATGAGGTGTACGGGATGCGGGTTCTCGCCGCGCGCGAGGAGCACGTTTGCCAGCGGCGGGGCGACCGGCGCGGGCGGCCGCGACGCAATCCCGATCGCGGTCGCGGCGACGACAGCGACACCGGCGAGGGGCGCCGCGTAAGCCCGCATGCCGCCGCGGGTCAGTGCGCCTGTGACGGCGCGGCGGTCGGCTGGCCGGTCGCGGCGTCGAGATACAACGGCGGGTTCCTGCCGCCGCCCGCGAAATCGAACATGCCCGTCACCGACCCGGTTGTCGCGTCGAACGAGCCGTCGCCGAGCCGCTCGCCCTTAAGCCAGTTATCCTCGATGAAGCGCACGACCGAATCTAGCGAGATCCGGTCGTGGCCGACAAAATTGGCCTTCGCCCACGGAGAGATGACAAAAAACGGCAGGCGCGTGCCCGGCCCGCAGCGGCCGTTGACCGGCTTGCCGCCGACCCCGGCGCGCGGCGTGCCGGCGCCGCACTTGCCAGGCCCGTCGAGCTGGTCGGCTTCGGGGTCAAAGGACGGGTTTGTCACTTTCGCGAAGGCATGGTCGTACCAGCCGTCCGAATCGTCCCAGGTTATGATGACGGCCGTGTTCTTCCAATCCGGCTGCTGTTCGAGAAAATCGATCAGCGTGACGACACCGGTCTGCTCGTCGAGCGGATCGGAATAACCGGCGTGGCCGTCCTCGTAAGCGGGCATCTTGATATACGAGACGGACGGGAAGTTGCCGGCCTTCACCGCGTCGTAAAAGTCGCGCAGGCCGTATTCGTGGTTGGCCGGGTCGCGGATCCCGTCGTCGTGTTCAAAGCTGTAGCCGATCGCGGCGAGCGAACTCGGCCGCAGGTGCTTCGGATTGGCGGTCGAGGCGTAATACTGGAACCAGTTGTGGTGCGGGATATAATCGGCGACGTTGGCGCCGACCACCGGCGAATGGGTGGTGCGCTTGCAGCTGCTCGTACCGTTCGCGTTCACCGTCGCGAGATTGAAGCCGCCCATGAAGCCGCCCCAGCTGAGGCCGGCGGCATTGAGCAGATCGCCGATGTTGCGGCCGGCCATCATCACCTGATCCTTCGGCGCCGAACAGACATCGTAACCGGGATCGACATCGTTGATCATCGTAAGGCCGCCCTGGCCGTCCTTGATGTAGTAGGAAACCTTCGTGACGGTCGAAGGCTGCTTCGTCGTCGCGACGATCCGCACGCCGTTGGTTTGACCCGAGACTAGTTCGAGGGCGCCGGGGGTGGAGGGGCCGTAAGTGTCGGTATAGGCGTTGTCGTCCATCGCGAAATGCTGCGCGTACTGCCACATCGCAGTGACGGTGTTGCCGTCGAAATACCCCATGACCTGCCCCCTGGTGCCGAACGCGCCGACACCGCCCGGCGTGCCCTTGCCGGTGTATTTCGGAAAAAGGTCGGCCCGGCCGCCGTCATAGGCCTGCTGCTCGGCCGTGTAGGCATGGTTCTGGTCGGCGGTGGCCGCCTGCGTGCGGTCAAGGCGGAACGGCTCGGCCGCGTCGGCGCCGTTCTCCTTGTTGGTGAAGTTCGGGTTGTCGGTCAGCAGGCGGGCCGCGGCCAGGTTGTTGACCGCGGGAGTGGCGGGCGCCGCGCTGAAGGCCGGCTCGCCGGGCGGGTTCGCCGCCTTCGGATAGGTCGCGAAATAATGGTCGAACGACACATTTTCCTGGAAGATCACGACGAGATGCTTGATCGGCGTCGCGGTCGGCGTCGCATCCTGCGCTCCGCCCGATGGACCGGCCGGCGCAACGGCGCCCGCCGATTGCGCTGCGGCGCGAACGGCCGGTAAGGCAACGAGCAGGACGACGACAAGGATCGACAGCAAAGCCGGGCGGAGGCGCATGAAGACTACCTGTGGGATCGAATGCGATCCCTCATCTACCCCGGCGGGCGTGACGCATTTGTGACAATTACGCTATTCGACCGTCACGCTTTTCGCCAGATTGCGCGGCTGGTCGACATCGGTGCCCTTGTGCACTGCGACATGATAGGCGAGCAATTGGATCGGAATCGCGTACAGCAGCGGCGCGACAAACGTGGCGCACTGCGGCACCGCGATGCCCGAGAACGAGCGGCCGTCGAGCCGCGCCACACCGTCGCCGTCCGAGATCATGACGACGCGGCCGCCGCGCGCCATGACCTCTTCGACATTCGACAATGTCTTTGGGAAGAGGTCATCGGGCGGCGCCAACACGATGACCGGCACCGTGTCGTCGATCAGCGCGATCGGCCCGTGCTTCATTTCGCCGGCCGCGTAGCCTTCAGCGTGGATGTACGAAATTTCCTTGAGCTTCAGGGCGCCTTCGAGGGCCAACGGAAAGGCGGTGCCGCGCCCAAGATAGAGCACGTCGCGCGCCAAGGCGATTTCGCCGGCGATCTGCTGCAGCCGGTCGTCGTGCTGCAGGACTTCGCTGGCGCGCGACGGGATCTCGGCGAGTTGGCCGGCGAGTGCCGCCTCGCCGGCCTCGTCGATCGTGCCGCGGGCCCGCGCCAGCGCCACGGTCAGCGCCGCCAGGACGGCAAGCTGGGTCGTGAACGCCTTCGTCGAAGCGACGCCGATCTCGGGGCCTGCGAGGGTCGGCAAGACCACGTCGGCCTCGCGCGCGATCGTGCTTTCCGGCTGGTTGACGACGGCGATTATCTTCTGCCCGGCCTCGCGGCAATAACGCAGCGCCGCCAGCGTGTCGGCGGTCTCGCCCGATTGCGAGATGACGAGCGCCGCGCCGTCGCGCGGCATTGCTGGCGCGCGGTAGCGGAATTCCGAGGCGATGTCGCTCTCCACGGGGATGCGGGCAATCCGCTCCAGCCAGTATTTCGCGATCATGCCGGCATGGTGCGCAGTGCCGCAGGCCAGCGTCGTGATCTTGCCGATGTCGCCGAGCGCGAACGGCAGGTCGGGCAGGTGGACGCGGCGGCTGACCGGGTTGATCAGCGCATGCAACGTGTCGCCGATCACCGCCGGCTGCTCAAAGATCTCCTTCTGCATGAAGTGGCGGTAGTTGCCCTTGCCGATCAGCGCGCCCGAGGCGGCCGTCTCGCGCACCTCGCGCCGGATTTCGCGGTTATCGCGGTCGAAAATCGTGACCTGGCGCGAGGTGACGACGGCCCAGTCGCCCTCTTCGAGATAGCTGATGCGGCGGGTCAGCGGCGCCAGCGCCAGTGCGTCGGAGCCGACGAACATCTCGCCGTCGCCATAGCCGATCGCCAGCGGACTGCCGCGGCGAGCGCAAATCAACAGGTCGTGCTCGCCGGCGAACAGGAAGACGAGCGCGAAGGCGCCTTCGAGCCGCTCCAGCGTGCGCGCCACCGCCTGCGCCGGCTTCAAGCCCTGCGCCAGATGGTGCGTCACCAGAACCGCGACCGCTTCGGTGTCGGTCTCGGTGTGGAATTGGTGGCCGAGCCCGACCAGTTCCTTTTTCAGCGCCTGGAAGTTTTCGATGATGCCGTTATGCACGACGGCCACCCGGTCGGTGGCGATCGGATGGGCGTTTTTCTCGCTCGGCTGGCCGTGCGTCGCCCAGCGCGTGTGGCCGATGCCGATCGTGCCGTGCGCCGGTTCGCGCTTAAGCCGCGCGGCGAGGTTGGCAAGCTTGCCTTCAGCGCGGCGACGCTCGATGCGGCCGTTGATCAATGTCGCGACACCGGCCGAATCATAACCGCGATACTCGAGCCGCCGCAGCCCCTCGATCAATTCGCCGGCGACCGGCCGGTTGGCGATGATCCCGACGATGCCGCACATCAGCGGTGCTTCCTCTGCTGGTTGAGCCGAGCACGCAGTTCGGCGGCGCGGCCGGGCTTGTCGACCTGGCGGGCGCGTGCAATCGTCAGCGCGCCGGCCGGCACGTCGCCCGTGACGGTGCTGCCGGTTGCAACATATGCGCCATCGCCGACCGTGACGGGCGCGACCAGCGCCGTGTTTGAACCGATAAACGCGTTGTCGCCGATAATCGTGCGGAATTTATTAAATCCGTCGTAGTTGCAGGTGATCGTGCCGGCGCCGATATTCGTGCCGGCGCCGATGTCACTGTCGCCGAGATAGGAGAGGTGGCTGGCCTTGACGCCGGCGCCGAGCCGCGACGCCTTGACCTCGACGAAATTACCGACATGCACGTCGCGTTCGAGCACCGCACCCGGCCGCAGCCGCGCGAAGGGGCCGATGATCGCGCCCGTCGCGAGGTCGGCGCCTTCGATATGGCAGAAGGCGCGAATCCGCACACCGTCCGCAACGGTGACGCCCGGGCCGAACACGACATGCGGCTCGATGACCACATCGCGCCCCAATTGCGTGTCGGCGGCGAAAAATACGGTTTCGGGCGCGACTAGGCTCGCGCCGGCTGCCATCGCGCGCCGGCGCAGGCGGTCCTGCATCAGCCGTTCGGCCTCGGCCAGTTCGGCGCGGGTGTTGACGCCGAGCAGTTCGGCGGCCGGCAGTTCCGTGACCCGGCAGGCGAGGCCGTCGGCACGCGCCAATCCGACGATGTCGGTCAGGTAGAATTCGCGCTTGGCGTTGTCGTTGCCGATTCGGTCCAACAACGGGAACAAATGGCGTGCGGCGATTGCCATGATGCCGCCGTTGCACAGCCCGATCGCGCGTTCCGCGGCGCTGGCGTCTTTCGCTTCGACGATGCGGACGGCCCCGCCTTCCGCGTCCTGAACGAGGCGGCCGTAGGGGCCGGGATCCGCCGGCCGCATGCCGGCAACCGCGACCGCCGCCGCCGGCGCACGGCGGCGGGCCGTCAACAGCGTGGCGATCGTCTCGGAGCGCAGCAGCGGCGTATCGCCGAACAGTACGAGAACAGCATCGATGTCGGCCGCCGCCAGCCGACCGGCGATGGCCGGGCGGGCGGCCTTGACCGCGTCGGCGGTGCCGCGCGGCGGCGCCTGGACCGCGGTTGCCGCCGGCGTCACGGCCCGCGCGACATCCGGCATGTCGCGGCCGATCACGACGACGGTTTCCGCCGGCTGCAGCGGCCGAAGCGCGTCGAGCACGTGGCAAATCATCGGCTGCCCGGCGATTTCGTGCAGCACCTTCGGGCGCGCCGAATTCAACCGGGTGCCCTCGCCGGCAGCGAGGACGATGGCGATAAAAGGGGATCGGCTCATGTTCTTTCTCGCACCGAACGAAACGCGATCCTTGCGGCTTAGGTTGCATGCCCGGACGCACTCTGCCAACACACAGATTGTTGCCGAGTGTGAGCGGCACGCGGAGTGGCGCAGGATGGCGAACTTTCTGCTGGTCTTCGACCTCGACGGCACGCTGATCGACAGCGTGCCAGACTTAACCGATTCGCTTAACGAAATCTTGCGCGAGCGCGGCTATGCCGCCGATTTGTCGCGGGCCGAGGTGACGCCGATGGTCGGCGACGGCATGCCGGCGCTGCTCGCCCGCGCGTTTGCCGCGCGCGGCGGCAGCGCGGACGCAGCGGCGGCGGCCTATCCGCGCTATGTCGCGGTCTACGAGGCGCGGGCGACGCGGCTGACGCGGCCCTATCGGGGGGTTGCCGACACTTTGGGGCTACTGCGCCGGCGCGGCTATCGCACGGCGGTCTGCACGAACAAGCTGCAGCACGCGACCGAAATCGTGCTGCACGATTTGGGCCTCGCCGCGCTGTTCGACGGGGTCGCCGGCGGCGACCGCTATCCGGTGCGCAAGCCCGATCCGGGCCATCTTCTTGCGCTCGTGGCCGAACTCGGCGGCTCGCCCGAGCGCAGCCTGATGATCGGCGACAGTGAAAACGACGCCGCGGTCGCGCATGCCGCCGATGTCGGTCTGATCCTGATGCGCTACGGCTATGCCCGCAGCGATCCGGCAACGCTCGGCGCCGTTGCCCTGCTCGACAATTTCGCCGAACTGCCCGCGGCGCTGGCCGCGCTCGGCCTCGCGCCGTGAACTACGCGCCGCGGTTCATGCGGTTCTCGACGAGATCGTCGACGACGCCCGGATCGGCGAGGGTCGTCACGTCGCCCAGTTGGTTGTGCTCGTCGGCGGCGATCTTGCGCAGGATGCGGCGCATGATCTTGCCGGAGCGCGTTTTCGGCAGGTTGGGCGCCCATTGCACGAGGTCGGGCGCGGCGATCGCGCTGATCTCGTTGCGCACCCACTGCACGAGTTCGCCGCGCAGCGCCTCGCTCGGCTCCTCCTCGATGCGCAATGTCACGTAGGCGTAGATACCCTGGCCCTTGATGTCGTGCGGATAGCCGACGACCGCCGCCTCGGCGACCTTGGGATGGGCGACAAGCGCGCTCTCGATCTCGGCGGTGCCAAGCCGGTGGCCGGCGACGTTGATGACGTCGTCCACCCGGCCGGTGATCCAGTAGAAGCCGTCGGCATCGCGCCGCGCCCCGTCGCCGGTGAAATAAAGGCCGTGGAAGGTCGAAAAATAAGTTTCGACAAAGCGCTGGTGGTCGCCGAATACGGTACGCATCATGCCCGGCCACGAGCGCGCCAGGCACAGATTGCCCTCGCACGGTCCTTCCAACGCATTGCCCTCGCCATCGACGATGACCGGCTCGACGCCAAAGAACGGCCGCGTCGCCGAGCCCGGCTTCAACGGCGTCGCACCTGGGATCGGGCTGATCAATATGCCGCCCGTCTCGGTCTGCCACCACGTATCGACGATCGGGCAGCGCTGATCGCCGACATGGTCGTAGTACCACAGCCATGCTTCCGGATTGATCGGTTCGCCAACGGTACCGAGCAATCGCAGCGACTTGCGGCTCGTCTTCCGGACGTAACCTTCGCCCTCGCGCATCAACGCGCGGATCGCGGTCGGCGCCGTATAGAAGATCGAGACGTTGTGCTTGTCGACGACCTGCCAGAAGCGCGACGGGTCGGGGTAGTTCGGCACGCCCTCGAACATCAGCGTCGTCGCGCCGTTCGCCAGCGGCCCGTAGACGATGTAGCTGTGGCCGGTAACCCATCCGACATCGGCGGTACACCAGTAGATCTCGCCGTCGCGATAATCGAAGACATACTGGTGCGTCATCGACGCGTACACGAGATAGCCGCCCGTCGTGTGCAGCACGCCCTTGGGCTTACCCGTCGAGCCCGACGTGTAGAGGATGAACAGCGGGTCTTCGGCCGACATCTCGGCCGGCGGGCACTCGGGCGAGGCGGCGGCGCAGACCTCGTGATACCAGTGGTCGCGGCCGGGTGTCCAATCGATCGCGCCGCCGGTGCGCTTGACGACGATGACGGTCCTGCAATCCGGACATTGCCCGAGCGCCGTATCGGCGTTGCGCTTTAGCGGCACCGTGCGGCCGCCGCGCAATCCTTCGTCGGCGGTGATCAGCACGGTCGAGCGGCAATCCTCGATGCGGCTGGCGAGGCTGTCGGGCGAGAACCCGCCGAATACGACCGAATGCACCGCGCCGATGCGGGCGCAAGCCAGCATCGCGACCGCCGCTTCGGGGATCATCGGCATGTAGATCGTGACCCGGTCGCCCTTCTTGACGCCTTTGCCCGTCAGCGCGTTGGCGAGGCGGCACACCGCCTCATGCAATTGGCGGTAGGTAAGGCGCTTGTCCTCGCCGGGATCGTCGCCCTCCCACAGGATCGCGGTCTGCCCGCCGCGCGTCGCCAGATGCCGATCGATGCAGTTGAAGGATGCGTTGAGCGTGCCGTCCTCATACCAGCGGATATGCACATCGCCCGAGAACGAGCTGTCGCGCACCTTCGTATAGGGCTTCATCCAGTCGAGACGCTTGCCCTCCCGCCCCCAGAAGTGTTCCGGGTCGGCGAGCGATTCGCCGTAGAGGCGGAAATATTCGGCTTCACCGATTCGGCCGATATTCGGATGTGCCGCGACCGGGATCACAGAACGCTCGGGCATCGCCGTCCTCCCATACGAACAAGGCGTTTGCCGCTGGTATGCCGCAGTGGCGGCAATCCTGCAAATGCCGCGTTCGCGCCCTCGCCGCGTCGAGCGATTACAGGCAGCGGCCGGAATAAAGGATGTTGCCGCCGTTGCCGAACGGCCCGACCGCATCGGGGATGAAACGCCGCGTATCGATGACATAGCCCGCCGGACACATGTCGTGCGCCCCGAGCGCATCGGCGATCCATTCGCGGCGCAACCGCTCGGCGCCGCCATCGTCGTTCGGCGTGATGACCGTGTTCGTATGGGCGCTGTAGAGAAACGAACGCGGGCCGATGGCCGTGAACCCCTCGTTGCGCGCCGAACCGACGCAACCGGCGAGCAACAGCAGACACCCCAATGTAAGCGCGCGCATGCGGCCGGCTCTCCCACAGTCGCATCTCTCTATTCCCGATTTCGCGCGCCGAGGCAAGCGCAGCGGTTGCATCGGG
>DATJSO010000033.1:0-32371 GCA_035504075.1 Allostellaceae bacterium | reverse complement strand
GATTTCACCGCCGTGGCGCTCGCGCTGCCGCATTTGACATCGGCCGACCGGATGCAGGTCGGCGGCGGAGCGCCGGTCATCGGACGGCCGATCGCGGTATTGGGGCCGGGGTCGGGGCTCGGCGCGTCGGGTCTGGTGCCGGCCGGAACGAAATGGATCGCGCTGTCAGGCGAAGGCGGCCATGCGACAATGGCGCCGGCGACCGAGCGCGAGAACGCCGTGCTGGCCGCAATGCGGGCGCGCCTCGACCACGTTTCGGCCGAGCGCTGCCTGTCGGGGCCGGGTCTTGTCAACCTGTACAACGCGCTGGCCGAGATCGATGGAGTTCCGGCGGCGTCCTACACGGCGGCGCAGATCACCGACCCGGCGCTGAGCGCAAGCGACCCGCTGTGCCGCGAGGCTACAGCGATGTTCTGCGCGATGCTCGGCACGGTTGCCGGCAATCTCGCACTGACCCTGGGGGCGCAGGGCGGCGTCTTCATTGCCGGCGGCATCGTGCCGCGGCTCGGCGCGCGCTTCGCCGCAAGCGGCTTCCGCCCGCGGTTCGAGGCAAAAGGCCGCCTGCATTCCTATCTGGCGGCGATCCCGACCTATGTCCTCACGCATCCGCTGGCGGCTTTTCTCGGCTGCGCTGCCGCGCTCGCCGCTGAGGCCCTGTAGTCAGCGGCGGCGGAAATCGGGTCGGCGCTTTTCGAGAAAGGCGTTGGTTCCTTCCTTCGCCTCGTCAGTGTTGTAATAGAGCGCCAGCGCCTCCAGGCCGAGCGCGCCGATACCCTTGATGTTCTCGCTGTCGGCGTTGAACGAGCGTTTGGCGATCGCGATCGCGGTCGGCGACAACGCCAGGATTTCGTTACACCAATTCGCGACCTCGGCATCAAGCTGGTCGGCCGGCACGACCTTGTTAACGAGCCCCATCTGGTACGCCTCGGCTGCCGTGTAGCGGCGGCACAGGAACCAGATTTCGCGCGCCCGCTTGTCGCCGACATGGCGCGCCAGAAACGCCGTGCCCCAACCGGGGTCGACCGAGCCGACGCGCGGCCCGACCTGGCCGAACACGGCCTTTTCCGAGGCGATCGTCAGGTCGCAGACGGTGGCCAACACATTGCCGCCGCCGATCGCGTAGCCCTGCACCTTGGCGATGACCGGCTTTCGGCTGCTGCGGATCGCATCGTGCAATTCCTCGATCGGCAGTCCAACAAGGCCGCGCCCGCCATAGCCCTTCGCGCTCGACGAGCCGCTGGCGCGCGCCGAATTGTCGCCGCCCGAGCAGAACGCGCGGTCGCCTGCGCCCGCCAGCACGACGACGCCGATATCATCGTCATCCTCGGCGTCGCGCATCGCCTCGAGCATCTCTTCGACTGTTTCGGCGCGGAACGCGTTGAGGACGTTCGGCCGGTCGATCGTGATCGTCGCGACGCCGGCGCGCTTGTCATAGAGGATGTCCTGGAAGGCCATGCCGCCCGCCTCGCCTCACGTCAATGTCAGCAGCGTCCCGATCAGGTCGGCCGGCCACGTCAACGCTACGGGCGCGCTGGCCAATGCCGCCTGGAAGGAAGGGTCGGTTCCGGCCGGCAGGTCGAACGCCATGTGATGCGTGAAATGCGCCAAAACCCCGGCGGCGTAAAACACCAGCGCCCATTTGGAAACGATAAGCGGTACCCGCAATGGGCCAGGACCACGTCGGCGAAAGCGTGAGACGCGGCGTTCGATCTTCGGCAAACCCGGCGGACCGATCATGATCGCACCAGAGGCAGACAACCCGCCCACCATAGCGCTTCAGGTGGCCGCCGTCACGGTCCGCAACGCCGCAGTCGCACTCCGTTGTGCACGCTTCGGCCGTTGCCGGCGCAACCTGAGACGGCTATTTCCTGGGCCACCGATCGCGGGACCGGGCACATCCAGGCCGGAACCGCGTCGGCATCAGGAGAAGAAGGCAGAATGAGCAAGCCCGGCCTGCGCAATCCGATCATCGTGATCCCGGCGCGGCTTGCCGCGACGCGGCTCCCGAACAAGCCGCTGGCGCCGATCGCCGGCGCGCCGATGATCGTCCATGTCTGGCGCCGCGCCGTAGCCGCAGCGGTTGGTCCGGTCGTTGTCGCGTGCGGCGAGGCAGCCATTGCCGAGGCGATCGAGGGCGAGGGAGGCCGGGCGGTGCTGACCGACCCCGATCTGCCGCAAGGATCGGACCGCATCCATGCCGCGGTGACCATGCTCGATTCCGCCGGCGCGCATGACGCCGTCGTCAACGTGCAGGGCGACATGCCGATGCTCGACCCGCGGGCGATTCGCGTCGCGCTGGCGACATTGGCCGAGACTGGCGCCGACATCGCGACGCTGGCCGCCGAGATTGCCGACCCGGCGGCGCTCTACGAAACGAGCGTCAACAAGGTCGCGGCCGGTTTTGTCGACCCGTCGCGGCCGGCGCGCGCGCTCTACTTTTCGAAGGCAGCTGTGCCATGGGGCGATGGGCCGCATTACGAGCATGTCGGCCTCTATGCCTACCGCCGCGCCGCGCTCGAACGCTTCGCGGGGCTGCCGCGCGGTATCCTTGAACAGCGCGAGCGGTTGGAGCAGTTGCGCGCGCTCGAAGCGGGCATGCACATTGCGGTCAGCCTGATCGATCCGTCCTGGGTCGGCGTGCAGGTCGATACGCCGGCCGATCTCGCGCGTGCCCGCGCACTGATGGAACAGCGAAGCCGCTCATGAAGAACACCGATCCGCTGCATACGATCGCCTTTCAGGGCGCGCCCGGCGCCTATTCCGACCTCGCCTGCCGGCGCGTCTTCCCGGCCATGGCGACATTGCCGTGCGCCGCTTTCGAGGATGCCTTTGCGGCGGTTCGCGAAGGAAGAGCGGCGCTGGCGATGATGCCGATCGAGAATTCCGTCGCCGGCCGGGTCGCCGACATCCACCATCTGATGCCGGATTCCGGCCTCCACATCATCGGCGAACATTTCGAGCGGGTGAACCATCACCTGCTGGCATTGCCCGGCACCGGCCTTGATCGCGTACGTACGGTTTGGAGCCATGTGCATGCGCTGTCGCAATGCCGCGAGTTCATTCGCGCGCAGCGGCTGCAGGCGGTCGTCCGCGCCGACACCGCCGGCAGCGCGGCCGAGGTGAAGGAACTCGGCGATCCGGCGGTCGCGGCGATCGCCTCCGAACTGGCCGGCGAGATTTACGGCCTCGTGTCGCTGGCGCAGAACATCGAGGATGCCGAGCACAATACGACGCGGTTTCTGATCATGGCGACCGAGCCGCAATGCCCGCCGCCGGGGCGGCCGGCCGTCACGACATTCGTGTTCAACGTGCGCAACGTGCCGGCGGCGCTCTACAAAGCATTGGGCGGCTTCGCCACCAACGGCATCAACATGACAAAGCTCGAAAGCTACATGGTCGGCGGCCGCTTCACCGCGACGCAATTCTATGCCGATGTCGAGGCGCATACCGACGACAAGCCGTTGCAGCTGGCGCTGGAGGAACTCTCGTTCTTCTCGACCGAGGTCAGAATCCTCGGTGTCTACCCCGCCCACGCGCTGCGCATCGCGACCCGAGACGAACAGCGCCGCGCGCGCATCGAGCCATGATGACGGCTGCGCACCCATGTTCGCCGCTGCCGGCAGCGGCGACGAGGGGGCGGTCGCCATTGCCGAAACCCGGGCGCGAGATCACCGCCGCGGCGCGCATGGTCAACGTGCTGATTAAGGCGGGACCGACTTAAGCGGCGTGGCTTTCGCTGCGATCGGTCAGCAGGGCATAAAGCGCATCGGGGTTGTCGGTGCCGCGCAGCTTCTGGCAGGTCGCGCCGTCGCGCAGCAGGCGAGAGACATGCGCGAGCGCCCGCAAGTGCTCGGCGCCCGCCTCGGCCGGGGCGAGCAGCGTGAATACGAGATCGACCGGCTGATCGTCGATCGCGTCAAACGGGATCGGCCGCTCGAAGCGTGCGAATACACCGACGAGTTGGGACAGTTCGGCGAGCTTCCCGTGCGGGATCGCAATGCCCTTGCCGATGCCGGTACTGCCCAATTTCTCGCGCTCGGCCAGGATTTCATAGATCCGTCGTTCGGCAACGCCGGTCAGGGCGGCGGCACGGCGGGCGATTTCCTGCAACGCCTGTTTCTTGTTGCTGACGCGCAACTGCGCGATGATCCCGCGCGGCACCAACAGATCGGGGATCTCCATCAGTCCCGCTCCGCCGCGCGGCGCGGCGCTGCCGCCGGATCGATCCAGCCGATGTTGCCGTCGCCGCGGCGATAGACGAGGTTGAGTTCGCCGTGGGAGCGGTTGCGGAACAAGAGCAACGGTGCATCTGCGAGATCCATGCGCATGACCGCTTCACCGACCGTCAAATGCGGCAATTCGGTGCTCATCTCGGCGATGACAACCGGTGCAGCGCCCGCCGCAACCGCATCATCGGCCCCCTCCTCCGCATGGCTGTCGTCGATCGGCGCGAGGACGAAGGATTGGGCCATTTCCGCTGCCTCCGCGATCGCCCGCGATTTCCCGTGATCATCGCGCAAGCGGCGCTTGTAGCGCCGCAACTGCTTTGCCAAGCGCTCGGCGGCGCTGTCGAAGGCGAGGTAATGACCCGACGCCGATGCGCTGCTGTTGGCGACGATGCCGCGGCCGATATGCAGCGACAGATCGGCCCGAACCAGATGCGCTTCGCGGGAAAACACGGTGTGGGCTTCGATCGCGGTGCGGAAATATTTGCCGAGAAGCGCTTCGAGGCCGCCCTCGACGTGGTGGCGCAGCGCATCGCCGACCTCGATCTGCTTGCCTGTGACCGTCAGCTGCATGGATCTACACCGATAGGTTCAGGCGCGGCGGCCGATAACGGCATGCTGAGGCGAAATTGGGCATCACCTCCGACACGGTCAAGCCGCACCGCGCGCGTCGATTACAGTGCTAACGTTTTTTCCCGGCGACGCTGCACCGAAGAGGGGATCCGCATCGCCTCGCGATACTTCGCCACGGTGCGGCGCGCGATGTCGACGCCCTCCCGCTGCAACAACTCGACGATTTTCTCGTCGGACAACGTGTCGTCCGACGGCTCGCCGTCGATCATCGAGCGTATGCGAAAGCGCACCGCCTCGGCGGAGTGCGATTCCCCGCCCTGCGAGGCTGCGATCGATGATGTGAAAAAATACTTCAGCTCGAACAGCCCCCGCGGGGTCGCCATGTACTTGTTCGTCGTCACTCGGCTGACCGTGCTTTCGTGCATGCCGATCGCCTCGGCGATGTCGCGCAGGATGAGCGGGCGCAGCGCCTGGACCCCGTCGTGAAAGAACCCGTCCTGCTGGCGCACGATCTCGGTGGCGACCTTGAGGATCGTCGTGGCGCGCTGATGCAATGACTTGACCAGCCAGTTCGCCGCCTGCAGCCGGTCGGTCAGATAATCGCGCTCGATCTTGCTGCGGGCGGCGCTGTTGACGCGGGCGAAATAGCGGTTGTCGACGAGTACCCGCGGCAGGGTGTCGGCGTTCAACTCGACGCTCCAGCCGCCTTGCGGCTGCGCCCGCATGATGATGTCGGGCACGACCGGCTCGGCGAGCGGCGGGTCGAAGGCGTGTCCCGGGCGCGGGTCGAGCGACTTGATCTCGGCGATCATTTCGCCGAGATCCTCGGCATCGACACCGCAGAGGCGCATCAGCGCGCCGGCGTCGCGCGCCGCCAGCAGCGGCAGGTTGTCGAGCAGCTTCTGCATCGCCGGGTCGAGCCGGTTGCGATCGCGCAACTGCAGGGCCAGACATTCCGCCAGATCGCGCGCAAAGACGCCGGGCGGGTCGAGTTCCTGCAGCCGCGCCAGAACCCCCTCGATGCGACCCGCTTCACACCCCAGCCGGTCGGCGGCCTCGTCGAGATCGGCGCGCAGATAGCCCATCTCATCGAGCTGATCGAGCAAATGGACGGCAATGACCCGATCGCCGAGATCGGGAAGATCGGCGCCGATCTGCTCGATCAGATGCTCGCGCAAGCTCCGCGGCCGCGCCGCAGCCAGTGCGATGTTCGGCCCCTCATCATCGCCGCGGCTGCCGCCGCGCATGTCCCAGAGCTGCGCGTCGCCGCCGCGATCGAACGAGCCGTCGCCTTCTGCGCCCGCAGCGGCCTCCCAGTGATCCGCGGCATCACCGGCGATCTCGCCCGGCGGCGCGCTCGGCAATTCCTCGGCAAGCGGCGGCGCAACGACATCGACCGCCGCAGGCGCCGGCTCGCCGTCGCCGGCAGACCCGTCCTCCGAGTCGCGTTCGCCATGCTCGAGCAACGGGTTCTGCTCGACCTCGGCCGTGACGAACTCCGCCAATTCGACATTCGACAGCTGCAGCATCTTAATCGCCTGCTGCAGCTGCGGCGTCATGACGAGCGTCTGGCTCTGCCGCAGTTCGATGCGTTGCGAAAAACCGTTCCTGCTATTCACGAACAGCTCCGTTTGGAGCGGCTTATAGGCTGAATCTTTCTCCCAGGTAAACGCGGCGCACCTCCGCATCGGAGACGATCGCCTCGGGCCTGCCTTCCATCAGCACCCGTCCTTCGTGCAGGATATAGGCGCGATCGACGATCTCCAGCGTATCGCGCACGTTGTGATCGGTAATGAGAACGCCGATGCCGCGATCCTTCAGGTGCGCCACCAGATCGCGGATATCGCCGACCGCGATCGGATCGATGCCGGCCAGCGGCTCATCGAGCAGGATGAAATTCGGCTCCGTCGCCAATGCCCGCGCGATCTCGCACCGTCGCCGTTCGCCGCCCGACAGCGCCATTGCCGAAGCTCGGCGCAAATGGCTGATCGAGAATTCGGCGAGCAGCGCGTCAAGCCTTGCATCGCGGGCCTCGGGGTCGGGCTCGGCGACTTCGAGAATGGCGCGAATGTTCTGCTCGACCGTCAAGCCGCGGAAGATCGATGCTTCCTGTGGCAGATAGCCGATGCCGATGCGGGCGCGCCGGTACATCGGCAGGTCGGTGATGTCCCGGCCGTCGAGTTCGACTACTCCCGTATCGGCCTTGATCAAACCAGTGATGATATAAAAGCATGTGGTCTTGCCGGCGCCGTTCGGGCCGAGCAGGCCGACGACCTCGCCGCGCTGCACCGCGACGTGAACATCGCGCAGGACCGGGCGTCGTTTGAAGCTCTTGCCGAGACCACGGCCGACGAGGCCGCGATTGTCGGCGATAAGCCGCGGGCCGCGCGGACCCGACGGCGGCGCTTGCTGGCCCTGCGTGAGCCAGGCGGGGCCGGCGTAACGCGGCGGTGGCGGTCGCCCGCGCATCACGGCGCCTTCTTGCCGATGACGCGTTTCGCTCTCGCCGCGGCCGGATGGGCGGGCGCGCCGGGACGCTGCTGTTCGCGGACAAACAGGCCTTGCACCCTGGCGTGGCCCGGCGCGCCGCCCGGCAGCATGCGCGAGATGTTGCGGTTGAGGTCCATGACGCCGCGCTGACCCGTTATCACATCCTTGCCGCGTTCGATAACGACGTTGCCTATCAGCGTCGCAATGCCGGTATCCTCATTGTAGACGCCGAAATCGCCGCGGCCGGTGTCGATGCCGTTACTGATCACGACATGGCCCTGGGCGTCGATCCGGCTGATCTTTGATGCGCCGGGATCGGGGATGCCCGTCGCCGATGCCGGCGTCGCCGCGGGCTTGCCGCGCGCTGCAACGGGACCGCTCCCGGGCTTGGCCGGCGCCGTCTTGTGCATATACGCGGTCAGGATGTCGGCCTTGACAGAACGGCCGTTGTTGCGCACCGCTACCGCATCGCCGCGCGCCACCGCGATCTGTTTGTTATCATACCATTCAAAACTGTCGCGCGCCGTCACGACGTCGGTCGGCGTCGTCAGCTTCAACGCCTTGCCGGTCACAACAGCGACCGCCTGATCGACATCGTAAACGGCGTGGTCGCCGACAACGGTGTCGTCGTTGCGATGCAGCACGACATGGCCGTCGGCATCGACGCGGTAGATCTCGGTCTTGTCGCCGGCGTTGCCGCCGCTTTTGACTTGGCGATAGTGAGCGATCAGCGTATCGGCGTAGACTTCGCTCGGGCCACGGATCGCGACGGCATGGCCGCGTGCGATATAAACATGCGCGTTCTGATCCCACTCGATCCCCGAATCGGCCTGGATCTGCACTGGCTGATCGTTGGCCGGCGCAGCGGCGGGAGCCGGCGCCACCGACTGTGCCGCGGCGATCGTAGGAGACAGCAGCAGCCCCAGTGTCAGCACGAAGGTGCCGCGCCAGACGATCTGGCGGCCATCGCCGGATCCTCGCCGAGAAGGCATCGCGAGCGGGCGCCTATCCCCGATCGGGCGCAGCCGGACTGCGGCGGCGAACGGGCGCGTGTCGGGCAATGCGGTGACCGGGCGAGCCGGCGCGCGGATGCGCGGTCACGCGATGCGCCGTCGAACGCCGCGGCACCGGCGAAAGAAACCGCTGTGCCTCGGCCTCGGTCTGCCGCGCCGCGACGGCAACCGGCGCCGGCAGGGCCGCCGGCGGATGCTTTGGCGCGGCAGGCTTCACACTCTTCAGCAACAGGTCGGAGCGTCCGGTGAACAGCACCTTGTCGCCTTTATCGAGGACGCGGAAGCCCTGCGCCGCCACATTGCCGGAGGGCCCGTGCCCCTCGACCGGCTGGTTGCCCTCCGCGCGATTGCTCGCCACTTCGACCCGGGCCGATTGCGTCACGAATTTTGTGCCGTTCTGATGCACCAGCGTGACATTGCCGAACAGGTCGAGGATCTGGGTGCGGGACTGATAGACACCGGTATCGGCGGTCACGACGATGTTGGCGCCGCTGTGCGTCTTGATGTCGGCGCGCGGTTTTTTCAGCGACATCAGATCCTCGCGGTCCGGCAGCTGCCGGCCGGAGGCCGCGGTGACGACAAACGGATGCCCGTTGCGGTCGACGCCGGCATAGCGCGGATGAATCATGTCGAGTTCGCGCGCGTCGCGCAGATTGATCGCCGGAAAGGCAAACCGCATGCGCTCCCACAGCGGCGCCAGACGGGGCCAGGTCGCGATCAGCAGCAGCAGTGTGACGCCGATGCCCGGCAGCACCCGTTTCAGCAGGGCGACCCGGCGGCTGTGCCGGCCGTGATCGGCATCGGCCGGCCCCGCACCGGCGGCCGGACGCCCGAGCCGCCGCTCCGGGCGCAACGCGGGCCCGGGGATGCTGACCACTACGCCACCCCGGCGCGCACGCAATCGTGCATGTGAACAAAGCCGGTCGGCCGGCCGGCGGTATCGATGACGAACAGCGAGGTCGTCGGCGGGGCGCGGCCGGTCATCAGCCCCAGCGCTTCGCCGGCCAGCCGGTTGGCGGCGATCGTCTTCGGGTTGGGATGCATCACGTCGGCAACGCGCCGCGCCAAGAGATCGTCATCCATGTGGCGGCGCAAATCGCCGTCGGTGATGACGCCGATCAGCCGCCCGTCGTCGTCGGTGACGCCGACGCAGCCGAAGCTTTTCGCGGTCATGACAAGGATCGCTTCCGACATCGACGTCGTCGGCATGACGAGCGGCACGGCGTCGCCCGAATGCATGATGTCGCTGACCCGCAGCAATTTGCGGCCAAGCTTGCCGCCCGGATGGAACAGCTGGAAGTCGGCCGACGAAAACCCCTTGCGCTCTAATAGCGCGATCGCCATCGCGTCTCCCAGCGCCATCATGACCGTCGTCGACGTTGTCGGCGCCAGCCCCATCGGACAGGCCTCGGCGGCGGGCGGCAGCAGCAGCACGACGTCGGCCGCCTCCGCGAGGGTCGAACCGCGCCCGGCGGTGATCGCGATCAGCGGGATCTTGAAGCGCCGCGAATAGCCGATGATCGCCGCCAGTTCGCCGCTTTCGCCGGAATTCGACAGCGCCAGCACGGCGTCATCGACGCCGATCATGCCGAGATCGCCGTGGCTTGCTTCGGCCGGGTGGACGAACAATGCGGGCGTGCCGGTCGAGGCCAGCGTCGCGGCGATCTTGCGCGCGACGTGCCCGCTTTTGCCGATGCCGGTGACGATGAGCCGGCCGCGGGCCGCGGCGCAGAGATCGAGGGCGGCACCGAACGTGCCGTCCAATGCACGCGCCAGCTGCTCCAGCCCGTCGGTCTCGGCACGAATGACGCGGCGACCGACCGACAAGTCGCGGCCGAGACCGGGCGCCGGCCCCGGTGTCGTGATATCAAGCGAAGCGGCAACCGAACTTTCCGCCAAACCCCACCCCCGATCGCAATCCGTCGGCGCCTTCCCCGGACACTAATGTGCGAAAATATCCTGCTCGGCCCACCCGGCCAGATCGAGCATCGCGCGCGCCGGCAAGAACGCGAAACAGGACTGCGCCAGATCGCTGCGGCGCTCACGCACCAGCATCGCGTCGAGCCGGGCGCGCAGCGCATGCAGATGCAACACATCGGAAGCGGCATAGCGCAACTGCTCATCGCTGAGCGTGGCCGCACCCCAGTCCGAGCTCTGCTGTTCTTTTTTCAACTCGACGCCGAGCAGGTCTTTGCACAAATCGCGCAGGCCATGCCTGTCGGTAAAGGTGCGCGCCAGCCGCGAGGCGATTTTCGTGCAATAGAGCGGCTGCGGCATGACGCCGAGATAGCGGTAGAGCATTGCGATGTCGAAGCGCGCGAAGTGGAACAGCTTGGTGACCGCCGGGTCGACCAGCAACCGCTGCAGGTTTGGCGCATTGTAGCATCCGGCGGCAAACTGCACGAGATGCGCGTCTCCGTCGCCACGCGAGAGCTGCACAAGGCACAGCCGATCACGATGCGGGTTGAGACCCATCGCCTCGGTGTCGATCGCGACCGCGTCGCCAAACAACAGGCCTTCGGGCAGGTCGCCCTGATGGAGATGATGGGTCATCGTGCGCCACGCGACCGAGCCGCATCGGCCGCCCGGCAACGCCGCCGCGAGACTGCCGCAATTCTCATTCGAACCGCACCTGATCTCGTCGCAAATCGGGCTTGGAATATCCACCCCAGCGGCCGGCGCGTCAATTCGGCCGGACCGGTCCGCCTCAAGCCCGGCCGCGTGCGACAGCGCGGGACGGCAATTCCGGCGAGCGCAGCCGATCGAGCCCCCAGGCGCCGCCGCCAGCTACAAACAGGTACAAGAAGACGAAGCAATAGAACACCGCGGCCTCGCCGCGATTCTGCAACGGAAAGAAACCATGCGGCGCATGCGCCATGAAGTAGGCAAACGCCATCTCGCCCGACAGGATGAGTGCTACCGGGCGGGTGAACAGCCCGAGCACGATCAGACCACCGCCAACCGATTCCAGAATGCCGGCCAGCCCCGGGACCAGACTGAACAGCACATAGGGGTGATGCGGCAACGGGCCCACCGGAAAGCCGAAAATTTTGTTCAGCCCGTGCTCCATGAACAGCAGCCCGACGACGATCCGCAATACGCTCAAGATGCGCGGCTCCCACGTCAGCCGCAGCCCTTGCCAATCACCCATCACCTTCTCCCAGGGCCCGTGATACCCGGCGATTGCCGGGCGGCTTTTGTCGCAGCATGGAGATGGTGCGCCCGAGTGGAGTCGAACCACCACTCCTTTCGGAACACGGACCTGAACCGTGCGCGTCTGCCAATTCCGCCACGGGCGCCCAATCGGATTCGGCCGAGATTGTCCGGCGATTCCGGAACGCGGGAGATAAGCCGGCGTCTCTGTCTTGTCAACGACCCGTGCAGCGGCAGACATCCAGCTCAGGCCGATGTTTCGCCGCCGCCATCCTCATCGGCAAGAAACTCGGATATGGTGTCTTGTGAGCAGCGATGATCCGTTCATCTGGTTGGAAGAGGTCGACGGCGAGGCGGCGCTCCAATGGGTGCGGCGGCAGAATGCCCGCAGCCTTGCCGCGCTCGAAGGCGACCCGCGCTATGCCGAACTTTACCGGCAGGCGCTGGCGATCGTCACCGCGCCCGACCGCATCCCTTACCCCAGTTTTCGCGGCGAGCGCCTCGCCAATTTCTGGCAGGACGACGGGCACCCGCGCGGCCTGTGGCGGACGACGACGCTGGCCTCGTTCAAGACCGCTGCGCCAGACTGGCGGACGCTCCTCGACATCGACGCGTTGTCGGCGAGCGAGGGACGCAACTGGGTGTTCCACGGCGCCGCACACCTGCCGCCCCATTATCGCCGCTGCCTCGTCAGCCTGTCGGACGGCGGCAAGGACGCCAGCGAGGCGCGCGAATTCGACCTCGCCGAGGCGCGTTTTGTCGAGCCTGGCTTCTACTTGCCGGAAGGCAAGCAGAGCGCCGTCTGGCTCGATGCCGACACATTGTTCGTCGCACGCGATTGGGGGCCCGGGACCACGACCGCCGCGGGTTACCCGTTCATCGTCAAGCGCTGGCGCCGCGGCACGCCGCTCACCGCGGCGGAGGAATTGTTCGCCGGCCGGGCCGATGATGTCAGCGTCGGCGCCGGCGTGCTGCGCGACCCGGACGGCAGCGTGCGCGGCGTGCTCGTCAACCGGCAGGTCGATTTCTTTGCCAGCGAGCGCCATCTGCTGACGCCGCGCGGCCCGCTGCGCGTGCCAGTGCCGCAGCGGGCGTCGTTCCGCGGTTTCGTCGTGGGGCGGCTGGTCTTTTCGCTCGAAGAAGCGTGGCGAGGGTTTCCGGCCGGCGCGCTTGTTTCGCTCGCGCTCGCCGACTGCCTTGCCGATCCGGCGGGCGCGCAGCCGCAGCTGATCGTGGCGCCCGGACCGCGCGAGGCAATCGAGGATGTTGCCGCGACGCGCGACTGCCTGCTCGCGACGATCTACCGCAACGTCCAGGGCAGCGCCGTCGCATACCGCCATGACGGCCGGCAATGGAAGTCGAAACCGCTGCCGTTGCCGCCGCATGCCTCGATCAGCGTTGTCGCGACAAGCGACCGCGACAACCGTGCCTTCATCGACGTCGCCGGGTTTACGACACCGAACATACTCTATCTCGCCGACGCCGCCGGCGGGACGGCAGAGCCGATCAAGTCGCTGCCGTCGCGTTTTGACGCCGCGACCTGCATCGTCGAGCAGTTCGAGGCGACCTCAAAGGACGGCACGGCCGTGCCGTTTTTCGTTGTGCGGCCGCAGAACCGGCCTCCGGGCGACGCCGCTCCGACTCTGCTCTACGGTTATGGCGGTTTCCAGGTGTCGCTGGTTCCGTCCTATGCCGCGCTCGCGGGCAAATTGTGGATCGAGAGGGGCGGCGTCTACGTGGTCGCCAATATTCGCGGCGGCGGCGAGTTCGGCCCGGGCTGGCATGAGGCGGCGCTGAAGCGCGAACGGCAGCGCGCCTACGACGATTTCATTGCCGTCGCCGAGGAACTGGTCGGCCGCGGCGTGACCAACCGGCGCCGCCTCGGCATCATGGGCGGATCGAATGGCGGTCTGCTGATGGGCGCGATGCTCGTGCAGCGGCCCGATCTGTTCCGTGCCGTCGTCATCCAGGTGCCGCTGCTCGACATGCTGCGCTATCACAAGCTGTTGGCCGGCGCGTCGTGGATCGCCGAATACGGCGACCCGGAACGGCCGGACGACGCAGAATTTTTGCGGCGCATCTCGCCCTATCATAATCTGCGGCCGGGGCTCGCCTATCCTGAGCCGCTGTTTGTGACCTCGACAAAGGACGACCGCGTCCATCCGGGGCACGCGCGCAAGATGGCGGCCAAGATGGCGGCGATGGGTCTGCCGTTCCTCTATTACGAGAATGTCGAGGGCGGCCATTCCGCGGCCGCGACGCTGCAGGAGCGCGCCCGCCGCAGCGCGCTCGAATTCACCTATCTCGCTGAGAAGCTGATGGATTGACCGGCCGTCGGCGGCTAAGCTGTCGGGCAGGTTTCTGAACGCTGTTCAATTGTCGCAGAGGGCGCCTCGATGATCCACAAATTCGCGACCGTCTATGCCGGCCACATCGATTTCCCCGACCATGGGCAAGACGCGACGCCGGCCAACGAGCGGCGCTTTACGAACGAACAGCTTGCCGGCGTCTATGAAAAGACGGAGGCGATCGCCAAAACGATGGACCGGCTCGGCTTCGACACGCTGTGGATGGCCGAGCACCATTTCCAGCACGAGGGCTACGAGGCCCTGCCGAACATATTGATGTGCGCGGTGCATCTGGCGCACGTCACAAAGCAGTTGAAGATCGGCTGCGGTTTCAACATCACGCCGATGTGGCACCCGCTGCGCCTCGCCGAGGATTTCGCCACGGCCGACATCCTGACCCGCGGGCGCACCGTGTTCGGCGTCGGGCGCGGCTATCACAGCCGGGAGGTAGAAACCTTCGGGGCGCCGATCCTCGACCAGAACGCCAACCGCGAACTCTTTGAGGAGCAGGTCGAGATATTGTTCAAAGCCTTCCACGACGAGAGCTTCTCGCACCAGGGCAAACACTACACGCTGCCACCCGAGGTGCCCTATCGCGGCTACCAGCTGAAGGAATTGACACTGGTGCCGCGCCCCGCAAACCGGCCCGTCGAGTGCTGGCAGCCGGTCGTCAGCGCCAGCCCGCGCGGCCTTGATTTCATGGTCAAATACGACATCAAGGGAGCGGTCGGCGGTGGCGCTGCGACGATGCAGGCCGGGCCGATCCAGGCCTACAAGGACGCCGCGGCGCGCGCCGGCAAGGACTGGAAGCTCGGTGAAAACCTGATGCTCGGCGTGCACGGCATCGTCGCGCGGACGCGCGAGGAGGCGGTGCGCCGCCTCGTGCCGCTCTATGAGGAACACGTCAAGATGTTCGCGCCGTTGGGCTTTGTGCCCGGGTTGACGGCCGAGCAGATCGCCGCGGTCGCGAGGCGCGGCGGCTGGGATGCGGCCGGCGTGCCCCGGGTCGAGCATTTCATGGGGCTGGGATCGTGGTTTGCCGGCACCCCGGACGATCTCGTCGCGTTCCTCAAGAGTATCGAAGAGAATTATCCCGGCATGGAACACATCAACCTGTCGGCGCCGATCACGACTCCGAAGGACGTAATGATCGAGCAGTTCGAGATCATCGCCGCCGAAGTGATGCCGCATTTCCGCCGCGGCGCGAGGATGCAGGCCGCCGCGAAGTAGCACCGCGGTTCACCCAATTCGTCATGCCCGGACTTGATCCGGGCATCCACGAACACAGCGCGTAGACGGCCCGGGTCAGGCCCGGCCGTGACGGCATCGCGGTCAATCCGCGTGGCCGGTGGGGATGAACTGGAAGTCCTCGGCCGGTGCGTCGGCGAAAAACGCGCGGTGCTGCTCCTGCGGCAACGGCCACAGCACCGGGGTCGGCTGGGCGCTGGTGTACCAGTTCTTGCACCCCCCGACCCACACCGTGCCGGGAAAATGCCGGTCGAGGCGGGCCAGGAAGCGTTCGGTTGCCTCGGCGGTCGGCGCGACGGCGGCGCGGCGGGCGCGCGCCTCGGCGATCAATCGCATGATGCAGCCGATCTCCTGCTCGAGGCCCAACGGCACCGGCACGTTGTTGACCGGCGCAAACGGCCCATACAGCATGAAGAGGTTCGGAAAGCCAGGTAATGCGATGCCGCCGTAGGAATAAATCCGCTCCTTCCACGCTTCATCGATCGTCACACCGTTAAGACCGATAACATTCATCGGCCGCATGTAGGCGTGCACATCAAACCCGGTGGCGTAAACGAGCACGTCAACGGGCACGTGCGTGCCGTCCGCCATGACGACGCCGTCCGGCGCGATGCGCGCGATGTGACCCTTGACGATTTGCGCATTCGGCAGTTGCACGGCCTCGTAATAATTCTTGTCGGATTTGGGGATGCGGGTGCAGCCGAGATTGTAATCGGGCGTCAATTTCGCGCGCAGCTCGGGGTCCTTGATATCATCGAGAAAGGAACGGTATTCCCTTTCCATCGCTTCGCGCTGCGCCCCCGGTTGGAGGCGCCACTGGTCGAACTCGTTGATGAACCGCCAGAGCTTTTGCTGCTCGCGCGCGTAGCCGCCCGGCAGGCGCAATTTGAGGCGCTCCTTCCAGGTCGAATGCGGGTTTTCGCGAATGTGCACCCATTGCGCACGGCGGATGAACTGCGTCACTGCGCAGCCGGCCCAGGCCAGCGCCTCGGTGATCTGCACACCGCTGGCGCCGCTGCCGATGACGCCCCAGCGCTTGCCCGCATATGGCACACTGTGGTCCCAGCGCGCCGAATGGAATGACGGGCCGGCGAAATCATCTCTGCCGGGGATGTCGGGCAGGACCGGCTTGTGCAGAAAGCCGGTGGCGCAGACAAAGACATCGGCGACGTCCTGCGTGCCGGCAGCGGTCTCGATGTGCCAGCGCCCATCGGTGAAACGCGCCGACGTGATCTCTTCGTTGAAACGGATGAAGCGCTTCAGCCCGCGGTCGTGCGCGACCTTTTTGACATACTCCCAGATCTCGCTCGCCGGCGCGTATTTGCGCGACCAATTGTAATTCGGCTGGAACGGAAATTCGTATTGCCGCGACAGCACGTCGACGAAGAGACCCGGAAACGTGTTGTCGCGCCACGTGCCGCCGACATCGCCGGCCTTTTCATAGACCGCAAAATCGATCTTCGCCCCTTTCAGCGTCTCGGCCATGAACAGCCCGGAGACGCCAGCCCCGGCGACGACGGTGCGAAAATTCCCCTCAGCCATGACGCCTCGCAATTCCTGACACGGTTTTCAGGGCAACGTTAATCCGGCCACCGGCGGTTCGACAATGTCCTCCGCTTGTCCTTGAGCCATTGCCCCGAAGCTGGCATAGCCTCCGTCGCTGCGGACCTTCAGTGGGGAACAAAAATGACGGGTGGAGCGGACGTTCCTGAGAAATGGGACATCGAGGCCGATGTCGTCGTGATCGGCGCCGGCGCAACCGGGCTGCCGGCCGCGGTCGCCGCACGCGAAGGGGGATGCTCGGTGATCCTCGTCGAAGCCGAGCGCGACATCGGCGGCCACGCGATCATTTCGGGCGGCAATGTGCCGCTGGGCGGCGGCACCAGCGTGCAAAAGAAATACGGCATCCACGACACGCCCGATCTCTTGTTCCGCGACTTGACAGACTGGTCGGTCGTCGGGCCGAACGGCTTTCCCGACTACCGTTACAATGACCGCGAGATCATCCGCGCCTTTGCCGACAACAGCGCGCCCTGCTTCGAATGGCTGTTGGCGCACGGCGTCGAGTTCGTCGACAAGGCGCCCGATCACATCGGCGGCAATTCGGTCGGCAATTCGCTGCCGCGCGAGATGCACAGCGTCGTCGGGCATTGGCCGATGCCGGCCAGCGGCAAGCCGGCCGAGCCGGCCGTGCAGAAGACCCGCTCGTCGGGCAACGGCATGATGCGGTCGCTGGAAACGGCGGCGCGCAGATGCGACGTCGAAATCCTGCTGGAACACCGCATGACGCGGATCTACCGCGAGACGCCGCATGCCGGCCCGGTGCTCGGCATCGCGGTCGAGCACCGCGGCCGGGCGCTCGGGATCCGGGCCAAAAGGGCGGTCATCGTCGGCACTGGCGGCTCGACCGGCAACGTCAACTTCCGCCGCATGTTCGACCCGCGGCTGACCGAGGAATATTGCGGGCTGGCCGGCATGCCGTGGTCCGACCAGGACGCCAGCGGCGAATTGGCGGCGATGGCGGTCGGCGCCGCGCTGTGGGGCTTTTACAACCAGATCGGCGAATTCGGCTCCAATGTCACGAAGCCCAATTTCATCGGCTGCCAGTACAATTACCGGCACCTCAGCTGGCAGCCGGACAGCCCGGTCTTTGACAAGGCGCGCGCCACCGGCCTGTTTGTCAAAGACTGGCAGGATGTGGTCTGCGTCAACATGCTGGGTAAGCGCTTTTATGACGAGACCGGCGGGCAATACATCGCCAACAATTACAACTCGATCGAAAATTACGTGCAGGGCGACTGGCGCAATGTCGAGCGCGCTCGCTATGCGCCCAACAACTGGCTCAACGCCGCCTTGGCCGGCATCGACGACGGGCACAACGGCGGCGGGCCGATCTGGGCGATTTTTGATGCGGACGCCATCGAGCGCGAAGCCTGGCAGGTCGAGCCGCCCCATGTCGATATCGCCGCCGGATTTTTCTTCAGTGCCGGCCGGCTGGCTGACCTCGCCGAGAAAATCGCCATGCAATACCAGCGCGTCGCGATGCCGCCGGCCAACCTTGAAGCGACGGTTGCGCGCTATAATTCGTTTGTCGACAGCGGCAGGGACGAGGATTTCGCCAAGCCCAAGCCGCTTCACAAAATCGCCCGGGCGCCGTTTTACGCCGCCTGGTGCACGCCGGTTGTGCACGACACGCGCGCCGGGCTGCGCATCGACGCCAGATGCCGCGTCCTCGACATGAATGGCGCGGTAATCCCCGGGCTGTATTGCGGCGGCGAGTCGGCCGGCGGGTTTTCGCAGCACGGCCTCGCGCGCGCCGCCTGCCAGGGCTACATCGCCGGGAAAGAGGCAGCCGCGGCGGTACGGTCATAATATAAGTCACTGACTCTGGGTATTCGCTCGTGCAGGGGTTACGGGTCGTAGCCAGCTTGCTGCCGTGGCTGGCGCCCGCTGTAGCCATATACTTACTATTCCATTTTTTGGATGGAAAAGCGTCCGCTCCGGCGAAACGTGCAATCAACGCCTGGATAAATTATCAAGATTACAACGATATTGACTTAAAAACCGCGCTTGTCGCCGCGTTCGATAACATTTATACCGCACCCCTATTTAGGTTTCGTGCGCTCACTCGCTCAATAACAGTTTCCGTTTTTACGATTTGCATTGTAGCGACGGCTCTTATTGGCATGAAAGGTGCACTCAATACTATATTTTTCGTTACAATAATCGCCGCAAGAGGCGCCTCATTGTTCCGATTTTTCATGCTTCCATATTTTGGTAACATTTTCTCTGATTACGTTTCGCTGTTTCTGGTCCGATTTCTCCTACGAACGCTGCATCAGGACAGGCCTCTTTGGGCGATCCTCCTTTCAGCTGCCGCCGGATCTTTCGTCGTCGGTGGAGTATTCATATTTCTAAATATGGTAACGATTGTCGGGGCGTTGGCGCTGGTATTCCACAAGCCGGCTCTTTGGCTCTGGCCCATAGTTGATCCGGTCGGGCTCTTTTATATAGGTTCCGCTCTATTTAAGGCCGGTATATTTCAGGAACCATCCAGCCTCTGCCTGATTGCTGCTCTGATGGTCCATCTGTGGCTTGCGTTGTTCGCATTCGGAGCCATATCACTGCGGGGCCTGCAAAGTATCTTTCGTTTCACTCGAACTATGCAATGGTTTCTTGAGCGAGGAGACGATCATCCAATAGAGGCTATCGGCCTCGTCGCAGCGCTGATCACGTGTTGTATGACCGTCGTATTCCACCTCTTCCAACTCGATTAAGCGCTGCCAGCAGTTATGCCGCCGGGCGATGGCGGTGCGATTCCTCGATGTCGGCCTGGGTGATTGCCCGCGTCAGGGCGGCGTTGAGCTGCTTCGCCGCCTCCAGCGTCAGTTCGACGGCGACGCGGGAGCCCGGCCCCATCGCCGAATTGACGAAATCGATCGTGATCGCCTCTTCCAAGAGGGCGTGGTGCGGATGGTCGTAGGAGACGACCGAATGGGTCAGTTCGATCCAGCCGTCGCCGGTCTTGCCGGCTCCGGCGGACGGGACGATCTCGACGATCGAGGTGCACATGGCGCGGCACTGCCTCCCGCGATGAAATCGTCACCCCCGAGGCGGGAATCCGGAAAGCGTCCTGCCGCTTGCCCTGGACCTCCGCCTGCGCGGGGGTGACGGGTCAGGGTTTTGACCGATGAATACGGCGCCTCAGCGCAAATGCTCTTCGCAGAACGCCCACACCCTTTTCCAGCCGTCCAATGCCTGCTCGATGCGGTACGCCGGGCGGTCGTAGTAGAAGAAGCCGTGGCCGGCGCCGTCGTAGCGGTGGAACTCGTAGTTCTTGCCGTGCTTCTTCAGTTCGGCCTCGTGCTCGTCCACCTGTTCCGGCGTCGGTGCGCGATCCTCGTTGCCGAACAGGCCCAGCAGCGGGCACGACAGGTTTTTGGTCAGGGTGATCGGCGACACCGGCTGCTTCGGGGTCAGTTCGTCCTGCACGACGCGGCCACCCCACAGCTCCATCGCACAGTCGATGCTTTTTTGCCGGCAGGCAAAGAGAAAGGTCTGGCGGCCGCCCGAGCAGGTGCCGAACAGGCCGACCTTGCCGTTGAGCCACGGCTGACGACGCAGAAACTGCACCGCGGCCTCGGTGTCGCCGACCATCTGGTCGTCGGACACGCCGCCCTCGGCGCGCGCCTTCGCGGCGACGTCGTCGGCCTTGCCCTCGCCGAAGCGCTCGTAGAGGTTATGGCTGATCGTCGCGTAGCCGTGATGCGCGAAGCGCCGCGTGCATTCGCGATACCACTCGTCCCAGCCGGGCATGTGGTGGATCAGGACGATGCCGGGGAACGGACCCGATCCCAGCGGTCGCGCGACGTAGGCTGAAACCGGATCGCCGTTATGGCCGATGATCCTGATGGTTTCCGCAATCATCCCTTCGTAGGCCATCCTCGCTCCCTTCCGTGCTGCCGACAGCGGCGGCGCCGCTGGTCCACGGCATCATCTCGCCTTCGCGGGCGCGGCGCAACCGGATCGCTGGACAAGCCGGCGCCCCCTGATTAACTCATCGGCATGGAGAAAGATGTCTTGAGCATGCGCGCCGTGCTGGCCGGCGAGGCGCCCGCCGATACGCCCGTGACGGTGCACGGCTGGGTGCGGACGCGGCGGGACTCGCGCGCCGGCCTCTCGTTCGTGCACCTGTCCGACGGCTCGGCGTTCCACCCGCTGCAGGTTGTCGCGCCGAACAGTTTGCCCAATTACGAAAGCGAGGTGCTGCGCCTGTCGGCGGGTTGCGCGGTGGCGGCGACCGGCCGGGTCGTACCGTCGCCGGCCAAGGGCCAGCCATTCGAGATGCAGGCCGATGCTATCCGCGTCGTCGGTTGGGTCGACGACCCCGAGACCTACCCGATCCAGCCGAAGCCGCACACGATGGAATTTCTGCGCGAAGTCGCGCACCTGCGGCCGCGCACCAACGTCATCGGCGCGGCGACGCGGGTGCGGCACAGCCTGGCGCAGGCGATCCACCGCTTCTTCGACGACGACGGGTTTTTCTGGGTCAACACGCCGATCATCACCGCGTCGGATGCCGAAGGCGCCGGCGCGCTGTTCCGCGTCTCGACCCTGGATTTTGCCAATCTGCCGCGCCGCCCGGACGGCAGGGTCGATTTCGCGCAGGACTTCTTCGGCCGCGAGACCTTTCTGACCGTTTCGGGGCAGCTCAATGTCGAAGCCTATTGCCTGGCGCTGACCAAGGTCTACACGTTCGGGCCGACCTTCCGCGCGGAAAACTCCAACACGAGCCGGCATCTGGCCGAATTCTGGATGATCGAGCCGGAGATCGCGTTCGCCGATCTCGGCGACGACGCGACGCTCGCCGAACGGCTGTTGAAGCACGCCTTTGCGGCGCTCTTGCGCGAGCGGCAGGACGATCTGGCGTTTTTCGACGAACGCATCGAAAAGGGTCTTGTCGCGCGGCTCGAAGGGATCGTCGGCTCGGAATTCGTGCGCATGGATTACGGCGACGCGATCCGCGCCCTCGAACGCGCGAAGGGAGTGAAATTCGAATTTCCGGTCGCGTGGGGCATCGATCTGCAATCGGAGCACGAGCGCTGGCTGACCGAGCATTACGCGAAAAAGCCGGTCATCGTCATGAATTATCCGAAGGACATCAAGGCCTTCTACATGCGCCTCAACAACGACGGGCGGACCGTCGCGGCGATGGACGTCCTGGCGCCGGGGATCGGCGAGATCGTCGGCGGCAGCCAGCGCGAGGAGCGGATCGACGTGCTCGACGCCCGCATGGAGGAGCGCCGCATCGACCGGGAGCATTACGGCTGGTACCGCGACCTGCGCCGCTACGGCACAGTGCCGCATGCCGGCTTCGGTCTCGGGTTCGAGCGCACGCTCGCCTATGTAACGGGCCTTGCGAACGTGCGCGACGCCATTCCCTTCCCGCGCACTCCCGGCAGCGCGCGATATTGAAGCAGGCGCCGGCCGCTATTGCGCCGGCGGTGCAGCAGCTTCGGGCGGCGCGCCGGGCGGCGGCGCGCCATAGGCGTTGGCGGGCGGGCCGTAATACGGCGGCGGCGCGTATGGCGGGGCGTAGTAATAGGGCCGCGGCGCCATCGCGCGGAACGGCGCGGTGACAACCGCCCCGACGCCGTAGGCGACGGCGCCGACGACGCAGAACGGCCACGTTAATGGAAACGGGTTGCACAGCGGCGAATAGTAGTACTGCGCCTGGGCGGATGCCGGCGCGAGCACTGCAATCGCCGCGGCGAACGCGGCCGACAACGCCATTTCGCGAATACGCATGCTGCCTCGCACTGTTGGGGCCGCATCACGATAGCGGGCTATGGGCTGAACGCCAATCCCGCGAGCCGTCACGTTGTTGCGATGCAGCCGCGAAGGCGGCGCCTCTACGATCCCGCGGCGGCAAGGCCGAGCAGGCGGCGGGCGAGCACGAGGTGGGGGCGGTCGATCATCTTGCCGTCGAGTGCCAACGTACCGGCGTCCGAATTGGCGGCAAACGCGGCGACGACGCGCTCGGCCCACGTCCGCTCCTCGGCGCTGACCGAGAAGACCGCGTTGATCGCGGCCAGCTGTGCCGGATGGATTGCCATCTTGCCGGCAAAACCCGACCGCTTGGCGGCGGCGCATTCCGCGCGCAGCCCCTCATCGTCGCGGAAATCGGTATAGATCGTGTCGAGCGCGACGACGCCGGCCGCCGCGGCGCCGAGCAGGCACAACGACCGGGCGAGCTTGTAAGGGCCGTCATACTCGCCGGCGGCGGTGCGGTTGTTGCCGCCCAGGCAGGCGGCGAGATCTTCGGCACCCCAAGTGATCGCTTCGAGCCGCGGCGAGGTGGCGGCGTAGCCGCCGAGCTGGAACACGGCGGCCGGCGTCTCGCTGGCGATCGCGATGATCCGGGTCCGCCCGACCGGAATGCCCGCCGCGGTCTCGAATGCCGCGAGGTAATGGTCGGCGGTGCGCACGTCCTCGGGCAGGCATTTTGGCACGAGGATGCCGTCCGGCCGGCCGGCGACGGTCGCAGCCAGGTCGTCGAGCGCGAGGCCGCTGGCGAGCGGATTGACGCGGACATAGCGGCGGACGCGATCCGGCCCATTCGCGTCAAGGAATTGGCGCGCCTGGCGCCGCGCAGTCACGCGGTTGGGTGGCGCGACCGAATCCTCGAGGTCGAGGATCAGCGCGTCGGCGCCGCTGTCGAGACTGCGCGCAAGCTTTCTTCCGCTGTCGGCCGGCACGAACAAAAGCGAGCGCATCGGGCCTCCTTTCCGGTGAACTTCAGCCGATCTCCCCGCGGCGCCAGTCGTAGATGTCGATCTGCTGATAAAGGCCATGCACGCAATAAGGCTCGTCGCGAAAGAATTCATCGAGCACGGTGCGGCCGGCGAATTCATAGACCATCGCACTGCCGAGCCATGCCTTTCCGCCGGCATCGGTCAAGTAGCCCCGCGCCAGGCAATGACCGGCGTCGTTCGGCTGCAGATGGGCGCGGTGCGCCGCCACCAGCGTGTTGCGGAATTCGGTGATGCCGGGCTTGCCGACGCCGTGAAAGAAGAACCCTCGAAAGCCCGGGCGCGGCGACGCGGCTGGCTGGCGGGTCGCCAGCGCACAGTGCCAGTCGCTGACCTCGTCGGCTTCGACGACGCCGTTGACCGCCATCGGGTCCTCCGCCGTGAAGCGCGCGACGGCCTGCGGCGCCGGACCCGGCAGATCGGTCTGATAGAGATATCCGGCCGGCGCCTCGCCGCGAAAGATCGGCCCGAACGTCACCAGCGCATCCCGCCAATTGCGCAGAAAACGCGCGTGCTCAGCCCGCACCGTCTGCGGCAGCCCGCCGAGGTCGATCGTCGAACGGCGGATGACGACCTGCGCCATGTCAGTGGATTTCGTCCTGCTCCTGGTAGGCCTGGCGCAGGCGATCCATCGAGAAGCCTGGGCGCTTTGACGCCTCGATCAGGACGCGCTCGCGGCGCGCCAGAAGGTCGGCCGCGGCCGGGATCTTGGCAACCGCATCGGCCGGGACGACGACGGCGCCGTGGCGGTCGGCATGGATGACGTCGTTGGCCGAGACGACCATGCCGGCGACGCTGACCGTGCCGCCGAACTCGACGAGATGGACATGCGCGTGGCTCGGCATGACCGAGCCGGCGAGCACGAAAAACCCGGGCGACATCGCGTCGAGGTCGCGCACCGAGCCGTCGGTGATGACGCCGATGCAGCCGAGCCCGGCATGCACATGCGTCTGCACCTCGCCCCAGAATGCGCCGAACCCGGTGTCGGGCGCATCGATGTCCTGAATGACCGAAATGCTCGGCAGCGGCTGGGAGGCGACATGCTCATAATAGGCGAGGCGGATGCGGTTGGCGGCGTCGCGGTCGCGCGGGTGCGGCTCGCGCGAGCGGATCAATGCGGTCCGGGCAAAGCCGACAACAGGCTTCAGCTCCGGAAACGGGGCGACGAGCGGCCGGCGGGTAAAGCCGATCGCGCGGCGCGCCGGCAGGACGATTTCGAGGGCATTGCAGATTGTCGGCGTGTCATAGGCGCGCAGCGCGTCGAGCGCCTGGCGGTCGGGGAAATCGGGCATCGGGGCGGCTCCAGGGTCGCAAACGGTGCGTCAGGCTTAATCGCGCCGGCCGCCGCCCGGCAAGCCCTTTTCCGCCAGGCCGCACGCAACGCCTTCCCTGAAGCAGCAACGGATCGGCGGCGAGATCGCTCCTTTTCAGCGACCATTCCTGAGATCGGGAGACGTTCCGCGCAGCCGTCCCTTCCCGCCGGTTATCAAATCAAAACAATTTCGTCACACCGGCGCCAAAAAACGCTGCCAACTTGCGCGCTGCCACAGCGGACCTTTCACGACAACCTGATGATTCTTAAAACGCGCAAGCCGGCGCGCCGCGAGATCACCGGCCGGCTACGTTTTTTGTGTTGGACAGCAAAGGGGGTGACGGATGACGTATCGCGTCTTTTATGGCGACACGCTGGCGATGGCGGGCGGCGATCTGCATCAACAGGACGGCGTCTGCGCCGAGCGGTTCAGCACTGAGCACGAGGCGCTGTGCCGTGCCCGCGAGCTGCTCGACGAGGATGCACGAACAATCGTCACGGTCTGCGACGCCGAGGGCCGGCAGCTGAGCGGCGTCTGCCTGCATCTGCGCCTGGGCTACGCCTGCGAGTGAACGACCGAGCGGCGGCCGCAGCAGCCGGCTCAGGTCTCGCCGGCGATGTTGCGGCGCAGCCGCTCGCGGCTCTCCGGCGGCCAGAATTCGGCGATCTTGTAAAAGGTAGCGAACGCCGGCGCGCCTTCCGGCAATCGGAACCAAGGCAGCTTGCTGCGGGTGAAGATGTGCACGTCCGGCGCGACCGCCTCGGGGCGGTCGAGCGTGCCAGCACGCAGCAAGACCGTGTCGCCGGGCGCCGCGTGGTATCTGCTGTAGATCGCTGTGCCGCATTGGGCGCAGCTGAAGACTTCGTGCGGCCTGCCGCTGCCCCCTTTCAGCATGACCGAACGCAGCGCCGCGTGGTCGGTCTCGACAAAGCGGTGTTCGATCCAGATGTTCGTCGCAAACGCGCCGCCGGTCAGCCGCTGGCAGTCGCGGCAATGACAGGCATGCACGATCAGCGGCGCCGCCGTCAGCCGATAGCGCACCGCGCCGCATGCGCATCCGCCCGCTTCGATTGTCATCGCCTGCCGTCCCGCCGGGATGGTTCGCCGCAGGCGCATAATATGGCAAGATCGATTGCGACCGAAAAATGGCGGCCCAGGCATGGACCGCGGGAGGAGCTGACATGGCGACGATAATCGACGGGCGGAAATCCGGCTTCACCACCAATCCCGAATACAAGGTGCTGCTGGAAGCCTCGCCGCGCCGGGTGCGCGTGCAATTCGGCGGCGAATGGATCGCCGACAGCACGAACGCGCAATTGCTGTTCGAGACAAAGCATCTTCCCGTCTACTATTTCCCGCGGGAAGACGTGCGCATGGATTTGCTGACGCCAACCGACCATCACACGTTCTGCCCTTACAAGGGCCGGGCGTCATATTGGACGATCACGGTCGGCGACCGGACTTCCGAGAACGCGGTGTGGGGCTATCCCGACCCTTATGACGAGGTGCCTGCCCTCGCCGATGTCGTCGCGTTCTATTGGGACCAGGTGGATCATTGGTACGAGGAGGACGAGGAAATCTTCGTCCATCCGCGCGACCCGTACAAACGCGTCGATGTGATCGCCTCGTCGCGCCCGGTGCGCGTCATTGTCGGCGGCGAAACGATCGCCGAGACGCAGCGCGCCATGTTTCTGTTCGAGACGCGGCTGCCGACCCGCTACTACATCCCGCCCGACGATGTGCGGATGGACCTGCTCGTGCCGAGCGAGAAGGCGACGCGCTGCCCCTACAAGGGCAAGGCGCGGTACTGGTCGGTCAAGATCGGCGACGAGATCCATCCCGACATCGTGTGGAGCTATCCTGAGCCGATCGCCGAATGCGCAAAGATCAAGGGGCATCTTTGCTTCTTCAACGAGCAGGTCGATGCGATCCTGGTCGACGGCAAGGAGTTGCCGCGGCCGCTGACGCCATGGTCGAAGGAGTGGCGCGACAAGGACAAGGCGATGCCCGACACGCGCGGCCCGTCGGCGCGGCCGTAGCCGCGCCTGCACGGTTCGCGAAAATCGGCGTTACCGGTTTTTGAAGGCGGGCTTGCGCTTCGCGACAAATGCCGCCATGCCCTCCTTCTGGTCCTCGGTCGCGAAGGTCGAATGAAACAGGCGGCGCTCGAAGCGCACGCCTTCGGCGAGCGTCGTCTCGAACGCGCGGTTGACCGCTTCCTTCACCATCATCGCGATCGGCAGTGACAGCGACGCAATCTTCTCGGCGACCGCGACCGCTTCCTCGATCAGCAGGTTGGCCGGCACGACGCGGCTGACGAGACCCAGCCGCTCGGCCTCGGCGGCGTCCATCATGCGGCCGGTCAGGCACAGATCCATCGCTTTCGCCTTGCCGATAAAGCGCGGCAGCCGCTGCGTGCCGCCGGCGCCGGGCATCGTGCCCAGGTTGATCTCGGGCTGGCCGAAGCGCGCATTGTCGGCGGCGATGACGATGTCGCACATCATTGCCACTTCGCAGCCGCCGCCCAATGCGAACCCGGCGACAGCGGCAATGACCGGCTTCCTGCATTGTGCGACGCGCTCCCAGCCGCGCGTGACGAAATCCTCCCGGTAGGCCTGCATGTAGGTCTTGTCGGCCATCTCCTTGATGTCGGCGCCGGCGGCAAACGCCTTGTCAGTGCCGGTCAGCACGATCGCGGCGATCGCGTCGTCGCTTTCGAAATCATCGAGGGCGCGACCCAACTCGGTGATTAGCGCTGCGTTCAGCGCATTGAGCGCGTGCGGCCGGTTGAGGCGGACGATGCCGACCGCCGCCCGCCGCTCAATGAGGATGTTGGCGTACGGCTGATCAGCCATCACGATCTCCCCGCACCGTAGCGCGATTACATCTCTAGCACGCGTCGTCGCCGAGCGACAGGAGCGTGGCGTTGCCGCCGCTCGCAGTCGTGTCGACCGTCAGCGTGCGTTCGGTCGCGAAGCGATTGAGGTAATGCGGGCCGCCGGCCTTGGGTCCGGTGCCGCTGAGCCGCTCACCACCGAACGGCTGCACGCCGACGACGGCGCCGATCATGTTGCGGTTGATATAGGTATTGCCGACGCCGAGCCGCGCCACGACATGCGCCGCGGTCTCGTCGATGCGGCTGTGGATGCCGAGCGTCAGCGCATAGCCAGTCGCGGCGATCTCGTCGAGCACCCGGTCGAGCTGCCCGGACGGCCAGCGGATCACGTGCAGGATCGGGCCGAACACCTCGCGGTCGAGCCGCGCCGCCGAGTCGATCTCGAAGGCGCGCGGCGCGAAAAAAGTACCGTGCGCGGCATCCGCCGGCAGCCTGCATTGACAGATCAGGCGACCCTCGTGCGCGATGCGGTCGGCGTGCTGCTGCAGGCCCCGGCGGGCCCGATCGTCGATGACCGGGCCGATATCGGTCGCCAGCAGCGCCGGGTCGCCGACCGCCAGTTCTTCGATCGCACCGGCCAGCATCGCCATGAGGCGGCCGGCGACATCCTCCTGGATGTAGAGCAGGCGCAGCGCCGAGCAGCGCTGCCCGGCGCTGTCGAATGCCGAGGTCAGCACGTCGGCGACGGCCTGTTCGGGCAATGCCGACGAATCGACGATCATCGCATTCTGCCCGCCCGTCTCGGCGATCAGCGGCACGATCGGCCCGGGCCGGCGGGCGAGCGCAAGGTTGATCGCCGCCGCGGTCTCGGTCGAGCCGGTAAAGGCGACACCGGCGATGCGCCGGTCGCCGACCAGCGCGGCGCCAACCGCCGCGCCGTCGCCCGGCAGCAGGTGCAGCACGTCGGCCGGGACGCCGGCGGCGAGCAGATGGCGCACCGCCGCCGCCGCGACGAGCGGCGTCTGCTCGGCCGGCTTTGCGATGACGGCGTTGCCGGCGGCAAGCGCGGCAGCGATCTGGCCGGTAAAGATCGCCAGCGGAAAATTCCACGGCGCAATGCAGGCGAAGACGCCGCGGCCGCGCAGTGCCAGCAGGTTGCGCTCGCCGGTCGGACCGGGGAGCGGCTCGGGCCGGGCGAATTCCTGGCGGGCGCGCGCCGCATAATAACGCAGGTAATCGGCGGCCTCGCGCACCTCCGACAGCGCCGCCGGGATCGTGCGGCCGCCCTCGCGGATGATCAGCGCCATCAAGGCGCTGCGATGCGCCTCGTAACGATCGGCGGCGCGCTCCAGAATCGCCGCGCGCTCGTCGGCCGGCACCGCATCCCACCCGGATGCAGCGCCGGCGGCACGGGCAAGCGCCGCTTCGACCGCCGCGGGCGTGGCGTTCGTCACCAAACCGATCTGCCGCCGCCGGTCGCTCGGGTCGAAGACGGCCGCGCCCGCGGCGTCCGCTTCGACGCCGCCGACGATCGGCGCGGCATGCCACGCCTCCTGCATCGCGGCCGCAAGCCCGGCGTGCAATTCGCCCAGCGCCCGCGGATCAGCGAGGTCGATGCCGCGCGAATTGACCCGCTCCGGCCGGTAGAGGTCGCGCGGCAGCGGGATCTTCGGGTGCGGTTTCACCGGCAGCGCCGCCAGCCGCGCGATCGGATCGGCGACGATGTCGCCGATCGGCGCCGCCTCATCGACGATGCGGTTGACGAACGAGGTGTTGGCGCCGTTTTCCAAGAGCCGCCGCACGAGATAGGCGAGCAGATCCTCGTGGCTGCCGACCGGCGCATAGATCCGGCACGGCCGGTTCATATGGTCGCGGCCGACGACCTCGCCGTAGAGCGCCTCGCCCATGCCGTGCAGGCGCTGAAATTCCCAATCGGTGCGGCCGTCGGCCAGTTCGAGGACGGCCGCCAGCGTGTGTGCGTTGTGGGTTGCGAATTGTGGGTAAAAGGCCGGGCCGGCGGCGAACATGCGCCGGACACAGGCGAGATAGGAAACGTCCGTCGCCACCTTGCGGGTGAACACCGGATAGGCGTCGAGGCCGCGCTCCTGGGCGCGCTTCACTTCGCTGTCCCAATAGGCGCCCTTGACCAGCCGCAGCATCAGCCGGCGCCCGGTCCGGGCGGCCAGATCGGCGAGCCAGTCGATCTGCGGCAATGCGCGTTTCTGGTAGGCTTGCACGGCGAGGCCGAAACCGTCCCAGCCGGCGAGGTCGGGCGCCAGTGCCAGCACCTCGATCAGGTCGAGCGACAATTCGAGCCGGTCGGCCTCCTCGGCATCGATCGTCAGCCCGATGCCGGCAGCCTTTGCCTCGCCCGCGAGGCCCAGCAGCGATGGCAGCAACTCGCGCATGATCCGCTCGCGCTGTGCCATCTCATAGCGCGGGTGGAGCGCCGACAATTTGACCGAGATGCCCGGCGCTGCTTCGATCGGCCGGCCGGCAGCGGCCTGGCCGATCGAAGCGATCGCGCGGCTGTAGGCGGCGCGGTAGCGGGCCGCATCGGCGCTTGTGCGCGCCGCCTCGCCGAGCATGTCGAACGAGTGGCGATAGCCCTGCCGCGCGGCGGCGCGAGAGCGCTGCAACCCCTCCTCGATCGTCCGCCCGATGATGAACTGGCCAGCGAGGATGCGCATCGCCGCCGTTACGGCCTGCCGCCACACCGGCTCGCTCGAGCGCGCGATGACGCGGCGCAGCGCGGCAGCCAGATCGGCGCCGCCCGGATCGGCCCGCAGCAGGCGGCCGGTCAGCAGCAACGCCCAGGTGGAAGCGTTGACGAACAGCGAGGCGGAATGACCGAGATGGCGCTGCCAGTCGGCCGGCGCCAGCTTGTCACGAATCAGCTTGTCGACGGTTTCGGCGTCGGGGATGCGCAACAGCGCCTCGGCGAGACACATCAGCGCCACCCCCTCGGGTGAAGACAGCGCGTATTCGTGCAGAAACGCGTCGAGCCCGCCACGGCCCTGCCGTTCGCGCCGCACCGCCTCGACCAGCCGGCGCGCCGTCGCCGCGATGCGGGCGCGGGCATCGGCCGGCAGATCGGCCGCCGCCAGGATGCGCGCGTCTGCTTCCGCCTCGCCGCGGCGATGCGCATCGCGGATCACCGACCGCAGCGGCGGCTCCGGCTGCGGCGGGTCGGGGAATACGAAGATCATTGCCGCAAGATTGGGATCGCCGCCGGGAATGCCAAAGTGCACGATCGAGATTAGCGGAAATCGCGGCTGGCGATGGCGAGATCGCGTGAATCTCTGGCGGGCGGGCGTTCCGGCGATTTGCGCGACGACGGCAGCGTTTCGTCGCCGGTGCGCTCGCGCAACGTGCGCAGAAGCGGCGTCCAATCCTGCAGATCGTCGGCGACGATGTGGATGACGCTCGTCTCGCGCTGCAGGCGGCCGCGGCAATAGAGCAACGTCGCGCCGAGCGCGGCGCGGCGGAAGCGCTCCAGCGTCGCCGGCCAGACGATCAGGTTGGCAATGCCGGTCTCGTCCTCGAGCGTCACGAAGACGACGCCGTTGGCACTGCCGGGGCGCTGGCGGATCAATACGAGGCCGGCGATCGCGAGGCGCCGATCGACCGGCAGCGTCGCGAGATCGGCGGCGCAGACCAGCCCCTCGCACCGCAATTCGGCGCGCAGGAAAGCGAGCGGGTGGCGTTTCAACGTCAGCCCGAGCGTGCCGTAATCCTCGACGACATGCTCGCCCAAGGGCATCGCCGGCAACAGCGCGGCAGCCGTTTCCTCGCTTGTTTTGTTGTTTTCTTCCGCGGCGGCGAACAGCGGCAAGGGCGCCTCGCCGAGCGCCTTCATCGCCCACAACCCGCGGCGCCGGTCGAGCCCGCCCGTTTTCCGCCCGAGCGATCGCACGGCATCGGCGGCGGCGAGGCGTTCCAAGGCGGCGTGGCCGAGGAAGCTGCGGCGCCACAGATCATGGGCATCGCGATAGCCGACACCGCGCGCCTTGACGAGGCGCGCGGCATCGGCCTCGCTCAACCCTTTGACTTGGCGCAGCCCGAGGCGCAGCGCCATTCGCTCCCTCGGCGTGTCGTCGCCCCTCACCCCTGCCCTCTCCCCGCCGGCGGGGAGAGGAAGAGCGGCAGCGCCGCCGCAGGTTGACGTCGCCGTATTTGCGAGAGCTTTCAGCGGCATTCCCTCTCCCCATGCATGGGGAGAGGGACAGGGCGAGGGGCCGTCACATTCCAGCGTGCAATCCCAGTCACTGAAATTGACATCGGGCGGGCGCACATCGACGCCGTGCTCGCGAGCGTCGCGCACGATCTGGGCCGGCGCGTAGAACCCCATCGGCTGGCTGTTCAAGAGAGCGCAGGCGAACACATCGGGATAGAAGCATTTGATCCAGGCCGAGACATAGACCAGCAGCGCAAAGCTCGCGGCATGGCTTTCGGGAAAGCCATAGGTGCCGAACCCCTCGATCTGGTCGAAACAGCGGGTCGCAAAATCAACGCTGTAGCCATTATCCTTCATGCCACGGATGAACTTGTCGCGGAACAGGTGGATGTCGCCGTTGCGCTTGAAGGTGGCCATCGCGCGCCGCAGCCGGTCGGCCTCTTCGGGCAGAAAACCGGCGCCGACGATCGCGATCTGCATCGCCTGTTCCTGGAACAAGGGCACGCCCAGCGTCTTGCCGAGCACCCGGCGCAGCGCCTGCGAGGGATAGTCCACCGGCTCCTTGCCGCTGCGCCGGCGCAGATAGGGGTGCACCATGTCGCCCTGGATCGGCCCCGGCCGCACGATCGCGACCTCGATGACGAGATCGTAGAATTCCCTGGGCTTGAGACGCGGCAGCATT
>DATJSO010000032.1:0-7793 GCA_035504075.1 Allostellaceae bacterium | reverse complement strand
GGCGCGGATCGCGGCGGCGGCGCGGCGGCACAGCGTGGGATCGCCGGCGACCGGCCGCGCGCGGGTCAGCGCCAGATGCTCCCAGGTCCACGCCGCGTCGCGCTGGTATTGCGCGAAGGCGGCAAGGCTCGAGGCGATCGGCCCGGATTCGCCGGACGGGCGCAACCGCATGTCGACCTCGTAGAGGCGGCCCTCCCCGGTCGGCGCGGTGATCGCCGAAATCAGCCGTTGGCTGAGACGCGCGTAATAGGCCTGCACCGCGAGCGGCCGCGGCCCGGTCGAGCCGGCGCTATCCGCCGGCGCATCGTAGATCAGGATCAGGTCGAGGTCGGAGGCGAGGCTCATCTCGCGGCTGCCGAGCCGCCCCATCGCGACGATCGCGAAGGCGCCGCCGCCGACCACGCCGTGGGCCGCGGCAAAGTCTGCTTCGACCGCCGGCAGCAATGCCGCGAGCGCAGACTCGGCGATATCGGCGAGAACGCCGCCGGCCGTGCTGCCGTCGATGCCGCGGCGCAACAATTGCACGCCGACCTGAAACCGCCGCTCGCCGGCCCAGCGGCGCAGCAGATCGAGCGTGTCCTGTAAATCGCGCGCGGCGGCAAGCAGCGCGGCGAGATCGGCGGCGAGCCCGGCGCGATCGGGCAACGGCGCCGTGAACCCGTGGCTCAGCACGGCGTCGAGCAGGGCCGGGCGCTGCGCCAGATTTTCGGCCAAGGAAGGCGCCTCGGCCATGATGTCGGCGACGAGCGCGAACAATCCGGGGTTGGCGGCGAACAGCGAGAACAACTGCACCCCGGCCGGCAGCCGCGCGAGGAACTGGTCGAAGCGATGCAGCGCCGTATCGGGGTGCGCGGTCGCCGCAAAAACGCGCAGCAGCTCGGGGACGAACTCGGTCAGGATCTCGCGCGCCCGCTGGCTGCGGGTCGCGCGCAGGCGGCCGTGATGCCAGTCCCGCACCAACGCCGCGACGCGTCCCGGTTCGGCAAACCCGAGGCGCGCCAGCGTCGCCAGCGTATCGGGGTCGTCTTCGGCGCCGGTGAACACGAGGTTGCCGGGGCCGGCAAGGCTCGGCGCTTCCTCGAACAACTCTGCATAGGCTTTCTCGACCGATTGCAGATGCGCGCGCAACTCGCCGACAAATCGCTCGGGATCGTCATAGCCGAGAAATGTCGCCAGTCGGCGGACGCCGTCGCGGTCGGGCGGCAGGCGATGGGTCTGCGCGTCGTCGATCATCTGCAGGCGGTGCTCGACGCGCCGCAGGAAGCGGTAATCTGTGACCAACGCGGCGGCCGTGCGGGCGTCGATTCGGCCGTGCGCCGCCAGCCGGTGCAATGCCGCGCAGGTCGATCCGACGCGCAGCTGCGGCATCCGGCCGCCCCAGATCAGTTGCTGCGTCTGAGCAAAAAATTCAATTTCGCGGATGCCGCCGCGACCGATCTTGATATTGTGCCCCTCGACTGCGATCTGGCCGCCGCCGTGATGCGCCTCGATCTGCCGCTTGATCGAATGGATATCGCCGATCGCGGCAAAATCGAGGTGCCGGCGCCAGATGAACGGCTGCAATTCGGCAAGAAACCGGCGGGCGGCGAGCCGGTCGCCGGCGATCGGGCGCGCCTTCAGCAGCGCCGCGCGCTCCCAATTCTGCCCGACGGTTTCGTAATAGGACAGCGCCGCCGGCACCGAAATCGCCAGCGGCGTCGATCGAGGATCCGGCCGCAACCGCAGATCGGTACGAAAAACGTAGCCATCGCCGCTGCGCTCGTCGAGAATACGCACGAGGTCGCGGGCCACGCGGCTGAACGACGACTGTGCCGCGTCTTGCATCGATTGCGGCAGGTCGGCCGGGTCATAGAGAAGGATCAGGTCAATATCGCTCGAATAATTGAGTTCCTCGCCTCCCAGCTTGCCCATGGCGAGAACAATGAAACCGCTGCCGCGCTCGGGATCGCCGGGATCGGCGACGCGCAGCCGGCGATTCGCCGCTGCCTCGCGCAGCAGATGACGCACGGCGGCGCCGACGGCGGCGTCGGCGAACCGGCTGAGCGCCGCCATCTGCCGCTCGAGGGTCCAGATCCCGGCGATCTCGGCGACCGCGGCCAAAAGCGCAACGCGGCGCCGGGCAAGCCGCAGCCGGCGCATCAATTCCGCCTGATTTTCGCCGCGATCCTCGTGTTTTTCGACTGCGGCGACAATCGCCGCGAACGGCGGGTCGAGACCCTCGGTGACGAGACGGGTGAGGAAATCCCATTCGACGACCGCGGCGCCGCTGAGGAATGGGCTGTTGCCGAACAACGCGGCGAGCAGGCGCCGGCCGGCGGGCGTCGCGCTCCACCCCCGCGCGACAGCGGCCTGCGGCTGATCCCCCGCCTCGGCCAGTGCCGCCCGCCAGTTGGAGCAGCCCAGCTCGAGGAGGCGTGCATCGGCGGGTTGCGGCAGCCCGTCACCGTTTGCGGAGAGATGCGATAACAGCGTCATCGGAAAAACTGGCGGAACACGGCAAGGCTCGCCCGATTGCCGTGACGGGTCAAGATCGGCCGCAGGAGGTCGATACGGCGACGGCGTCTCGGTTCGGACGGCGATTTCACCGGGCCGCGGCGCGCCATGTCGGACGGGGCGCGCATCACGTGCTGCGCTGGGTCGGCGCCGTCGCAGCGGTGCTGATACTCGCTGCGGCGTTCAGCATCTGGCGGCTGATGCAGGGACCGATCGAGCTGAACTGGCTCGCCCCCTATGTCGAAGCGGGCCTCTTGCGCTCCGGCATCGAATTCAAGATCGCACTGTCCGGGGTGCGGATCGGCATCGACGGTGCGAGCCATCAGCTCGAATTGCGGGCCGACGACGTTCGCCTATCGCGGCCGGACGGCACACCGCTGGCGCGCTTTCCCGAAATGGCCGCCGGTTTCGCGCTCGGCGCGCTGCTGCACGGCCGGCTCGAGCCGACCGCACTCGTCATCGAACGTCCGGTGCTGCATCTTTCGCGCGGTGCCGGCGGCGCGATCAGCGCGCAGATCGGCGGCGATCGGGCGTCCGATCTCGGACCGCGCGCGCTCGAACGGCTGGCCGGGCCGCCCCGCCCGGACGCGCCGCTCGCCCTGCTGCATCGCATCAGCATCCGCGATGCGACGGTGTTCGTGCACGACCGCAGCAGCGGCCGCACCTGGCGGGCCGATCGCGTCGATGTCGCGATCGATCGCGATCGCAAGGGCACGCGCGGCGATGTCTCGTTTGCCCTGCCGCTCGGCGACACGATGCCGGAACTGCACGCGAGCTATCGCTTTCGCGCGGAACGCCAGCTGCTCGATCTCGATCTGGCGATCGACGGGGTGAAACCCGATGCGCTGCCGCCGCTGATCCCCGAGCTGGCGGGACTGCGTCACATCGCCGCCCCGGTTTCGGGCACGCTGCAGACGCAGATCGATCTGCAGCGCGGTCGGCCGCAGGGTTCGCGCCTCGATTTGGCGCTCGGCAAGGGGCACATTTACAGCGGCTGGCTGCCGATGGGCGGCGTCCGGGTCGAGCAGGGCGAGCTGCACGCGACCTATGCGCCGGAAAACGACGCGCTGCGCCTTGCCAGCCTCAATATCGATCTCGGCGGCGGCACCAGGCTGTCGCTGCATGGAATCGTGAATGGCGTCACCCCCGCACTGGTCGCCGGGCAGGCCGGTAAGCCGCAGCCGCATCTGACGGGGCGGTTCGCCGCGGCGCTGACGCATGTGCCGGTCGCGCGCTTTGCGGCGCTGTGGTCGCCGGCGTTTTACCCCGGCGCCCGCACCTGGGCACTCGAAAACATTCGCGACGGCATGCTTGACGAGGGCGGGCTCAGCATGACCCTCGATCTCGATACGGTTGCCCATACCGCGCGCGTCGTCACCGCCGACGGGCGGCTGCACTACCACGGGCTGTCCGTCACCTACCTGCGCGGCCTGCCGCCGGTGCGCGACGTCGCCGGCACGGCGACGTTTGCCGGCGACAAACTGGTGTTCACCCCGACCGGCGGCGACCTGAAGGGTCTCAAGATCGCAGCCGGCGGCTCGCTGACGATCAGCGACCTGGCGCAGCACACCCAATGGATGACGATCGACCTCGGGGTCGTCGGGCCGGTCAGGGATGCGCTGCAGGTCATCGACTCGCGGCCGCTGCGTTATGCCCAAAAGATCGGTCTCGACTCGGAACGGGTCGGCGGGCGCGGCGAAACCCGCCTGCATTTCCGGTTTCCGCTGCTCGCCGATCTGAAGCTCGCCGCGATCGATTACGGCGCCGAAGCGACGCTGACCGACATCAGCATCCCCGATCTCGCCCTCGGCCACGGCATCCGCGTCGGCCGCTTTGCGCTCGATCTCGACCGCACCGGCGCGCGGTTGCGCGGCACCGGGCTGTTCGCCGACATTCCCGCCAGATTGCAGGCGGACGTGCCGTTCAACACCGCGAGCGGCGCGCATGCCGTCTTCCGGGTCGGCCTGACGCTCGATGCCGCTGCGCAGCAACGGCTCGGCCTCGATATCGCGCCCGACCGCCTCAACGGTCCGATTGCGATCGACGCGACTTATTCGCCCGCCGCCGCCCACAGCGGTCAGGCCGTCGCCCTGCTTGACCTGCGCGACGCCGCCCTCTCGGTGCCCGAAGCCGGTTGGGAAAAGGCGGCCGGGCAGCCCGGCAGCGCGCGGATTGTGCTCGATCTGGCGGATCAGAAAATCGCCGGCATCCCGCAGATCATTGTCACCGCGGCCGGGCTCAACGGCCGGCTGAGCGCGGCTCTTTCCCCCGACGGTAAATCGATCGCCCTGATCGCGATCAATCGGCTGACGATCGGCGGCGACGATCTGAGCGGTACGGTAACGCGCCGCGCGGACGGCGGCTGGCGCGCCGACATCTATGCGCCGCGTGCCGACGCCAGCCATCTGCTGCAGAGCGCGACGGCCGCCGATCCAGCGAGCGATTCGCCGCCGCTCGACGTCAATTTCCGCATCGATCGGCTGTCGTTCGGCGGCGCGCGCGAACTGCGCCAGGTCGGCGGGCGGTTGCTGCGGGTCGGCGGGGTCTGGCAATCGGGGCAGGTTGCCGGCCAGTTCCCCGACGGGCACAAGCTGGCGCTGCAATTCGGCGACGGCGGCGGCCGCAAGCTGGTCCTCCAATCGGATGATCTCGGCGATACGCTGAGGCTGCTCGACATCGCCGACAATGTCGTCGGCGGCAAGCTGCAGCTTGACGGACAGCTGTCGCAGGTCGGCGCGCAACGCGTGCTGCGCGCCCATCTCGACGGCAGCAATTACGTCGTCAACCGCACGCCGATCCTGGCGCGCCTGCTGGCGCTGCCCTCGCTGACCGGGCTGGCGAGCACGCTGTCCGGTTCGGGGCTGCCCTTCATCGAACTGCGCGGCGACATCTCTTATGGTGGCGGCCGCCTGACGCTGCAGCGGCTCTTGGCCTATGGCGAGTCGCTGGGGATCACGGCGAAGGGGTGGGTCGACATTGCTGGCGACCGCCTCGGATTGCAGGGAACGGTCGCGCCGGCCTATGCGCTGAACTCGATCGTCGGCCACGTGCCGATCATCGGGCCGTTGTTCGGCGGCGGCTCGCAGGGCCTGTTTGCGGCCGAGTACCGGATCAGCGGCGCGGGCGCCGACCCGCAAGTCTGGGTCAACCCGCTGAGCGCGCTGGCGCCCGGCTTTCTGCGCCAGCTGTTCGACCCGTTCGCCGACGCCCCCGGGGCATCGCCGCCGGCCGCCGACTGACAGCACACGTTCTTTTCGCCCCGCCTCACGGAGCCGATCAGCCGGGCGCCGACGCAATCGCGCCTTCCGCATGCAGGGCTGCGATCTCGTCGGCGGAAAAGCCGAAATCGCCGAGAATCGCGTCGGTGTGCTCGCCGGTGCGCGCGGGCGGCCGCTGCACGCGCGACGGCGTGCCGAGAAAGCGCGGTGCCGGGGCCGGCTGCACGACGCCGTCGATGCTGACAAAGCTTTCGCGATGGCGGTTGTGCGGATGCTCGATCGCCTCCGACATGCGCAAGACCGGGGCGAAGCAGATGTCGCTATCCTGCATGATCGCGGTCCATTCGGCGCGGGTCTTCTGCTTGAAGATGTGCGCCAGGCGCTCGCGCATCGCGGGCCATGCACTCTGGTTGCGCTGCGCCGGCAGATCGGCGGCGGCGTCGAGGCCGGTGTGCTGCAGCAGCAACGCGTAGAATTGCGGCTCGATCGAGCCGACCGAAACGTACTCGCCGTCCTTCGTCTCATAGACGTGGTAGAAATGCGCGCCGCCGTCGGTGCGGTTGCTGCCGCGCCGTTCGTTCCACGCGCCGGCGGCGAGCGCGCCGTACATCATCATCATCAGCGAGGCCGACCCTTCGACCATCGAGCAATCGACGACCTGCCCCCTGCCGGTGGCGCGCGCGCTGAGTATGCCGGCAAGCACACCCATCGCCAGATACAGCGCACCGCCGCCGAAATCGCCGACGAGATTGAGCGGCGGCACAGGCGGTCCGCCCGGCTCGCCGATCGCCGCGAGCGCACCGGACAGCGCGATGTAATTGATGTCGTGGCCGGCGACATGCGCGATCGGCCCGTCCTGGCCCCAGCCGGTCATCCGGCCGTAAACGAGTTTCGGGTTGCGCGCGAGGCAGGTATCGGGGCCGAGGCCGAGCCGCTCCGTGACGCCCGGCCGAAATCCCTCGATCAGCCCGTCGGCGCGGTCGATCAGGCGCAGGACGGCGGCGACGGCCGCCGGGTGTTTCAGATCGACGGCGATGTTGCGGCGGCCCCGCTGCAACAGGCCGAAGCGCGAATGCTCGCCTTCGCGGCCGATGTCGCGGCCGACATTGGCGGCGCGATCGACGCGGATCACCTCCGCCCCCATGTCGGCGAGCAGCATCGCGCAAAACGGCCCCGGTCCGATGCCGGCCAGTTCGACGATCATGACCCCTGCGAGCGGTCCCATCGGCGACGTCCTCTTGCTGTTTACCGCGGAGCTTAGCAGCATGGCGGCGTGGCGTCGCGCGGGGGTTGCGATGCGCCTGAACGGCATCGGAATCGTGCTGATCGTACTCGCCGGGTTGGTGGCGGCCGCGGCGCCGGCGCCGGCGGCGTCGCCCGGTGCGCTGTGCCGGCGCGTCGGGACCAGCGACCGGCTGCGACCGTTGCCGCCCTCGCTGACCGGCAGGGCAGGCGAATTGTTCGGCATCGAGGCGATGCCCGCGGCGCAGATCCGCCGCTCGACCTTCCTACGCTGCATGGAGGGGCATGTGCTGCTGTGCAACACGGGCGCCAACCTGCCGTGCGGCAAGGCCAATACCGGCCGCGATCTGCCGGCGGCCGAGCAATGGTGCGCCAGCCATCCCGACAGCGAGTTCATTCCGATGTACGTGACCGGGCACGATACGGTTTATCGTTGGCGCTGCAGCGGCGGCAAAGCGGCAACGGTCGGCCCACCGTGGCCGGTCGATCAGCGCGGCTTCATCACCCGCTTCTGGAAGCGCGCGGACTGATCGCCGACGCGCGCCGCTATATCCCGATCGCCGCCTTGACGCGCTCCGGCGTGATCGGGATGTCGCGCATCCTGACCCCGACGGCATCGGCGATCGCATTGCCGATCGCCGCCGCGGCCGGGCCTTGCGCCGCCTCGCCCGTGCCGAGGAACGGCTCGCCGGGCCGGTCGATGACATGCACCCCGACGCTGTCCGGCACATCGGAAAAACGCATGATCGGATAGCTGCTCCAGTCGCGGCTCAGGATGCGCGTGCGGTCGAACCGCACGCTTTCGTAGAGCGTCCAGCTCGCCGCCTGCAGGATGCCGCC
>DATJSO010000031.1:0-4426 GCA_035504075.1 Allostellaceae bacterium | reverse complement strand
CAAGTTCAACTGGCGGGTCAATCACGGCGTCACGCACAGCGTCTACATCAACGACCCGAACGGCTATGGCGTCGAATTCCTCTACGAGCTGCCGCGCGACATGTGGGAAGGCGACATCGACGGCGCGATCAACTGGCTGGAGAGCCTGCCGAACGAGGGTCCGGAGGCGCTCGTCGACCGCACCGACACGCCGAGCTTCGGCGCACCCGAGCGCGTCGCCGCGCCGGCCGAATAGGTCCCGCCGGGGGATCGCGAGGAACGGCGGCGGCGCAACCGGCGCCGCCCGCTGTTCGACGGCAACGGCTGCTGCATCGCGCTTGCGCGGGCAGTCGCCGCGCCCTAAGCATGCTGGCATGACGATTGAGGCAGATGCGTACGTTGCGCCGCATCTGGCGCGCAACAGGGCGAATTTCGCGGCGCTGACGCCGCTCAATTTCCTCGCGCGCGCGGCGGCGATCCATCCCGACAAGATCGCCGTGATCCACGGGGCGCGGCGTTTTAGCTACCGCGAGTTCGATGGCCGCTGCCGCCGCTTTGCCGATGCGCTCAGACGGCGCGGGATCGGCGCGGGCGACACGGTCGCCGTACTGGCGCCGAACGTGCCGGCGCTGCTGGAGGCGCATTACGCCGTGCCGATGGCGGGCGGCGTGCTGAACGCGCTCAACTACCGGCTCGACGCTCGCTCGATCGCGTTCATCCTCGACCACGGCGGCGCCAAACTGCTGATCGCCGACCGCGAGTTCGGCGCGCTGGTGCGCGACGCGCTGCGCGAACACGGCCGCGACATACCGCTCGTCGAGATCGCCGACGGCGGCGATGCCCCGCCGCTCGGCGGCACCGAATACGAAGCCTTCCTCGCCGAAGGCGATCCCACAGCCGCCTGGTCGCCGCCCGACGACGAATGGGCGGCGATTGCGCTCAACTACACGTCCGGCACGACCGGCAACCCGAAAGGCGTCGTCTATCATCACCGCGGCGCCTTTCTGAATGCGCTCGGCAATGCGGTGACGTTCGGCCTCGACCGCCATTCGGTGTACCTGTGGACGCTGCCGATGTTTCATTGCAACGGCTGGACCTATCCGTGGGCCGTCACCGCCGTTGCCGGCACGCACGTCTGCCTGCGGCGCGTCGAGCCGGCGGCAATCTTCGCCGCGATCGCCGAGCATCGCGTCACGCATCTGTGCGGCGCGCCGATCGTCTTGAACATGCTCGTGCATGCGCCGGATGAGGTGAAGCGCCGCTTCGGTCACAGCGTCGAGGCGGCAACAGGCGGCGCCGCGCCGCCGTCATCGGTCATCGCGGCGATGGAGCGGATGGGGTTTCGCGTCACGCACCTCTACGGGCTGACTGAAAGCTACGGCCCCTCGACCGTGTGCGCCTGGCAGGACGAGTGGGGCGGCGTGCCCCTGGAGCAGCGCGCCGGCCGCATGGCGCGGCAGGGCGTGCGGTACCCGACGCTCGACCGCCAGCGCGTCGCCGACCCCACAACCTTGCAGGATGTGCCGGCCGACGGCGCGACGATCGGCGAGTTGATGCTGCGCGGCAACACGCTGATGAAGGGCTATTTGAAAAACCCGGCGGCGACGGCAGAGGCGTTCGCCGCCGGCTGGTTCCACACCGGCGACCTTGCGGTCATGCACGCGGACGGCTACGTCGAAGTGAAGGACCGCGCGAAGGACATCATCATCTCGGGCGGCGAAAACATTTCCTCGATCGAAGTGGAGGAAGTGCTGTATCGCCATCCGGCGGTGATGGAGGCAGCGGTCGTCGCCCGGCCGGACGCGACCTGGGGCGAGACGCCGTGCGCGTTCGTGACGCTGAAAGACGGTGCCGGCGCGGTGACGGCAACCGACATCATCGCCTTCTGTCGCGCCAACCTGGCGCATTTCAAGGTGCCGAAGACGGTCGTTTTCGGGCCGTTGCCGAAGACCTCGACCGGCAAGATCCAGAAATATGCGCTGCGCGAGCAGGCAAAGACGGTGGAATGAACCTCCCTCTCGTCATCGCCGAGCTTGACGCGGCCGAGGGGAATTTTTGCGGAATTGCCTTCGCGAAAGGCATTCCAAGGCCTGGATCGGACGGCCAGGGATCAAGTCCGGTATGACGATCTGGGGCGTTGTTGAATGACTGAAAAGACGCCGGTCGCGGTGCCCTCCTTTTCCGTCGCCGGCGAGGTGGCGTTTGTCACCGGCGCATCATCCGGCATCGGCCGGCGCTTTGCCGAGGTGCTGGCGGCGGCGGGCGCCACGGTGGCGCTGGCGGCGCGGCGCGCAGATCGGCTCGCCGAGTTGGCGGAGGCGATCGCCGAACGCGGCGGCACGGCATTGCCGCTTGCCTGCGACGTGACGAAACAGGAGAGCATCAAGGCTGCGCTTGCGACCGCCGAGGAGCGGCTCGGGCCGCTCGCGATCCTCGTCAACAATGCCGGCGTTGTCGTCTCGAAACCGCTGTTCCAGCATACCGAGGAGGATTGGGATTACGTCGTCGATACCAATCTTAAGGGTGCCTGGCTTGCGGCGCGCGAATTCGCCCATCACCTCGTCGAGCGGCAGCGGCCCGGGCGCATCATCAACATCACCTCGGTATTGGCGTCGCGCACGATCGGGCGGGTGCCGGCCTATTGCGCCGCCAAGGCCGGTCTTGAACACCTGACGCGCGTGCTGGCAATGGAATTGGCGCGCCACGGCATCCTCGTCAATGCGCTGGCGCCGGGCTATGTCGAGACCGATTTCAACCGGGAATATTTTCAGAGCGAGCCGGGCAAGGCGCTGATCCGCCGCATCCCGCTGCGCCGCCTCGGACAGGCCTCGGACCTCGACGGCGCATTGCTGTTCCTCGCCTCGCCCGCCAGCGCCTATGTGACGGGCGCCATGCTTGCCGTCGATGGCGGCCACGCCGTTGCCGCCATTTGACCGGGGCGCGCTCGGCGGGTTTCTCGCCGCGCACAGCGGTGCCGACCAAGTTCAGATCAGCGAGCCGGCGTTGCTGGCGGGGGGCGCGATCAAGGAGAATTGGGGCTTCACGGCCGATTTCATCGGCGGACGGCTCGCCGGCGAGCAGGATCTGGTGCTGCGCACCGACGCGCCGACCGGCATCGCCGCGAGCCTTTCGCGGATCGAGGAATTTGCGGTGCTGCGCGCCGCCTGCGCCGTCGGCGTCTCGGTGCCGCAGCCGCTGTTCACCTGCGCCGACGCGACGATCATCGGCAAGCCCTTTTTTGTCATGCGCCGGCTTCGCGGAACGGCGCAAGGGCGGCTGATCACGACCGATCCGGCGCTCGAACCGGCATTGCCCGGCATCGCGTATCGTCTCGGCAAACAATTGGCCCGCCTGCAGCAAATCCGGCCGCCACGCCCAGACCTCGCGTTTCTGCCGAAAATCGGGCCTGACGAACACATCGCCCAATTCCGCGCCTATCTCGACCGTCATCCCAACCCGCGGCCGGTGCTCGAATGGGCGATCCGCTGGCTTGAAACGCATCTTCCAGAGCCGTTGCCGCCGGTGCTGTGCCACCGCGATTTCCGCACCGGCAACTACATGCTCGACGGCGCCGAGTTGACCGGCATCCTCGACTGGGAATTCGCTGGCTGGGGCGATCCGGACGAAGATCTTGGCTGGTTCTGCTGCAAGGGGTGGCGCTTTGCCCGGCTCGACCGGGCAGCCGGCGGCATCGCCGAGCGGGCGGCCCTCTACGCGGGATACGAAGCCGGCACCGGCCGGCGCATCGATCCGGCGCGCGCCTTCTTCTGGGAGGTGCTCGCCAATATCCGCTGGGCGACGATCGCATTGCAGCAAAGCGACCGCTTTCTGGTGGGCGGCCAGCGCGACCTGTCGACCGCGATCATCGGCCGGCGGGCCGGCGAATGCGACCTCGAACTGCTGATGCTGCTCGATCCGGGCGGCCGCCCCCGGCCTGAGCCTCGCCTGCCTGCGGCGGAGGGGAAAGCGGGGATTGACGAAGAGAGGATTGGGCTGCGCGACCTGCCGCACGGCGCCGAACTATTGGCGCTCGGCCGCGAACTGCTGCTCGACCGATTGTTGCCGCTGGTGCCGGCCGAACATGAGCGCGACGCGCACCTCCTCGCGACTGCGATGGCGATTGCCGCGCGCGAGGCCGCTGCCGGCGGTCGGCCGGCGCGGGAAATCGCCGCCCGCCTGAACGATTTCTATGCCGATGGCGAGGCATCGCTGCGCCTGTTCGCGGCCGACCTGCGCGCCGGGGCATTCGAGGCATGCGAACCGCGCGGACGCGCGGCGCGTGCGCTATTATGGCGAATGACTATGTTGAAGCTGCGCGAGGCAAACCCCGGTTTCCTCGCCGCGAACGGTTTCGGAGAATAACGCCCGTGTCCCAGGCGAGCGTCCGCGATGCCATCGAAGCCTTCGCCCGCGGCGACATCGTCGTCGTGACCGACGATGACGACCG
>DATJSO010000030.1:0-9836 GCA_035504075.1 Allostellaceae bacterium | reverse complement strand
ACGCCAACATCACCGCACAGGCTATCGCTTCCCTGTCACATCATGGCCCGGTCGCGGAAACGATCATCGCCGCGCGAGTCCACTACGCCGCCGCCATGACGGACGGGCACACCGCCCCGGAATTGGCCACCAAAGGCCCGGCGGCGCAGGAAATCGCCGCCCTATGGATCAACATCAAAGCATGCTTGCATGCAGGCATGCCAAACATCAAGGTCACCGCTCGTGCCTAAACCCGTGCCGCTTACGCCGACGCTTGTCGAGGCGCCCCAGATCACGCCGCAAGCCGCGACCCCGGCCCGCAGCGCGGCGAATACAGCACAGCCACCCAAAGCCAAGCCCATACCACTACAAGTCCGCCTGCCGCGCGACGAAGTGCGAGCGATCAAGATCGCCGCTGCCGAGCGGGAACAGACAGTAAGCGACTTCATGCTTACATGCTTTCATGCCTACATAGAATCAGGCAAGCATGCTTAACGGCAAGAACCAAGGAAAGCCATTCAGGGGGCAGGGGCCGGCAATGAGTTACGGCGATCCAGAGATGTCGTGGACACCGTGCCCAGCTTGCGGCTGTGCCGACGTGTTCGCCGCCGTGGCACCACCCGGTGAACGGGAGCGGGCGGTTTTCCTACGGTGTTGTCAGTGCGGCCGCGAACGCGACGATCTGGTGTTTCACGAGGAACAATGCCACGCGGCCGCATGACCCTTGCTGCCGAGCAGCCGCCGGAGGCTGCGGCACCGTCGGCGGCGATCCTTGCGGCTGCCGCGCTCGATGACCGTATCGCGATCGTCGGCACCGCCGGCTCGGGCAAGACCTATGCGGCGAAGGGCTTTGTCGAGCGCCTTCTGCATACAGGTGCCCGCGTCGCGGTTGTCGATCCGCTTGGGGTGTGGTGGGGGTTGCGAGCGAGCGCCGACGGCAGCGCTGCCGGCTATCCCGTTGTCGTGTTTGGCGGGCGCCACGCCGACGTACCGATTACCGCTGAGATGGGCGCGGCGCTCGGCCGGCTGATCGCCGGCCAGGCGCTCGCTTGCGTGGTCGATCTGTCCGAGCTTGGCAGTAGCGCGGCCCGGCGGCGCTTCATGGCGGCGTTTGCCGAGGCGCTCTACGAAGCCAACGAGGAGCCGCTGCATCTGATCTTTGACGAAGCTGATCTCTGGGCGCCGCAGCGGCCGATCAAAGGCTGGGAAGGGTTGCTCGGCCATATCGAAGAGATCGTCAGGCGCGGCCGGGTACGCGGCTTTATCCCGTGGCTGATCACGCAGCGTCCCGCTGTCGTGCACAAGGATGTTCTGTCGCAAGCCGACATCCTGATCGCGATGAAGTTGACGGCGAGCCAGGATCGCGACGCAATCGGCGCGTGGATCGAGGGCCAGGCCGACCGACAGGAGGGCAGGCGGATTCTCAGCGAGTTGCCGCGGCTGCGACAGGGCGAAGGGTACCTATGGGCGCCTAGCCACGGGTTGCTCGAACGTGTGCGGTTTCCGGCAATCCGCACTTTTGACAGCTCGCGCACGCCGCGGCGCGGCGAGCGGCTGGCCGCTCCCCGAACCTTGGCTGAGGTCGATTTGACGGCGATCATCGCGGCCCTCGCTGCGGTCGATGCGCCGGACACCGGGAAGCCAACTGGAGATCACAGGCAACTCGACGAGATTAAGCAGGAGCTCGTCGTCGCGCGGGAGCGCATCGCAACCCTTGAGCGGGAAAATCGCGATCTTGCCGCACGGCTCGAACACATCGCGACTCTGGCAACCGCTGTGTCTCGCGCCGCCGTTGCGCCGGCATCTGCCGAAGCGCCGCCGAAAGTTCAGCAGAGATCGGCATTGCCGCCTCAAGCAACTGCGCGGCAGGCGACCGGCATGGTCGACGGGAGCCACCCGGCGGCCAGGAAGTTGCTGATCGCCGCAGCACAACATGCGCCGGGACGGTTCACCTGGGGCCAGCTCGCCACTCTGGCCGGCCTCAAGCCGAGCGGCGGGCATTTCAATGCCGGCCGCAAAAGCCTGCGCGACGCCGGCTACGTCACCGAGATCAACGATCTCGTCAGCGCGACCGCAGCCGGCCTGGCGGCGGCCGGCGAGGTGCCGCCGGCACCGTCAACCCCGGCCGAGCGGCTGGCCTTGTGGTGCGAGCGACTGCCAGCGCCAGCGCCCGACATGCTGCGCGCACTGGCGGGGCAGGGCGAGCGCTACATGGCGACGGAGGACCTCGCCGCAGCGCTCGGCAAGAAGCCGACCGGCGGGCATTGGAATACCGGGATCGCGGTGCTGCGAAACAATGGCCTGATCGAAACCGACGGCCGGCGATACCGCGTCGCTGCGCTTTTGCGTCCCTAGACCGACTCGTCTGCCTCCGGCGGATCACACCCGATCGCCGCACTGCCGTTGATCGAGGCAGCCGTGAAATGCCCGTAGCCGGTGCGGTCAGATGGCGCCGGCCCCCGCCGGCTTCGACGCTACCCCGCCGGCATGATTCCGGCGAATTGCCGGCCTTCTCAAGTATTGCTACTCCTCCAGCAACGCCGCACAGGCGGCTTCGATTAAGGGCGACGAATAAAACCGCTCGCGTCTCAGTGCAGTCAAAAGGTGGCTCCTCGGAATTTTGCTGCGTTTTTCTAAAAGGAAAAACGACAGGCAAAATTCCTGCGGTGCTCGTGCAAGCGCGACTTTTGACCGCGACGCGAAGCGGTTTTTGAAGGGTCGCCATCGAAGCCACCATACCGGCGGCTTCACAACTGAAGGAGAAGAAACCATGAGCAAGCCAACTCACATCGCCTATGTCGTGATCCCGCCCAAGGAGGGCAGCGACAAGAAAGCCATCTGGCGCGAAGTCGGTGCCATCTGGCCGCACACCAAGGGCAAGGGCTTCGATCTGGTGATCGTCGATCAGCTCAGCGTCTCGGGTCGCATCGTCTGCACCGAGCGCAAGGAGCCAGTCGAGGATCTGGCCGAGCCGGTCGAGGCGTAAGCGACGGGAGGCCCCGGCGGTCATGCTGCCGGGGCTTCTTCCTCGCTCATTGGTCGTTGTCATAACGCCGCACCGGAGGCACAGCGTAGCTCGGGCAACAGCGGCCCTTGCGCTGAACCGCGGCAGTCCGGCAGGGAACCTCGGCGAGCGATTGAGCGCCGGCACTCGCCGCCCCGCCCGTGTTTCTCGGGCGCGGATCGATCCGGCGGCGCAACGTTGTCACACGTGAAATCGTGCCGCCGGAAATGGCGAAAATCGGCTTGCGGCTGACTCGGTGCGTCGGGTAGAGACGGCGGGATTGTCGGCAGATTTATGAGAGGGCAAGCGGTGTGTTGTACAACAACACGCTTGGCAGGGGGCAAGCCCCCGTGCACCCCCTTTGCCGCGCTGCGGCAATCGCCGGGCTGTCCGCCCCGGCACCCCGACGAGGGCTTGCCGCCCTCGACCCGCATCCGTAGGCCCCCCGCCGATGACCCCACCCGAAGCCGCCGGTCTTGAGGCGCCAGCGCCGGCGCCGGTGATCGTGCCCGTGGCGCCGCCGGCCGACCCGGTGCCGCCGGTAGAGGAAACGCGGCGACAGCGGAATGGCGTCGGACGGCGCGGGCGGCATTTTGGGCCGCGGCCGGTCGATGACCCGCGCAGCGCGCGGCTCGACATCCGGTGCACGCCGGCGGTGCGCGCAAAGGCCAAGGCCGCGGCGAAGGCGGCCGGCATCTCGGTCGCCGGCTATGTCGCCGCGCTGATCGACGGCGAACCGGGGCCACGCGTGCACCGGGTGCCGAGCGAGGCGACCAAGCTGCTGGCGCAACTGCGCGGCGAGATGGGTCGGCGCGGCAGCAATCTGAACCAGAGCGCGCGTGCATTGAACGAGGTCGCCATTGCCGCCAGGGACGGGGAGGGGCGCGACCGTCTCGCCGAACGAATCGGCGACATCGCCGAATTGCTGCGGCAGGCGATCGCCGAGCACCGCGAATGCACGGCGGCGATCATGCGGGGTTTGGGGTTGCGCCCCGATGCCGATCATTATTGAAGGCGGCAGCCGCTGCGCCGGCTGGTGGTGGGCACGGCACCTTCAGAACACCGAGAAGAACGAGCGGGCCGAGCTCGTCGCGATCAAGGGGCTCGACAGCGAGAGCGTGCCCGAGCTGTTCCGCGAGCTGCACGCGCTGGCGCAGGGCACGAAGGCGACGAACTATTTGTACCAGGCCAACATCAACCCGCGGGCCGACGAGCAATTGACGCCGGAGCAGTGGCATGAGGCGGTCGAGATCCTCGGCCGCAACCTCGGCCTCGGCGATCAGCCGTATTTTGTCATCGAGCACGAAAAGGAAGGACGCACGCACCGGCATGTCGTGTGGTCGCGCATCGACCTCGAACATATGAAGGCGATCCCGGACTCGCTGACGGCGCAGAAGCACGAGCAGACCTCGCGCGAGCTGGAGACGAAATTCGGCCTCGAACCGGGCCGCAGCATTCTCGTCCCGGATCGCGAATTCGAGCGGCCGGAACGGCGAGCGCAGAAGCACGAGCGGTTCCGCGGGGCGCAGCACGGCATCGACCCGCGCGCGATCGGCAACGAGCTGAAGGCGCTCCGCGAACGCAGCGACAACGGGCAGAGCTTCCGGGCCGGCATGGAGGCGGCCGGCTACGTGCTGGCGCGCGGCGACCGGCGCGATTACGTCGTCGTCGACCAGGCCGGCGGCGATCACAACCTCGCCCGGCCACTCGGCATGAAGGCGGCCGAGTTGCGCCAATTCATGCGGGATGTCGACGCCAAGAGATTGCCGAGCGTCGCCGAAGCGAAGACCCGGCAGGAGGTGCGCCGGGACGCGATGGAAGCGCGCCAGAAGCACGGGCGGGCGGGGCAGGGGATGATTGCGCCGGGGCCGGACAACACACGTACCAGCGGCCCGCAGACGGGCAGGGAACGGCCTGCCGCGGCGCGGGCCGGGCCGGAGGCGAAGCGGCCGGAATGGCCGCTCAACCCGATGCAAGGCGCGATCCGGGCGGCGTGGAGCCTGAGCCGGACAGCCGGCGAGCTGGAGGAGGCGCTGGCGGCGCGCGGTATCGCGCTGGCGCGGGTGACGGAAAAGGAGGCCCGCGCCAATCGGCGCCGCCGCGCCTTTGCCGCGGAGCTCGGCCGCGTCGCGCCGGCAATGCATGAAGCCGAGATCGTCGCGGTCGACGCGCGCGGTCAGGCCTACCGCCTCGATCCGCGGACGGCTGGGGTAGAGCGCGGCGAGATCGCCAAGCGGCTCGCCGGCATCGAGGCTTCGACGTTACTGAGCGTCAGCGACACCCGCGAGGCGATGCGCGAGGCATCGCGCGCCGCGGCGGCCGAGGCAAGGCGCAGCGAGTACGAAAAGACCCGGCCGGCGACGCCGATCGAGCAGGCGATCCTCGATTGCCGGGACCGGGCGCAGCGTCCCGCCGGCATCGTCAGCGCCCGCGACGGCGAGAGCATCCAGTTGAACGGCGCGCCGGCGCTCGCCGCCGCCCTCGATCGGAGCGGGATCGCGATCGTGCGGGCGAATGCCGGCGACATCATCGCGCTCGACGCGTTGCGGCGCGACGAGGAGCTCGCGCAGATGGCGGCCGACATCAACCGCGAGGCCCGCCGGCCGCAGCATTTCGCGGTGCTGGACATCGGCGAGATTTCCGCGGTCGACCGCGCCGGCAACGTGCACCGGCTCAATCCGCACAAGCTCGACCTCGAGCAGCTCGCATCGCGGCTGATCGAGGCAGCGGACGGCCCGGCGGGCACGGTGCGTTTGCCGAGCGTGACCGAGGCGCGGGCCGCTTTCGAGGTAAAGCGCGAAGCCGCGGCGGCGCTGCGGCAGGACATTGCCGACGAGTGGCGGATGCAGCGCGCCGGCGCAGCGGATGTGTCGCCAACGGCAGCGGGTCCGGTGCACGATCGCGGCGTCCGGGATATCGGCGACGCTACGGGCCGGCTCGGCGGCAGCTTCGTCTCGGCGCTCGGCCGGGCCGCCGAGTTTCTTGCCAATTTGTTCGCGCCGCCGCCGCCGCCGACCAAGGACCAGGCCGAGCGGATGGAACGCGATGCCGGCGAGCAGGCCGTCGGCCGGGAAGCGGCCGGCAGAGATGCGCAGCTCTACGAGCTCAACGAGCAAATCAGAAGCGATGACGACCTGACCCGGCGGCTTGAGGCGCAGTTGCGCCGCGACCTTTCCACCTCCGGGCGGGACAACGAGGACTACTCGCGAGGCCGCGAGCGCGAACGATAGCACCCGCGCCGTCACCGACACGGCGCGGGGCAGCAAGCAGGAAGCGAAAGCCGGTGCAGGCGGGGCGATCCGGCGGCTGTTCCGTCAGGCGGGCAGGGCGCTCACCGCCCGCCCTGTCACCGCACCGAAGAAATCCGGCCGGAGGCGCGGCGACAACCGGAGACGGCAATTCCGGCGGCTGGCGAAAAAGATCATGCGGAGGCATGCCGCATACACCGGCGCGCGGCTATGGCTGGCGGATACGCTCGACTGGCTCACTCTCTGGCACCACAACGACCCCGCCGGCGAGCCGGACGATGGCCTGCGTTACACGGAGCCGAATCATCTATCGCCGCATCTCTAGCCTTGCTAGAGCCGTGGCGTGACCGAGAACCCCAAACCCCACACCCACAGCGCCTTTACGCGGCAACGGTTCGGCCGAAAAGTCGGGCCATGGATCAAGATCGGCAGCGGTCGGCTTGATCAAGACGGCGCGGAGATCATCTTGCGGGTGCTGCCGATCGGCGGCTTCAGCGGCTACGTCCGGTTGTTGCCGTTCGGCCAGCGCCCGCCGCCTCCCGAACCGAAGCTGCAATGGCCGGGTCAGCTCGACGAGGACGACGAACTGGATGGGTAAGACGATGGGCCGTGCCGGGCACATGCGGCCACGTCACCCCGACCACGGGACGGCCCCAGCTCCGCTCCGGTTTTTCTTGCGCTGAAAAAACCCCCGCCTAGCTATATACTTATTGTGGCTAGGCGGGGGAGGAAATTAGCGCCTCTGGCGCACGCGTTGACTTATGTTGCCGCACCCGCAAGTGGATACAGCATGTCGTGCAGCTCGCTCCCGTAATAGACAGCAGGAGCGAGCAGAAGTATGGCTCCTATAGCGAACAGATCACGACGAAGTGTTGGATGATCCTTCAACCACTCGTCGAGATATCCTTGCTCCTCCAATAATTCGAGCAACGCATGCCACAAATAGGCCGCAACCATAAGGGCCAGAAGCACGCAGCTGTGCTGCATCTGATGCCTCCATTTTTCGACTACTGTCTGAAGTAAATCGACGACGACCTCGCCACCATCGCGGGCGGCGCTGACGACCCTTTCGTGAGCAGGCCCTCCATTTTCGAGGAAGTCTCCGCCGTGCGATGCGGGGATCACGTCGAGCGCGGCCGTCATCATCATGCCGGCGAGCAGGAACGCGATGATCGGGTGGAGCGGGAACCGCCATCGCAACGAAAAAAAGCGCGCGCGACCGTCGCGACTTTCATCGTGACGATCGCAGGTGGTACTCATTCCTTACCTCCTCACGAGCAGAGCCGCATTTGCGGCCTCCCATCAGCCTCAGGGCCTCCTGAGGCCACCACGCCACTGAGCAGTCGGCGCGGCAGCGCAGGTTCTACCATGCGCTCAGTTGCGCTTCGGTGACGGTTCCGGGACTCTACGTTGACATCCGTGCTCTTGGAGATAATTGATCAAATTTGACTCCTTGTGCGCATACATGGTCATAATAGTGTAACGTTGGCGCAGCATGATCATCCGATCAGGCCAGTCGTTCGCTGATGGGGGACATGGGCGTATGGCCAGACCGCAAACAGAGCGGATTCATATCGCTCTAACACCGACAGTGCTCGCAAAGTTAAGTGACTACCGCCATATAGCGAGAGTTGATTCTCGCTCTCACGTTCTTCGTCAACTTGTTGCGATTTCCTTAGAAGGAAAATTACCAGAAGATCATATTCATATTCTCAAGCAGGTCTTAAAACTTCATAAGGATTCGGCGGATTTGCCTGAACGAAAAACCGCACATGTGCATATTACCTTTGACGAGAATGATATTAGAAAGATCGAACACTATAGACGCATTTCACCCTTTGAAACACGATCAGATGTCGTTAGATATCTTTTGGCGATTTCACTGGAGAAGAATTTACCTGAGGAGCATTTGTTACGATTGAAAAGAATGGAAGAAGAACAACAGAATAGCCAAAACGACGAAACCCCAATCCGCCCAAATATTCCCGCAAGCGTTCCGCCACCGCCGAAGGATGTTTGCTAAAGCTTCGCATGGCGGATGTCGCGATTCTACGGTGTCTCATCCAGCCGCAAAATACGGATTGTCGCGCGCCCGCTCGCGGGCGGCGGCGATTTCGTAATAGGCCGGGACGTACAGCGGCACCCGGTTCGCCATGTTGGCGAGGAAGACGTGGGCGTGTCCCTCGGGCGTGTCGAACAATTCGTGCGGCGTCAGGCGCGGAATCTTGACCTGGTGGTAATTGACGCCCTCGCTGACGCCGGCGGCGCCGCCACCCGGCTGCTGCGAAATGTTGTACCCCATGACAACCTCGGTCGCGTCGCCGGAACGGCGCGACAACCAGTCGGCCGTGGTCAGGTCGTTGGGGCCGAAGGCCTCGACGACGCCGGCCATGCCGATGAAGGTTTCCCAGCGATCCTTGTAGAGCTCCTTGAGCTGGTTGAGGTCTTGCAGCACCGGCACGAGCTGGATGCCGTAGCCGCGCACGAGCGCCCACGTCGTCTCGATGATCGACAGGTGGCCGAGCGCGGCGAATTCATCCATCAAGAAGAACACGCGCTTCTCGCCCGGCTCGCGCAGCCGCATGACGGCGCGCAGGGCTGACGAGATGATCATCCTGAGCCAGCGGCCGTGCCGCTCCATCATGTCGGGCGGCAGGATCACATAGACCGTGATCGGCCGCTGTTTCAGCGCGCGGAAATCGATGCCGGGCTTGGCGAGATCGGCGGCGATCTCGGCGTCATCGAGCGCCTCGGTCTGCGTGTCGGCGGTCGAGACGACGCTTTCGATCTCGCGGTTCCAGCGGGTGAACTGGCCGGCTTTCATCGACAGCGCCGGCAGGCCCCAGCGGCGCATCGCAATCGCCGTCGTCGGAATGCCGTGGCCGGGCTCGTCCTTGGCCGGCTCGATGACCGGCTCGGTCAGGAGGCGGCGCATCTCGGCGAGGGAAGGGGAGCCGCGGTCAACTCCGTGGGCCTTCAGGCACACATGCATGATCAGCGCCGCGACCAGCTTGCGGGCCGAGCGGCTCCAATGCGGATCGCTGCCCTCGACCGTGACCAAGGCCTCGGCGAGCCATGAGGCATCGGCGTTGAACGAGTCCGCCGCCGGCTCCAACGCGAGCAGGGGATTGTAGCCGTCGCTCCGCAGATCCTCGTAGCCCGGCCGGTCGGCCAGCACGCCGAACGGATTGATCACGACGACCTCGCCGACGGTGCGGCGCCAGGGTGCCGTCACCGCCGCCAGCTCGCCCTTCGGATCGATCACGACCATGCTGCAATCCTGCATCTGCAGCAGGTTCGGCATCAGAAAGCGGGTGCCCTTGCCGGAGCCGTTCGGGCCGAACACCAGCAGGTTGCGCTCGCCGCTATAGCGCTGCCGCTCGCCGAACTGTTCCGGCCCGAGCAGATAGCGGCCGAGCACGACGCCCCACGCAGTGTTGCCGTCGAGCTGCGCCGGCATGCTGGGCCTCAATCGAGGAATTCGCGCGGCGGCCGGGCCTGGTCCGCGCCCAGCCGTGCCGCCGCCTCGGCCGGCGTCGCTGTGATCCGGCGTGGAAGATTGACCCCGGTGGAGGGGTGATCGGCGTCCAACTTTGACCCCTTTT
>DATJSO010000029.1:0-3543 GCA_035504075.1 Allostellaceae bacterium | reverse complement strand
CAAGACGCTGCTGCAGCGTTACGGCATCGTGTTCTGGCGGCTCCTGGCCCGCGAGGCCGGCTGGCTGCCGCCGTGGCGCGATCTCCTTCGCATCTATCGCCGGCTCGAGGCGCGCGGCGAAATCCGCGGCGGCCGTTTCGTGTCCGGCTTTACCGGCGAGCAATATGCGCTACCCGAAGCGGTCGGCCTGTTGCGCGAAACGCGCCGCCGGCCGCCGGCCGACCAGTGGGTGTCGCTGTCCGGCGCCGATCCGCTCAACTTGGTCGGCATTCTGACGCCCGGTCCGCGCCTGCCGGCCTTGACCGACAATCGCCTGATCTATCGCGACGGCCTGCCGGTCGCCACGCTCGCCGCCGGCAAGGTCGATTTTCTCGCCGCGCTCGACGGCGCCGAGCGCTGGGAAGCCGAGAAGCTTCTCGTGCGCTCCGCCGCCCGCGGAATGCTCTCGCATCTCGGGTAGGGCGAAGTCCGGTCACGTCGGAAATGCTCTTTCTCTCCTCGTGCGCGGGCTTGACCCGCCTGCGTGGACGTAGCCAGTCCGAAGCCAACACCTACCTAACTTCGGCGTGGCGAAGGCCCGCGCATCCCGACCCCAAGACGCCGCGCCACTATTATCGGGATTGCCGGGCCTTCGCCCGGCAATGACGCGCGCGCGGAATGATTATCAGATCGCTCAGTTGGCTGCGCTCGGCAGCGATGCCGGACAGGCAACCGGAGTGACCTCGCCCCAGGTGCGCTCCGATCCTTCCGCCGGCTGCGTGCCGAGCACGCGCACGCACTGCCCGGCGGCGACGCGGCCCTGAAGCTCGCTTTGCTCGTTCGGCCCGCGCTGCGGCTTGAGCCATACCGGTATGATGTCGCGTGCGCGCAGCACGGCCCCGGCCGGCGGCAGCGATGTCAGCGACAGCGCGAAGCCGTCGAAGTTCGCGTGCCCCGGGCCGTCCGACCCGCTGCGCACCAGCGCCACCCAGCCGCGCAACTGTCCGCTCGGCGAATGTCCGAACACGTCGGCGACGGCGCGCGGAAGCGGACCGGCGGCGCCCGGTCCAGCATCCGCCAGCACGGTCCCCGGTGCGGCGGGCGCCGCCGGCGGCGCGTCGGTCTTCAGCGCCGCCTGAAACAATGCGCGTGCGTCGGGGTCCTTGGCGCCGCACCTGGTGTCGAACTCGTCGACGTCCTTGCGCAGCAGCGCTCGCTTCGCGGCGGCGGACACGTTCTGCTGCATGGTCGAGACGATCGACGCGCGCAGCTGCTGGCAGATGGCCTCGCTGCTGAAATACGTCTGATAGGCCGAATAGGTGCCGGCCGCAGCCGCCGGAATGCCAAGCACCGCGCTCGCGTATTGCAGAATCTTGCCGAGATTTGCGACGCCCACCGTCTTTCTCACCCGTCGCGGCGAGGATACCGGGACGGATAGAGCGATTCAATTGCAGGTCCGAGTCCGAAGGTCAGGCGCCGGATGGCGGGCGCAAAGTCCGTCGCCATAATTTGAGCGCGGCGCCGACAAGCCGAACGTACCGCATGCCACCAATGCTGCGGCATCGACATTGAGTTGCCATACTGTCCGGCGATGTTCCGTGCGGGACGGGAAACTTTCGCAAAGCTTGGTTCGATGGTGCTGCGTGACACGATGCGTTGCGCGGCGGGGGGAAAGCTATGCGATCGGCGATGGATTACCGACGCTTCGCGCGCCAAAGCCGCCGCCTCGCCGCGGCGCTGAGCGAACCGGCCGACAAGCGCGCGCTGGAGCTGATGGCCAAAGGCTGGGACAAGACCGCCGAGAAACGCGAAGCGATGCAGCGGCGAGCGGTGCAACAAAAGCAGCCGGTAAAAGCCGGGCGGCGTTAATCCCGTTCGGCGCGCGACGCGCGCAGCGTGGGTTGCATTGCCCCGGGCGTCAGGTCACGCCATAACCTGCGTACACCTTATCGATATCGGGCTGGATGGTCTTGGCGGCCGCGACGTCGGCCTTTCCGCCGGCGGTATCGCCGCTTTTCAGCTTGGCCATGCCGCGGCCGTAGAGCGAGCTGGCGTCCTTGGCGTTCTGCGTAATGGCGGCGCTGTAATCGGTTATTGCCTGCTGGAAAGAGCCAAGCTTTAACTGCACCAGCCCGCGGTTGCTGAGGATAACGGCGTTGTTGGGCAGAAGCTGCAGCGCTTGATTGCAATCCGCCAGCGCGGCTTGCAGCTGACCGATAATGGCCTCGGCCCAGCAGCGGTTGTTGTAGGCGTTCGCATACCGTGGGTCGAGCGCAATGGCCTGCGTGCAATCGGCGATAGCGGCGCCATCATTTTGCAGGCCGTCATAGGCGATGCAGCGACCGCTGAAAGCCTGGGCGTTTTTTGGATTGAGCGCGATGGCCTGCGTGCAATCGGCCACAGCGGAGCCGTAATTTTTCCGGTCGTTATAGTTCTGGCAGCGATCCTCATAGGCAATGTCATCTTTTGGATCGAGTCGGATCGCCTGCGTACAATCGGCAAGGGCGGCGCTGTAATTGCCCAGGTGACCGAGGGCGTTGCAGCGATCAACGTAGGCGTCTTCGTTGTTCGGATTAAGTCCCAGCGCCTGTGTGCAGTCGGCAACGCCGGCGGCGTAATTGCCCTGATCTGCATAAGCGACGCACCGGTTCACGTAGCCGTCCTCGTCCTTCGGGTCGAGCTTGATCGCCTGCGTGCAATCGGCAAGGGCCGCGCTGTAATCGCCCCGGTGCCTGAGCGCGTTGCAACGGTCAACATAGGCGGGCTCATATTTGGGATCGAGCCGGATCGCCTCGTCGTAATCCGCGATGGCGCGGTCGAAGTCGCCCTTGGCTTTGTAGGTGATGCCGCGATCGTTGTAGGCGTCCGCATCTTTCGGATCGAAACGGATCGCCTCGTTGTAATCCGCCAAGGCGTGGTCGAGGTCGCCTTTGGCTTTGTAGACGTTACCGCGGTTCAAGTAGGCGTGCGCATATTTCGGATCGAGCCGGATCGCCTGGTCGTAATCCGCGATGGCGCGGTCGAGTTCGCGCTCGGCTTTGTAGGCGATGCCGCGATCGTAGTAGGCCCGAGCCAGCTCTTTGCCGTGCAATCTGCCGGACTCTATGACCGCCGTGCAATCGCTGATTTGCTGATCGGGCGATTCATCGTTGTCGCTCTCGCAGCGATCGATCTGCCGCAGCGTGAAAGCGCTGGCCGACGCAGGAAGCAAGACAGCGAGGCAAGCGCAAATTACGCCGATGCGCAATCCCGACATCATGAGCCGCCCCGAATTCCGTTCGCGCGATTATTCTAGTTCATAACTTCCTGTGGCGGGATTCCACTGGTACTCGGGCGGACCATGGTATTCCGGCAGGCAGCGGCTGCGGATGACATCCAGCGCCAGATTGATGATTTGCTGCATGAGCGCCGGGGCGTTCGGCGGCAGGTAGCCGCCATAGCGGTCGAGCGGGGCGAGCATGGCGCGCTGCCGTGCGAGGCAGGCAGGTATGTGCGCAGCGTGCCGCTGCGGTCTCGCGGCGGCGGCTTGCACCCCGACCACGCCTGAAAGCAATACGATGATAA
>DATJSO010000028.1:0-21004 GCA_035504075.1 Allostellaceae bacterium | reverse complement strand
CCCCTCACGGCAAAGGAGTCGATAACAGAATCCCACTTCTGCGGCACTGCAACAACACCGTCCAAACCGCCCAAAACCGCGCCGCGCATGCCGCCAATCCGGTCCCCCCGGCTCAGTCAGTCAAATGCGATTCCCCTGGGGTCAGTGCGCCGCCTTGCCGAGTTCGTCATCAAGCTCGGGCAGAACCTTGAACAGGTCGCCGACGAGGCCGTAATCGGCGATCTGAAAGATCGGCGCCTCTTCGTCCTTGTTGATCGCGACGATGACCTTGGAATCCTTCATGCCGGCGAGATGCTGGATCGCGCCGGAGATGCCGACCGCGATGTAGAGTTCGGGAGCGACGATCTTGCCGGTCTGCCCGACCTGGTAATCGTTCGGCACAAAGCCGGCATCAACCGCGGCGCGCGAGGCGCCCACGGCGGCGCCGAGCCTGTCGGCAACTGTTTCCAACAAATGGAAATTGTCGCCCGACTGCATGCCGCGCCCGCCCGAGATGATGACCCTGGCGCTGGTCAATTCGGGCCGCTCCGATTTTGACAGCTCGGCCCGCACAAACTCGGAGAGGCCGGCCGCGCCGCTGCCCGCGACGGGTTCGATCGGCGCGTTGCCGCCGGCGGAAGCGGCCGGCGCAAAGGCGGTGCCGCGCACCGTGATGATCTTGACCCGATCCTTTGATTGCACCGTCGCCAGCGCATTGCCGGCAAAGATCGGCCGAACGAAAGTATCCGGCGACACGACGGCGCTGATATCGGAAATCTGCATGACATCGAGCAGCGCCGCGACGCGCGGCATCAGGTTCTTGCCCGCTGTCGTCGCCGGCGCCAGGACATGGCTGTAGTCCGCGGCGAGCCGGACGAGCAGCGGCGCCACGTTCTCGGCCAGCGCGTGCGCGTAGGCTGGATCGTCGGCGAGCAGCACCCTGGCGGCGCCCTCGACCTGCGCGGCCGCCTCGGCAACGGCGCGGCAATCGCTGCCGGCAGCAAAGATGTGCACGTCGCTGCCGGCCGCCTCGGCGATCTCGCGCGCTGCGGTCATCGCGTTGAGCGTCGCCGGCTTCAGCGCCCGGTTGTCGTGCTCGGCAACGACGAGGACGGACATCAGATCACCCGCGCTTCGTTTTTCAGCTTGTCGACGAGTTCGGCGACGGAGCCGACCTTGACCCCGCCCTGGCGCTTGGCCGGCTCCTCCACCTTCAGCGTGACGAGCCGCGGCGTTACATCGACGCCGAGTTCGTCCGGCGTCACGATCGCGATCGGCTTCTTTTTCGCTTTCATGATGTTGGGCAGCGAGGCGTAGCGCGGCTCGTTGAGCCGCAGGTCGGTCGTGACGACCGCCGGCAATTTGAACGCGACGGTTTCCAACCCGCCGTCGACTTCGCGGGTCACTTCGGCGCGGCCGTCCGCGATCGCGACCTTCGAGGCGAAGGTTGCCTGCGGCCAGCCGAGCAGGGCCGCCAGCATCTGTCCGGTCTGGTTGCAATCGTCGTCGATCGCCTGCTTACCGATGATGACGATCTGCGGGCCTTCGCGGTCGATGACCGCCTTCAGCAGCTTGGCGACCGCGAGCGGCTGCAATTCGCTGTCAGTTTGCACCAGGACGCCGCGGTCGGCGCCCATCGCCAGCGCGGTGCGGATCGTCTCCTGGCACTGCGCGACGCCGGCCGAGACCGCGATGACCTCCTCGACGAGCCCCTTCTCGCGCAGCCGCAGGGCTTCCTCGACGGCGATCTCGTCGAACGGGTTCATCGACATCTTGACGTTGGCGAGTTCGACCCCGGTGTGGTCCGCCTTGACGCGGACCTTGACGTTGTAGTCGACGACGCGCTTCACCGCGACCAGCGCTTTCATCGTTTCCCTCGCTTCGGCAGCCGGTACCGGCGCGGCATAGTCCAGCGGCCGCCGGAAAACAAGAGGCGCCGCACCTGACCGGTCGGGTATCCCGGCTGACTGCGCGCGCGATGCCGGCGCGCGGCCGCCGAGCCGAGCCTAGGCCTCGACCGCCTCGTCGAGCTGCACGAGCTCGGCGACGAACTCGGCGGGTGCCGGATCGGCGAGCGGTCGAAGATTACCGAGCAGCATGCCGAGGCCGCAGCGCTCGCGGCAGATTTCGGAGTGGGTGCGAAAGCCGAGCTGGCGCAACAGCGGCACGGGCGGGCACCAGCCCTGCAGCGCGTGCTGCAGCAGAATGCCGGCGACGGCCGCGGGCAGCAGCAGGAGGCGGCGGTCGGCGAAGGCGGCGAGCGCCAGGCCGCCCAGCGACAAGACGCCGGCGGCCGCTGCGAGCGCACGCTCAATGTCCCACTCGCGATCGAGCTCGGCGAGGCGCGCCGCAATTTCGGCCGGCCGTTCGGCAAAAAAGCGCAGGCTTTCGCGGATCTCGATCTGGCGGGCGCGGTCGAGATCGCGGCAGGTGTCCGGTTCGCGACTGCGGCTGCGGGCGTCGTCCATCGGCCGATCTCCGAAATGGCGTTACCCGCCAAACGGCCGCGGCGCCGCCGCCGTTCCGCGGTGGCAGCCGTCCTTGTGCCCGGCGATCGTTCAGAACGTGGGTTTGTGGATGGTCAGCGGGTGGCGCCGGGGCGCCACAGGACGTCGCGCGCGCCGTTGGCATTCATCCGGCGGCTCAGCACGAACAGGTGGTCGGACAGCCGGTTCAGGTATTTGACCGCCTCCGGGTTGACCGCTTCGGTGGCGGCCAACGCGCAGACGAGCCGTTCGGCGCGGCGGGTTACGGTGCGCGCCAGGTGCAAATGCGCCGCGGCCGCGCAGCCGCCCGGCAGCACAAACGAATCGAGCGGCTGCAACTCGGCGTTCATCGCGTCGATCTCGCGTTCCAGCCGCTCGACCTGCGCCGCGACGATGCGCAGCGCGCCCGCCGCCCGCCTGCCGTCTTCCGGGGTGCACAGATCGGCGCCCAGATCGAACAGATCGTTCTGGATGCGGGCCAGCATCGCATCGGCCTCGATATCGGCCTGCAACCGCGCCAAACCGAGCGCCGCGTTGGCCTCATCGACCGTGCCGAAAGCCTCGACGCGCAACGCCTGCTTCGCCACCCGGCTGCCGTCGCCGAGCGAGGTCTCGCCTCGGTCGCCGCCGCGCGTATAAATGCGGGTCAGGTGCACCATGGCTCAGCGATGCCCGCCGGCGGCCATCATCATCAGCAACGCGAGCACCAGCAAAGCGACGCCCTGCATCAGCACGCGGGCCTGCATCAGCTTGTTCGATCGCTGCGGATTGCCGCCCTTCAGTAATGTCACGACGCCGGCGCCGAGCACGCCCAGCACGCCGAGCATCGCCAGCACGAGAATAGCGGTCAGGAATGTTGTCATCGCAGCTACATGATAGCGCAACGCGGCGTCTGCGCCACGCGGCATAACCGACCGCGTCGCAGCGGTGCCGACCGCATCGCCGGCGGCTAGGGCGCGTATTCGGTCGAGTAGGTGTTGGGCAGGGTCGTCGGCCAGTTCGGGTCATGCAATCGCATCGCCGACGACTCCGTCATCGTGCGGGCGGAAATGTCGTCGCTGATTGCGTTCAGGTTTTGGATGTCGCTGGCGCGATCCGGCGCGCCGACCCCGCAGCCACAAACGCCGAGCGCCAACGCAAGGAGAACGGCGCAGCGCAACGGCGTCATCGGCTTTCTCCGCTCATACGGAGAATACATAGGCAACGGCAAATAGAATAACAACCAGCACCAGCGATATCGCAAGGACGTATCGGGTGATGCCCGGCTTGCGGGCGCCACGCGCCCGCTGCGGCGTCTCGATGATGCGCTGGTCCATCAGCGGTCCTCAGGGTTGAACGACCTGCCCAAGGGAACGCAGCGGGCGCGCCATTCGATCCCGCCGGTGGCAAAGCCGGTCGCAGCGGCCGGCATTTTCGGGGCACGCGGTTCGGCTTATAGTGGCCGGCATGGCCCGCCTCTCCGTGAACCTCAACAAGGTTGCCCTGTTGCGCAATTCGCGCCGCACCGGCGTGCCGGACATCCTGAAATTCGCCGGGATCGCGCATGATGCCGGCGCTGACGGGCTGACCGTGCATCCGCGTCCCGACGAGCGGCACATCCGCGCCGCCGACGTGCCGGCGCTGGCGGCGCTGATGCAGCCGTGGCGTCCCGGCTTTGAACTCAACATCGAGGGTTATCCCGACGCGCGGCTGTTGGCGATCGCGCGGGCGGTCCGCCCCGAGCAATGCACGCTGGTGCCCGACCCACCCGGCGCGTTCACCTCCGAGGAGGGGTGGAAGCTCGGCAACGCCGACATGCCGCTGGTGCGCGCCGCGGTCGATGCGCTGACGGCGCTCGGCTGCCGCGTCATCCTATTTGTCGATCCCGACCCGGCGGTCGTCCGGCGGGTGCCGGCGAGTGGCGCCGCCGGCGTCGAAATCTACACCGGAACCTATGCCGCCGCCTGCCGCCGCGGCGACGGCGCGGCCGAATTGCAGGCCTGCGCCGACACGGCGGCGGCGGCCGCCGCCCGCGGTCTCGTCGTAAACGCTGGGCACGACCTCAACCTCGCCAACCTGCCGGCGCTTGTCGCGGCGATACCGAACCTCGCCGAAGCCTCGATCGGCCACGAATTGACCGCTGACGCGCTCGAAATCGGCTTTGCCGCCGCGGCCGGCGCCTACAAGGCGGCGCTCGCCCGCCGGCCTGCCTAGCGCGGGCGGGTCGGGCTGAGGCGGGCGGGAAACAGCAGCGCGATCGCCAGTGTCGCCAGCGCGATCAGCATGACGAGCAGATAGACCTCGTGCACCGAGGCGGCAAAAGCATCGGTCAGGCGCGCTAGCTGGCCGGCCCCGAGCGAGTCGCGCAGACCCGGCTCCAACAGCTTGTTGACGGCGTCCCCGGCCAACGGCACGCGGGCGTGCACGCCGAAATTCACCACCGCGCCGAACAGCGCGGCGCCGAACGACTGGCCGAATGTGCGCATGAACATGTTGGCGCCGGTGGCGACGCCGCGTTCGCCCCAATCGACGCTTGCCTGTACGGATACCAGGAAGGCCGGGTTGCAGAACCCCATGCCGATGCCGCACACGAACGAGCCGGCGGCGGCGAGCGCGATGCCGTTGCCCGGCGTCAGGCATGCGAGCATAGCGCCGCCGCACAACAGCGCCACCGCACCGATCGCCGCCGACAGCCGATACGAGGTGCGGATCATCAGGCGGCCGGCGGCGATCGTCGCAAACATCCAGCTGACCGACTGGCAGCCGAGGGCAAACCCGGCGACGCTCGGTGCCCCGCCCAGCACACCCTGGACATAGGCCGGCAGGAACGCGCTGACGCCCATCATCGCAGAGCCGGTGCCGAAGATGCCGAAATTGGCCAGGGCGATGACCCGGTTGCGCCACAGACGGAACGGCACGATCGGTTCCGGCGTGCGGTTTTCGTGTACGGCCAGCAGGACGAGCGACGCCCCGGCGACCGAGAGGATCGCGGCCAGCGCGCCGGCGTCCAGGTGCGCGCCCTGCACCAGCGCCAGCATCGCGGCGCCGACCCCGACCGACAGCAGGAGGCTGCCCAAATAATCGATGCGATGGCCGCGAGGCGCCACGGTCTCGCGCAGGAACACGCCGAACATCAGCATGCTGGCGATGCCGATCGGCAGATTGACCCAGAACACGAGGGACCAGTGCAGGTGCTCGACGATGAAGGCGCCGAGCAGCGGCCCGACAATCGCCGAGATGCCAAAGACGCTCGACGTATAGCCCTGGACCCGGGCGCGTTCGGCCGGTGTGTAGATGTCGCCGAGCACGGTCACGGCGACCGGCTGGATCGCGCCGGCGCCCAACCCCTGGATGGCGCGAAAGACGATCAGCGCGGTCATCGAGGAGGCGAAGCCGCACAGTGTCGTGCCGACGAGAAACACGCCGGTGCCGGCAAAGAACACGCGCTTGCGGCCGTAGATGTCGGCGAGCCGGCCATAGACCGGCACCGTCACCGCCATCGTCAGCAGGTAGGCGGCAAATACCCAGCTGAACAGCCGAAAGCCGCCGAGATCGCCGACGATCGTCGGCATTGCGGTGGCGACGATCGTGCTCTCGACCGCTGCCATGAACGTCGCCATCAGTGCCGCCGCCAGTACCAGGCCGCGCCGCGGCACGATGACGGGCGACCGCACCTCTTCCGCCACCGCCTGGTCCAACCCGCCGCTCCTGTTGCCTAAAAACCGGGCGGCGGACCTTACGGAAATCGTCGGCGGCAGACAATGCGGCGGGAGCAATGCAGGGTCGCGCCCGGCGGTTCCTCGCTAGCGCAGCCAGATGCGCGGCAGGCGGCAGGCAAGACCCGGCGGCATGACGGCCGGCTCGCGCTCGATGCGCAACAAGTGGGCAGCCGCGTCGGCCATGTCGCGCCACGTCGCGGCAGCAACCCGGTGGCCGCGCTCGGCGGCGAATTCGGCGCGGTCGGCAAGGATGCGCAGTGCGTCCGGGCCGCGGCTTTCGATGAGCCGGGCGGCGGCAAGCGCCGTCAGGTCCGGGGTCGCCGGCCTGCGTGATCTCGGCGGCGTCAATATCCGCGCCCTTCCTGCCCGTTCATCGCGCAACTGTGCCCGCGATTGGTTGCCAAAAGGTTGATCACGAATGAGCGGCGCCGCCAAATCGGCGATGCGTCGCGCGCCGGTGCGAATGCCGGCGCCGGCCGCGATCTTGCGCAGCGACACGGCGCGCCGCGCGGCGTATTTTCCGTGCCGCGCCGCGGTCATCGGGAGACGAAAATGGACGTCACTGCGCCGGCGCGCGAGGCGCTGATCGTCATCGACGTGCAGCGGGATTTCTGCCCGGGCGGGGCGCTCGCGGTGCCCGGCGGCGACGCGATCGTGCCCGTCATCAATCGACTCGCACGCGGCTTCGCGCACGTCGTGCTGACCCAGGACTGGCACCCGCCGGGCCACGCCTCGTTCGCGGGCTCGCATCCCGGCCGCAGCCCGTTCGAGACGATCGCGCTGCCGTACGGCGCGCAAACCCTGTGGCCCGACCATTGCGTCCAGGGCAGCGCCGGCGCGGCATTTCACGCCGACCTCGCCATTCCGCAGGCTGAACTGGTCATCCGCAAGGGCTGCAACCCGGTGATCGACTCCTATTCGGCGTTCCGCGAAAACGACCGCAAAACGCCGACCGGGCTTGCCGGCTATCTGCGCGAGCGCGGCATCGAACGGCTGACGCTGTGCGGCCTCGCGACCGATTTCTGTGTGCTTTATTCGGCCCTCGACGCGCGCGCGGTCGGTTTTGCCGCAACCGTCGCGCTCGACGCGTGCCGCGGCATCGACCTCGACGGCTCGCTCGCCCGCGCGCTCGCCGCGATGCGTGCGGCCGGCGTCGAACTGCGCACCTAGCCCGGCGCCTTGTCGCCGCCCACATTCGGCTTGCCAGGGTCGGGGCGGCGCGCCACGATCCTGTCACATAACGCGGCCGCACAGGCGGGCCGCAAATGGATCTCGTGTGGAGGATCTCATGCCCAGCGCCCCCCGCTGCGTCGCTCTCGTCGGGCCTTATTTGTCCGGCAAGACGACGCTGCTCGAATCGATGTTGTTCGTAAGCGGCGCGACCAGCCGGCGCGGTAGCGTGCGCGACGGCAATTCGGTCGGGGATCACGCCCCCGAGGCGCGCGCCCGTTCGATGTCGACCGAGATCAACGTCGCCAACGCCAATTTTCTCGGCGACCCGTGGTCGATCCTCGATTGCCCGGGCTCGGTCGAACTGCTCTACGAAGCCGAGCAGGCGATGCTGGTCGCCGATACCGTCGTCGTTGTTTGCGAACCGGAAGTCGAGCGCGCGATCACGGTCAGCGCGCTGCTGCATTTCCTGTCGCGCCGCGACATTCCGCACATGCTGTTCATCAACAAGCTCGACGCGGCGAACGCGCGGGTGCGCGACGTGCTGGCGGCGTTGCAATCGGTTTCCGAGCGGCCGCTCGTGCTGCGCCAAGTGCCGCTGCGCGGCAGCGAAGCCGAGATCACCGGGTATGTCGATCTGGTCAGCGAACGGGCCTACCGCTATCGGCCCGGCCAGTCCTCGGATCTGATCCCGCTGCCGGACGATTTCTGGGACCGCGAGGGCGAGACCCGCACGAGCCTCGTCGAAAAGCTGGCGGATTTCGACGATACGCTGTTGGAACAGTTGCTCGAAGACGTGCAGCCGTCGAAAGAGGACATCTACAAGCATCTGACGCAGGATTTTCAGAAGAACCTGATTGTGCCGGTCTTCGTCGGCGCGGCGACGCAGGACCACGGCGTGCGCCGTCTGTGGAAGGCGTTGCGGCACGAGACGCCGGCGCCGGCCGACACCGCGGATCGGCTCGGCATCGCGCCGGACGGCGAGCCGCTGGCGCAGGTGTTCAAGACGTACCACCTGCCGCATACCGGCAAATTATCGCTGGTGCGGGTGTGGCGCGGCCAGGTTGCCGAAGGCAACGTGCTGAACGGCTCGCGCGTCGCCGGCGTCGTCAAGCTGTTCGGGGCGCAGCACGAAAAGGCGGCCGCAGCGCAAATGGGCGAGGTCGTCGGGCTGACCCGCATGGAAGAGATCGCCACCGGCACCGTATTGACCCCGTCGGGCAAGGCCGAAAAGCTGCCGCAGCCGGAAAAACCGCGGCCGGTCTACGGCCTGTCGGTCCATGCCGAAAAACGCGGCGACGACGTGAAATTGACGGGGTCGATCGCGAAGCTGATCGACGAAGACCCGACCCTCGACCTCGAGCAGAATGCCGAATTGCGTGAGATGGTGCTGTGGGGGCAGGGCGACGTGCATCTGCAGATCGCGATGGACAGGCTGCGCAACCGGCACAATCTGGCCGTCGTCGGCCATCACGCGGCGGTGCCGTATAAGGAGACGATCCGTCGCGGCGTGCAGCAGCATTCGCGTTTCAAGCGGCAATCGGGCGGCCACGGCCAGTTCGCCGACTGCACGATCGAAGTGAAGCCGCTGCCGCGCGGCTCGGGCTTTACGTTTACCGACCGGGTCGTCGGCGGCGCCATACCGCGCAATTACATTCCGGCGGTCGAAGAAGGCGTCATCGAGGCGTTGACGCACGGCCCGCTTGGCTTTCCGGTCGTCGATATCGCGGTCGATCTGCTGACGGGACAGTTCCATGCCGTGGACAGTTCCGATATGGCGTTCAAGACGGCCGGCCGCCAGGCGATCCAGGAATCGCTGCCGAAATGCGACCCGATCCTGCTGGAGCCGATCGATCAAGTCGACATCTCGGTGCCGAACGCGTTTACCGCACGCGCGCAGCGCCTGATCTCCGGGCGCCGCGGCCAGATCCTCGGCTACGATGCAAAGCCCGACTGGCCCGGTTGGGACGTCGTACGGGCTCACCTGCCGCGCAGCGAACTGCACGACTTGATCGTCGAATTGCGCTCGCTGACGCTCGGGGTCGGCAGCTTCGCGCGGCAGTTCGACCACATGGCCGAACTGACCGGCCGGCCGGCCGAGAAGGTCATCCAGAGCCGCGCCCAGGAAGCCGCGCAGTAGCGAGCTCTCTTGGCGCGTGACGGCCGCATGCCCACATCGGGCGCGGGTGAAGCGCAGGAGACAGCGCATGCTGGTTCGCAGAAAACGCGGCTGGGAATTGCCGGAGGGCGCGGCGACCGACGAGGCGACCTTTCGCAACCGCCGCAGGCTGCTAAAAGGGCTGGCCGCCGGGCCGGTCATCGCGGCCGGGTTCGGCCGGGTCGCACCGGCGCTGGCCGACGCCGACCCGCGTCCGGTGGCAGGCCTCTACCCGGCCAAGCGTGACGGCAGATACACGCTCGACCGGCCGATCACGCCGGAAAAATATTCAACCACCTACAACAATTTCTACGAATTCGGCGAGGATAAGGACATCTGGCAGGCCGCCCAGGCGCTCACCGTCGAACCGTGGACGGTCAAGGTCGGCGGCATGGTCGAAAAGCCGGTGACGATCGCGTTTGACGACCTGGTGAAAAAGATGGGCCTCGAAGAGCGCCTCTATCGCCATCGCTGCGTCGAGGCGTGGTCGATGGCGGTGCCGTGGACCGGCTTCGCGCTCGCCAAATTCGTCGATTTCGCGCGCCCGCTCGGTTCGGCCAAATACCTGAAGATGACGACGTTCATGGACCCCCAGGAGGCGCCGGGGCAGAACGCGTTTTTCTATCCCTGGCCCTATGTCGAGGGGCTGACGATGTTCGAGGCCCGGAACGAACTCGCCTTCCTCGTCACCGGCATGTACGGCAAGCCGGTGCCGAAGCAGGACGGCGCGCCATTGAGGCTCGCGGTGCCGTGGAAATACGGCTTCAAATCGGTCAAATCGATCGTCAGCTTCGAGTTTACCGACCAGCAGCCGAAGACGTTCTGGGAGACGCTGCAATCGAGCGAATACGGCTTTTGGGCCAATGTGAACCCGGCGGTGCCGCACCCGCGCTGGAGCCAGGCGACCGAGCGCGTGCTCGGCACCGACCAGCGCGTGCCGACCCTCATCTGGAACGGCTATGGCGAATACGTCGCCGATATGTACAAGGGCCTCCAGAACGAGCGCCTGTTCGCCTGAGGGTTGCGGCAGGGCAGGGAAGGGGTTGCGATGGATTTGGGCCTGCGCGGGCAGAAAGCGCTGGTGACCGGCGCGTCGAAGGGCATCGGGCGGGCCTGCGCCGAGGCGCTGGCCGAGGAGGGCTGCGATGTCGTGCTGGTGTCGCGCACCGCGGCCGATCTCGAAAGCGCGCGCGGCGAGATCGCGGCTCGCCACAATGTCGCGGTGCGCTGCTACCCGCTCGACCTCAGCCGATCGGCCAGCGTCGATCGCCTGGCGGCCGAGTGTCCGGACATCGACATCCTCGTTAATAATGCCGGCGCCATCCCCGGCGGCAACATCGCGCAGATCGACGAGGCGCGCTGGCGCGAGGCGTGGGACCTCAAGGTGTTCGGCTATATCAACATGACCCGCCGCTTCTATGCGTTGATGGCGGCGCGGCGACGGGGCGTCATCATCAACATTCTCGGCGCTGCCGGCGAGAACCCCGATTTCGACTATGTGGCCGGCTCCTCCGGCAATGCCTCGCTGATGGCGTTCACCCGCGCGATGGGCGGCACCGCGCCGCGCGACAACCTGCGCGTCGTCGGCATCAACCCGGGACCGGTCATGACCGAGCGGCTCGTGACGCTGACCCGCACCCGCGCCGAGACCCGCTTCGGCGATCCCGAGCGCTGGCAGGAATTGATGGCCGGCTATGCCTTCGGCCGCGCCGCGAAACCCGAAGAGATCGGCTGGATGGCCGCGTTTCTCGCATCCGACCGCTCGGCCTACACGACCGGCACAATCGTTACGATCGACGGCGGCGGCGGCAGCCGAAGGAGCGCGTTATAGTCAGGCCGGGGTCGCCGCGAGAATCTCGCGGGCGCGGGCCGCGTCGGCAGCGATCTGCGCCTTCAGGGCGTCGATGCCGGCGAATTTCTGTTCCGGTCGGATGAAATCGACGAGCGCGACGCGCAGGTGGCGGCCGTAAAGGTCGCCGTCGATATCGAACAGATGCGCTTCCAATCGCGGCTCCGGCGTGCCGACGGTGGGGCGCAAGCCGATATTGGCAACGCCATCGATCGTGCGGCCGGCGAACGGGTCGTCGGCGCCGTCGCCGGACACGCGCACGGCGTAGACTCCGAAGGCCGGGCGAAGGTATTCGCCGAGGCCGATGTTGACGGTCGGAAAGCCGATCGTACGGCCGCGCCGGTCGCCGACGATGACCCGGCCGTCGATCTCCCACCAGCGGCCGAGTTGGGCGGCCGCCTCGCGCGGTCGCCCGCCGCGCAGCAGTTCGCGGATATGGGTCGAGGAATAGACCGCGCTGTCGCCGCCGCGCACCGGTTCGATGACGCTGAGCCCGAATCCGCGCTCGGCGGCGGCCTCGCGCAGCATGTCCGGGGTGCCGCGGCGACGGTTGCCGAATGTGCAGTCGTGCCCGACGACGATGTGACTGATGCCGATCGCGCCCAGCAGCAGATCGGTAATAAACGTCTCGGCGCTTCTTTTCGCGAACTGCATGTCGAAATGCTGCACGAACAACAGTTCGACGCCGAGCCGCGCGATCTCGCGCTCCTTGACGCGGAACGGCGTCAGCCGAAACGGCTCCGCCTCCGGCATGAATACGCTGCGCGGGTGTGGCTCGAAGGTCAGCACGGCGGCCGGCCCACCCTGCGCGCGGGCCTGGTCGCGCGCGGCGCCGATCAATGCTGCGTGGCCGCGATGCAGCCCGTCGAAATTGCCGAGCGCGAGCACCGCGCCGCGCGGATGGCGGGACCCTGGAGCGGGATGGCGGATGACGCGGAGGGGCACGGGTGCTTTTATGGCCTCAATTTGTGAAACCGCTATGGCGCAAAAATAGCCGCTGCCGTCGCCGAGCGATAGGCTCATGGCCGCCGCGGGCAGAACCGCAAACCGCAGCGGCGGGCGGCCGAGCGAGGACAGGAACGTGACAAGCGATACCATCGAGGGGGCGTTGGGCGAGATACGGTTCGATGCCGACGGGCTGGTGCCGGCAATCGCGCAGCAATACGACACGGGCGAAGTGCTGATGGTCGCCTGGATGAGCCGCGAATCGGTGCGCCTGACCCTGACCGAGGGGCGCGCCTGCTATTGGTCGCGGTCGCGCCGCGCGTTGTGGCGCAAGGGCGAAACCTCGGGGCAGGTGCAGCGGCTCGTCGAGTTGCGCCTCGACTGCGACGGCGACACGATCCTCTTGTTTGTCGATCAGCCCGGGGTCGCCTGCCACACCGGCCGGCGCAGCTGCTTCTTCCGGGCCTGGCGCGGCGCGGGCTGGGCGACGATCGCGGCGCCGCTGGTCGATCCCGCCGCGCTTTACCCCGACAAGGCGCGCGACGACTAGGGCGCCGGGCAGATCAGCGTCGCCGCGACCTGTGACAGCAGCACCGGGTCGCGCGGCCGGTTGGCACATTGCGAATTGTATTGATCGACTGCAGCGTCGTAATGCGTCACCGCGGTGGACAATTGGCCGGCGGCCCGTCCGGTGGAACGCCGGAACAGCGCATCGCGCTGGGCCAGCTGCTGGCGGAATTGCGCGACGGCGTCCGGGTTGTTGACGTCGATCGTCGCGCGCTCGCGTTGGAGCTGCGCGTCCATCCGTGCCAGCGCCTGTTGCCGCGCGTCATAAGCGTGCCGCCGCGCCGCCACGTCGGCGGCCAGCGTGTCGAGGTCGCGATGCAGGCACAGGCAACGCGCGATAGCCGCCGCCTCGGGCGACGCCGGCGGTGCGGCGACCGGCGGCGGCGCGGACGGGTAAAGCGGTGCCTGCGCGTGCGCCGGTGCCGAACCAAGGACTCCGGCCGGCACAGCCAGCGCCAAGCCGATTACCGCCGCAAACCGCATTTCCCCCTCCCGCCGTCGCAGCAACGACTCGCGTTACGGCCGCCGTTTATAAAGCGCGGCCGCGCACACCGCCACGGCGGGATGCAAAACTATCGCGTCGCGGGTTTGGCGATTTCGTCCCTGATTGCTTCCTTCAGGGTTTCGCTCGCTGCGTCGGTCGCAGCATCGACGGCGCGGTTGGCGGCGCGGGCCGCCGCGTCGCGGGCCCGCGCGACGGCCTCCTGGCCGAGTTCCTCGCCGCGTTCCCACAGTTTGTCGCGGGTGTCGCCGATCCACTCGTCCTCGCGCCGCGACAGTGGCAGCAGCGAGGCAATCAGCGCGCCGGCCATGACGCCGATCGCGCCGGCCAGCAGCGGGTGGCGTTGCGTCGTGCCGCTCAGCCCGTCGGCGACCCGGCCGGCACCGTCGCCGGCATAGGCGCCAGCGCGATTGATCATCGCGCCTCCCGAATCGCGCACCGTGCGCAGCGCGCCCTGCGCCATGCCGCTGACCTGGTGCACCCAGCCGTTCGAGGTCTGCCGGTCGGCGTCGTCCACCATCGCGTTGCCGGTATGGCCGAGCGGCTGCTCCGCCGCCGCCGAACCGATGCCGACCCGTCCGGCCATGTCGCTCGCCATCGCGCCGGCCTTACCGGCCGCGTAGGACCCGGCCTTGGTGTTGGCGGCGAGGAGCCAGGCGGTGCCGATGCCGAACAGCGCAAACGGAACCGGATTGGCGCGCACCGCGGCGAGCGCGCGGTCCGCCGCCGCGCCGCCGACGAAGCTGTCTTTCAACATGTCGAACCCTTTCTCCACGAGATAGCGCGCGTTGAGCCGACGCTCGATCTCATCGAGGGTGCGGGCCAACTCGACGCGCGTACGGTCGATGTCGCGCTCGATGCCCGCGGGGGAGCGCTGCGCGGGGCGTTGGGATTCGCTCATCGCAATCGCTCTTTCAGCCATTCCTCGTCTTCCCGCAGCGTGCGCAGCGTCCGCCGCGGCACCAGCGCCTGCGCGTCGAGCCGGCGCTTGCCGATCAGAGCGAGAATGCCGCCGATCGCCAGGATCACGATGCCGACAACCGTCGCCGCCAGCCATGCCGGCAGAACCAGCGACAGCGCCAGGATCATCGCGGCGACAAGCGCCAGCCAGCCGCTGTAGGCGATCAGCGCGCCGGCGCCGATTGCCGTCGCGCCGCGGCCGGCTCGGCTGAATTTTTCGTGCAGCTCCGCCTTCAACAGCGCCAGTTCCTGACGGATCAACAAAATCGTCTCGGCCGCGAGATCGGACAGCAGGGTCGCCAGCGAGCGTTCGGCTTTTGGACGCGGACCGATCACCTCCGGTCCGTCGGGATCGAACGCCATCAGCCTTGCTCCCGAGCGGCGCTGTAGGGATCGGAAATCTCCGTCCGCACGCCGGTCTCGACGGCAACGGCAGTCCCCGGCAGGGCCCGCGGCAGATCGGGTTCGCGCGGCTTCGGCGGGGCCGACAGCAGCAGGCGGCCACCGACAAATCCAACCGCTATGGCCGCCGCAAGAAACGCGATCGGCCAGCGGCGGGCGAAATCCTCGACGTCAGCGGCGATCTCGCTCCACGAGCTGCTCCGCACCCTGCCGGCGAAATCGTCGATGGCGCGCGCCGCTTCGTCGGCATAACGGCCGACCCCAAGGCCGGCCTTGTGTTCGAGCGCGTCGCCCGACTGGCGCAGTGCGTCGCCGATTGAGACGATTTCGTCCGCCGCCTGCCGCCGCTGCTCGTCCAACAAATTCGTCGCGCTGTCGCGCATCGCGGTCAACAGCTCGCTGCCCATCTCTTTGGCGTCCTCGAGGGCGCGGCTTGCGACGCGGGCGCTCGGGCGGTCGCTGGGCGGAGTCGCAACGGATGCGTCGCGTGGTTCGAATGCATTTCGCGTCGTATCAGCCATGGCTTCCTTCGCTTGCCGTGACGGGCAGAAAGCAGCGGTGATTCCTCGTCAAAACATCTCCGCTGCCACGCCGGTTCCGCGTTGGAACGGTGGCCGGAGCGTATCAGGCGCGATCACGGCAACCGGCGCGCGAAGGCCGCCTAATATTTGCGGCTGATCTCGGGATCTTCCTTGCTCTCGTGGCTCTTGCCGATCGCCTCGGCGCGTTCCAGTTCGCGCCGCTGCGTCTTCAATGCCCTTTCGGCCTCCCGCGCTTTCTCGTCCACCTTGCCGGAGTCGATGAAGCGGCGCTGGGCTTCGTCATATTCGCGCGCCGCAGTCTTGTTGCCTTCGCCTTCATTGCGCGAGTCTGAGTGTTTGGCGTTGCTTTGCTCGCCAGGGCTTTGTTTGCCGGGCCGATGTTGTTCCATCACGATGGCCTCCATTGCCAAAAACTTTTTCGGCAAACAGGGCCGAGACCGGCAGCGTTGCAAAGTGCCGCGCCGGTTGAGCAGATTGCGGCCGCCTATTGGGCTGCGCTACCGCGCCATGATTACCGGCATCGTTGCTTCCATGATCAGGTGGCGGGTAGCGCCGCCGAAGATCATTTGGCGGATGCGGCTCTGCGTATAGGCGCCCTTCAGCATCAGGTCGGCGCCAGCCGCCTGTGCCTCCCGCAGGAACGACTCGCCTTGCGCTTTCTGCCGCCCGATTGCCTGGCGCAGGCTCACGCGAAGGCCGTGCTGTTCCAACGTGCGCGCGAGTTCGTCGCCGGTCGGGCCGGGTTCCGGCATGTGCTGCGGCCCGACGGCGACGACGACGACGTGCCGCGCCTGTTGCAGGAGCGGCATGCCGAGCGCCACGGTCAATGCCGTCTCGGTGCTGCCGTTCCAGGCGACCGCGATCGTATCGCCGATCTGCGGCGGCACCTGTTTCGGCACCATCATGACTGGACGGCCGCTCTCGAACAGCGCGTCTTCGAGCGTCGCCTCGGCAATCGAGGCGAGCTTTTCCGGCTGCTCGACAATGATCAGGTCGTAGACGCGGCCGCTGAGGCCGACGACGGCATTCTGCCGACCATCCTCCTCACGCCACGAGGCGTGCGGCCCGTCGTATCCGGGCGGCGGTGCGCCGATCGGCACGCCGCGCGCATTCATGAAGTCGCGGAACAGGCGGCGCGCGTGATCGCGCCGCTCGTGGCCTTCGCGTTCGAGCGTGCGATCAACCTCGGAAGAGATCGAAAAACCCATCTCGCCGCCGAACACGACGGCGTATTCCGTCGTCAGGCTGTGCAGCCCGACGATGTGGCTGTTGAACCGGCGCGCCACGAGCAGCGCTGCTTCGAGCACCGGTGCGGCATTGCCGTCGCCGACAACGGCTAGCAGATTCTTCATGTCCGACCCTGCTCCCTAGGGCCACCGCCAAACCGGCGTGCGCCTTTTGTCGCATCTTACAGATTTGTTGTGCCGGTTGCGAGCACTGCCGATGGCGCTGCGGCTCGACGCTTGCGCCGCCGCCCGATACACTTGCGGCCGCGTCTTACCAGGGAGACGATGGCCGAAATGCAGCGCAGAACCTTTATCGCCGCCGCCGCGGCGCTCGCTGCGGCGCCGCTGCCGAGCCGCGCCGCCGAGCTCGATACGGTAAAATTCGGCACCGATTGGAAGGCTGAAGCCGAGCACGGCGGCTATTACCAGGCGATCGCCACCGGCATCTACAAGCGACACGGGCTGGCGGTTGACCTGCAGCCGGGCGGCCCGCAGGTCAACCATGCCGAGTTGCTGGCGGCCGGCGTGCTCGATTTCAATATCGCGTCCAATTCGTTCATTCCGCTCAACTACGTCCACGAAAACGTCCCGATGGTCGCAGTGGCGGCGATGTTCCAGAAAGACCCGTCGGTGCTGATCGCCCATCCCGGTCAGGGTGACAATTCGCTCGCCGCGCTGAAAGGCAAACCGATCATGATCGGCTCCGACACGCGGGTGACCAGCTGGCTCTTTCTGAAAGAGAAATTCGGCTACACCGACGCGCAGATCCGGCCCTACGCATTCAGCGTCGCACCATTCCTAGCCGACAAGACGGCGATCCAGCAGGGCTATCTGACGAGCGAGCCGTTCACGATCGAAAGGGCCGGCGTGCATCCCGTCGTGTTGCTGCTCGCCGACGCCGGCTATTCCAGCTATGGCGGGCTGGTCGCGACCTCGCGGAAGCTCGTGCGCGACAAGCCCGATCTCGTGCGGCGGTTTGTCAACGCCAGCATCGAGGGCTGGTACAGCTTTCTCTACGGCAATCCCGAACCGGCCGATGCGCTGATCAAACGCGACAACCCCGAGATGACCGATGCGCTCCTCGCCTATGGGCGGGCGAAGATGAAGCAGTACGGCATCATCGACAGCGGCGACGCGAAAAAGCTCGGGATCGGCGCGATGACCGAGGCGCGCTGGCAGGATTTCTTCGACTCGATGGCGAAGGCCGGGCTCTACCCGAGCGACATGAACTGGCGCGAGGCATTCACGTTGCAGTTTGTCGACAAGAAGGTCGGCATGAAGGCCTGACCGCCGTGTCGCCCGATCATTCGTCGGCGGGGCGTGCTGCTCGCAGACACAAGCGGGCGGCGGCGTCGATGATCGCCTCGGCGTCGATGCCGTATTCGCGGTAGAGATCGGGAATGTCGCCTGATTGGCCGAACCGCTCGACGCCGAGCGGCGCCATCCGGTTGCGCGCTACGGCGCCGAGCCAGGACAGCGTCGCCGGATGGCCGTCCGTGACCGTGACGAGGACGGCGCCCGGGCGAAGCCGGCGCAGCAGCCGCTCCGCGACACCGACACTGCCGTCGCCCAGCGATTGCTGCCAATCGCGATAGAGCCGGCCTGGCGAGGTGACGGCCAACAGGCCGGCGCCAGGCAGATCCTCGGCGATCGCGCGATGCGCGGCGACGGCATCCGGCGCGACCGCGCCGCAATAGGCGATCGCCAGCTCGGCGCCGGGCGCCGGTTCGCGCAGCCAATAGGCGCCCGAAATGACGGCCTCGATGGCGGCCGCATCCAGATGCCGCTCGGGCTGCGCCACCGGTCGCGTCGACAGGCGGAAATACACGGAGCGCCCGCTGTCGCGCTGGATCTCGGCCAATGCCCAGTGCAACAGCACCGCGAGTTCGTCGGCATAAGCCGGCTCGAAGCCGACGAGGCCCGGCTGCCCCAGCCCGATCAGCGGCTCGACGACCGACTGGTGGGCGCCGCCCTCCGGGGCGAGGCTGATGCCGGACGGCGTCGCCACCAGGATGAACCGCGCGTCCTGGTATAGCGCATAGTTCAGCGCGTCGAGGCCGCGCTTGATGAACGGGTCGTAGAGCGTGCCGATCGGCAGCAGGCGCGCGCCGAACAGCGGCCCGGCGAGGCCGAGCGCAGCCAGTTCGAGGAACAGGTTGCTTTCGGCGATGCCGAGTTCGATGTGCTGGCCCTGCGGCGCCATCGCCCAACGCTGCGCCGAGACGACCTTTTCCTCGCGAAAAATGTCGGCCCGCTCGGCGCGGTCAAAGATGCCGCGACGGTTGACCCAGCCGCCGAGATTGGTTGACACCGTCACATCGGGCGAGGTCGTCACGATTCGCGCCGCCAACGCTTCGTCGCCGGACGCCAAAGCGCCGAGGATGCGGCCGAAGGCCTCCTGGGTCGACAGCGTCGCGCCCTGCGGCGCCGGCAATTCGGCCGGCACCGCAACCGGCGGCGCGACGCGGCGGCGGCCGGCGGAGTGGGCCAGCGGCGCTTCGGCGAGAAACACGGCGAGGCGGTCCGCCGGCACGTCGAGCCCGGCGAACTTGTCCCATTCGCTGCCCGCCGGCACCCGCATGCGCTGCTGCAGCAGCGCCATCTGATCCCTGTTCATCAACCCGGCATGGTTGTCTTTGTGGCCGGCGAAGGGCAGGCCATAACCTTTGATCGTATAGGCGATGAAGCAGGTCGGCTGATCGTCGGCGATGGCGTGCAGGGCATCGAGCACCGATCCCATGTCGTGCCCGGCGAGGTTTGTCATCAGCCGCGCCAGCTGCTCGTCATCGTGGTCGTCGAGGATCGCGCGGATGCCGGGGTAGCGGTTGAGGTCGCGGCGCAGGTGCTCGCGCCAGCCTTGGCCGCCCTTGTAGACGAGCGCCGAATAGAGCGAATTGGGGCAGGCGTCGATCCACTCGCGCAGCTGCTCGCCATCCGGCCGGGCAAAGGCGGCCTGCAGGAGCCGCCCGTATTTCAGCGTCACGACGCGCCAACCGAACATCTCGAACAGCGCGTCGATGCGGCCGAACAGCCGGTCGGACACGACGGCGTCGAGGCTCTGGCGGTTGTAGTCGATGATCCACCACAGGTTGCGCACGTCGTGCTTCCAGCCTTCGAGCAATGCCTCGAAGATGTTGCCTTCGTCGAGTTCGGCGTCGCCGGCGAGTGCGATCATCCGTCCCGGCGCCTCGTCGCGCGGCAGGAGGCGGTGCAGCCGCAGGTAATCCTGCACGAGCGAGGCGAACAGCGTCACGCCGACGCCGAGGCCGACTGAACCGGTCGAAAAATCGACGATGTCGCCGTCTTTCGTGCGCGACGGATAGGCCTGCGCGCCGCCGAACGCGCGGAAATGTTCGAGCCGGTCGCGGCTTTGCCGACCCAGGAGGTAGTGCAGCGCGTGAAATACCGGCGCGGCGTGCGGCTTCACGGCAACCCGGTCCTGCGGCCGCAACACATCGAGATAGAGCGCCGTCATCAGCGTCGCGACGGAGGCGCTGGACGCCTGGTGGCCGCCGACCTTCAGACTGTCGCGGCTCGGGCGCAGATGGTTGGCGTTGTGGATCATCCAGGTCGACAGCCACAGCACCTTTTTTTCCAGGGCTTCGAGGCAAGCAAGCCGGTCGTCCGCGGCCGCAAGCTGCGCCGCATCGCGTCCGCCCGCCAGGGCGCGCAAGGTCCTCATGATTTGCTCCGCTGCTCCGGCCCCGTTCACCGGCTTTGATGTTGCGCCCGGAATCCCTAAATAGGGAGTGGTTTGCCCTAGAGGGATGGAGCGCGCAGCAGATGAGCGAGGCGCCGACAGTTGCCGAGGATCGCCGCATCACCGTCACCGAGAATGCGGCGCGCCGCATTGCTGCATTGCGGGCGCAGGAAGCCGCCGATGGCGCCTTTCTGCGCATCGCCGTATCGGGCGGCGGCTGTTCCGGCTTTCAGTACGGGTTGAGCTTCGACGACGAGCGACATCCCGACGACCGGGTGTTCGAGCGCGACGACATCGCGGTCGTCGTCGATGAGGTCTCGCTCGATCTGCTGAACGGCGCCGAGATCGATTTTGTCGAGGATTTGATGGGTGCCGCGTTTCAGATCAGGAACCCGAACGCCGCCTCCTCCTGCGGCTGCGGCAATTCATTTTCGATCTGAGGCTCCATCGCGCGGGTGCTCCTTCTCGCGTTTGTGCTGTCGTGCGGCGCGGCGGCGGTTGGTGGCGGCCTCGCGGTGCTCTATCTGCAAGGACCGCAGGCGAAGCGGCCGGCGGCGGGGTTGCTCGCGCTGCATGCCGGGCTCGGCGCTGCGAGCCTGGCGGTGCTGCTCACCGCATTGCGCCGCGGTCCGCCGCACACCGGCATGGGCACCGCCGGCTTCGGCCCGACCGCCGCTTCGCTGCTGGCGACAGCGCTGCTCTTTGGCCTGTGGCTGGCACTGCTGTCGTGGCGGCGGCGCCGGGCGGGCGAACTCCTCGTCTTCGTCCATGCCGGGCTGGCGATAACCGGTGTTGTCGTGCTGCTGGCGCTGGTTGCAAT
>DATJSO010000027.1:0-2614 GCA_035504075.1 Allostellaceae bacterium | reverse complement strand
GCCGAGCCGGCCGCGATCGCCCCGCTGCGCGCGGCCGGCCATCAGATCGTCGAATTGCGCGACGGCTATTACGAGGACGGGAAGGGGGGCGGCGTGGCGATCTGGGGTCAGGGGCGCTATTGGGAGATCCGCTCCGACCCGCTCACCGTCGCCGAAGTCGTCGGTCCCGCCGGTGAGGCGCGGGCGGCGTCGGGTGACGGCGACCAGGTCGAGGTTCGCCGCGCCATCTTCGGTGCCTGATCGTCGCGGCCACCCGCTGGGCAGCAGCCTTGACCCGATCGCGCAAACGACGATCCTGCCGCGATGTTCCGGTCGGGAGTGGGCGATGAGCGACGATTTTCATGAACTGTTTCCGCTTGGCGCGGATGACGCGCCGTACCGGAAATTGACCGGCGATTACGTGTCGCTTGCCGCTTTCGACGGCGAGCCCGTCGTCAAGGTCGCGCCGGAGGCGCTGACGTTGCTCGCGCGCCAGGCCTTTGTCGACAGCGCGCATCTGCTGCGCCCCGGCCATCTGGCGCAACTGCGCGCGATCCTCGATGACCCGGAGGCGTCGGCGAATGACAAGTTCGTCGCCTTCGACCTGTTGAAAAACGCCAACATCGCTGCCGGCAAAGTGTTGCCGATGTGCCAGGACACCGGCACGGCGATCGTCATGGGGAAAAAGGGACAGCGCGTCTGGACCGGCTTCGACGATGCGGCGGCGCTGTCGGAAGGCATCCGCCGCACCTATACCGAGACCAATCTGCGCTACAGCCAGGTCGCGCCGTTGTCGATGTACGAGGAGGTCAACACCGGCGACAACCTGCCGGCGCAGATCGACCTCTACGCCGAACCGGGCGACGAATATCACTTTCTGTTCATCGCCAAGGGCGGCGGCTCGGCCAACAAGAGCTTTCTGTATCAGCAGACCAAGGCCGTGCTGAACCCGAAATCGCTGAGCAGATTTCTCGACGAGCGGCTGCGCACGCTCGGCACCGCCGCCTGCCCGCCCTATCACCTGGCGATCGTCATCGGCGGCACCTCGGCCGAGATGAACCTGAAGACCGTGAAGCTCGCCAGCTGCCGCTACCTCGACAGCCTGCCGGCCGCCGGCAACAAATTCGGCCAAGCCTATCGCGACCGCGATTTGGAGGCCGAGGTGCTCGAATTGACGCGTGGCTTCGGCATCGGCGCGCAGTTCGGCGGAAAGTATTTCTGTCACGATGTGCGGGTCATTCGCCTGCCGCGGCACGGCGCCAGCCTGCCGATCGGCATCGGCGTGTCATGCTCGGCCGACCGCCAGATCCTAGGCAAGATCACCGCCGACGGCGTCTTTCTCGAGCAGTTGGAGGAAAACCCGGCGCACTATCTGCCCGAGATCGACGAGGCAAAACTCGGCGGCGCGGTCGTGCCGATCGATCTGTCGCGGCCGATGGCGGAGGTGCGGCGCACGCTGTCGCAATATCCGATCAAGACGCGGCTGGCGTTGACCGGAACATTGATCGTCGCGCGCGACATCGCGCATGCCAGGCTCCAGGAGCGGCTCGACCGCGGCGAGGGCTTGCCGCAATACATCAAGGATCACCCGATCTATTACGCCGGGCCCGCGAAAACGCCGGAGGGCTATGCCTCGGGATCGTTCGGCCCGACGACGGCCGGCCGGATGGACAGCTATGTCGGTCCGTTCATGGCGGCCGGCGGCAGCTTCATCTCGCTGGCCAAGGGCAATCGCGGCCCGGAGGTGCGCGAGGCCTGCCGGCAATACGGCGGCTTCTACCTCGGCTCGATCGGCGGCCCGGCGGCGCGCCTCGCGCAGGACTGCATCAAGAAGGTCGAGCTGCTCGAATATCCCGAGCTCGGTATGGAGGCGATCTGGCGCATCGAGGTCGTCGATTTTCCGGCGTTCATCGTTGTCGACGACAAGGGCAACGATTTCTTCGCCGCCTTGTCTTGACCGCGATCAACAAACGGGGCCGCTGATTGGCGCAGGATGGGGTACCGCCCGCGCTGTTCAACGGCGACCGCGCCGCCTGGGAAGCGTTTGTACGGCGCTATGGCGGGCTCATCGTCGCCGCCGTGCGCGGTGTCGCGCAAACCCCGGCCGACATCGAGGACCTGACCCAGGAGGTATTCGTCCGCCTGTGCAAGGACGCGTTCCGGCTGCTGCGGACCTATGACCCGGCGCGCGCCGCGCTGTCGACATGGCTGACGATCGTTGCCCGCAGCACGGCGCGCGACGTGTTCCGACGACGGCGGGCCGATGCGGTGCCGCTCGACGTGGTGCCGGAGGCGCAGCTCGCCGTCGACCCGGTCGAGCCGACGCAGAAGCTCAAACTGCCGGAAGCGCTGCTGTCGCCGCGGCAGCGCGAAATTCTCGGCATGCTTTACGATCGCGAAATGGATGTCGCGGAGATTGCCCAGGCGCTCGGCATCGACCCGCAAACCGTGCGCAGTACCCATCACAAAGCTATGATCAAGTTGCGGGCGCATTTCAAAGCGGATTTGGAGTAGGGTTTAAGATCGTCCAGGTTGCGGGGATGTCGTTGCTGCCTTCACCGTAGAATAACGTGGCAAGAGGAAGCGGCCGCCGATGCGAGGGAACGGAACCGACCCGACAAAGCTGCCCGACGCG
>DATJSO010000026.1:0-4693 GCA_035504075.1 Allostellaceae bacterium | reverse complement strand
TTCCTGCTGAACGACGCCATCTGTCTCGTCATGACGCCGCTTGTCATCGAGATCGTGCGGCGGCTCGGCCGCGATCCGGTGCCGTATCTGCTGGCGGTGGCGATGGCGGCCAATATCGGCAGCGCCGCGACGATCACCGGCAACCCGCAGAACATCCTGATCGGCAGCTTTTCGCAAATCCCCTACGGCGTCTTCGCGGCGCATCTCGCGCCGGTGGCCGCGGCGGGCCTCGTGCTGACCGTGCTGTTGGTCGCAGCGACCCATCGCGCCGAATTCCGCGGCGGCGCGCGGCTTGCGGCGCGGCCGGCGCCGACCCACCTGCACCGCCCGCTGGCCATCAAATCGGTGCTGGTCGTGCTGTTGATGATGGCTGCGTTTTTCGCCGGCGCGCCGCCGGCCGAGGTGGCGCTCGTCGCCGGCGCCTTCATGCTGTTGACCCGTGTCGCGACCCGCCGCATCTACCGCGAGGTCGACTGGCCGCTGTTGCTGATGTTCGCCGGCCTCTTCGTCGTCGTCGCCGGGTTCGAAGCCGCCGCGATCCGGCCGGCAGCTCTGTCGGCGCTGACCGCCGAGGGGTTGGGTCGGCCGTGGGCGCTGGGCGCGATGACGGCGGCGCTCTCAAACCTCGTCAGCAACGTGCCGGCGGTACTGGTGTTACGGCCGTTCATCGACCATATGGCCGAGCCACGGCATGCCTGGCTCGTCGTCGCGATGGCCGCCACCTTTGCCGGCAACCTGACCGTGCTGGGGTCCGTCGCCAATCTGATCGTCGTGCAATTGGCGCGTGCCCACGGCGTCGAGATCGGCTTCTGGCGCCATTTCCGCGTCGGCGCACCGCTGACCCTCCTCACCCTCGCTCTCGGCCTCTGGTTGCTGTGATCGCCGCGGCCGCTCGCGGCCGGCCGCCCTTCGCATGGAGCGGCCGGCCGGTGCGAGGCGTCAGGCGGCGAAGCCGTAGAGGCGGGCGACGTTGCCGCGGGTGATCTTATAGACGTCGTCCGCGTCGGCGCCGGCGAAGTCGCGCGCGACGACCTCCTGCGATTTCGGCCAGGTCGAGGCCTGGTGCGGGTAGTCGCTCGACCACATGATGCGGTCTGTGCCGATAAACTGGCGGCTCTGCACGCCGACAAAGTCGTCGATGTAGGTCGCCCAGATCTGCCGCTGGAAATATTCGCTCGGCAGCAGGTCGATCTTGAACCCGGCCGACGCGCGCGAGCGTCGCGCCACCCGGTCCATCCGCTGCAAGTAATAGGGAATCCAGCCGATATTGTTCTCGGCCGAGACGATCTGCAGCCGCGGGAAGCGGTCGAGCACGCCGGTGAAGATCAACGTGCTCAACGATTTCTCGACCTCGTGCGAGATCACGGTCGACAGCATGTAGCGCTCGCTGAGGCTCGTCTGGCTCTCGCCCATGCCGGTGATCGCATGCAGGCTGACGGGCATCTTGAGCTCCTGCGCCGCCGCCCAGAACGGGTCGTAGATGTCGGAGCTGTAGGGCTGCTCTTTCGGCGGCGAGCACCAGATCATCGCCCCTTTCAGCCCCTTCCTGGCGCAGCGCTCCAGTTCGCGGGCGCCGGCCTTGGGGTCATAGAGCGAGATCATCGCCAGCCCCGCCATATGCTTCGGGTCGTAGGCGACAAAATCGGCGAGCCAGTCATTGTAGACACGGAAACATTCGGCCTGCAGCGCCGCGTCCTTCAGCCAGAAGATGCGGAAGCCCAGGGTCGTGTACAGCACATCGGCCTCGACGCCGTCCACTTCGTTGTCCTTCTTGCGCTCGGCCGGGTCCCAGCCGCCCTTGCGCGCGTCCGCATAGGTCGCCTGGGTCAGGAACGTCTTCAACTCTTCGGGCGACTTGCCGGCGCCAAAGCCGATGCCGATCGGGTGCGGCGCGTAGCCTTCGTAATGGAAATACGCGCCCTCCTTGCCGCCCGGCGGGTTCACCATCAGCTGCGGCGCACGCTCGCGGTATCGCGTGTCGACCCGCGTGACCCACAGGTCGGGCGGTTCGTTGACGTGCGAATCGGCGGAAATCAGGCGATACTGCGGCATGGATCTTCCTCGCGCGGTTTCGGGCGTCGACGCCCGGCATTGCGGCAAGGAGTGTGCGCCGATCGGCCGCGCTTTGCACGCCTCTACGTATCGAGGCGGGCCCGAGCCAGTTCGCCCTTCGCCCAGCCGACGAGCTGCGCCGCCGAGCGCGCGCCGGCAACGCGCGCCAGTTCGCGGCCGTGAAACGCGAGGACGAGCGTCGGGATGCTCTGCACGTGAAACCGCGCGGCCGCCTCGGGCGCCGCATCGACATCCACCTTGACGAGCCGCACCGCCGGTTCGAGCAGCGCCGCGGCATGCTCGAATTCGGGTGCCATCATGCGGCACGGGCCGCACCACGCCGCCCAGAAATCGACCAGCAGCGGCACGCCGCTTTTCTCCAGATGGCGCTGGAACCGCGCCGCGTCGAGCGCCGCCGGGCGCCCGTCGAACAGCCTCTCGCGGCACTGCCCGCAACGGCCGCCGGCGGCAGGCCTGTCACGCGGCACGCGGTTGATCGCATCGCAATGCGGGCAGACGATATGCAGGTCTGGGATCATCCGATGCTCCTCCTCGCCGTCTGCAAAACATGGGAAGGCGGCGATCCGCTCGCATCGCGCCCGGCGCCGCCTTGCGCATTATCACCGTCAATTGCGGGCGGCAGACAAATTGCGGCCGCGCGGGTAGACTGGCGCGCTGAGGGAAATGAGGTGCCGTGATGGCCGACGCCAAGCCGCAGGACAGAGGCGGCCCGCCCGATTTCGCGACACTGCTCGCGCGCGCCGAAGCGCTCGTGCCGGTATTGCGCGAGCGCGCCGGCCGCACCGAGGAACTGCGCCGGGTGCCCGACGAGACGATCGAGGACCTGCGCGAAAGCGGCCTCTTCCGCATCTTGCAGCCGCGCCGGGTCGGCGGCAGCGAATTGCCGTTCCGCGCAATCGTCGAACTGGTCTCGGTGATCGGCCGCGGCGACGGCTCGACCGCGTGGGTATTGGCCAATCTTGCGGCGCATCACTGGCTCCTCGGCATGTGGCCGAAACGGGCGCAGGACGAGGTGTGGGGCCCCTCCCCTGACAACCTGGTTGGCTCGGCGCTGATCTTCCCGCGCGGCCGCGCCCGCCCGGCCGACGGCGGCTATCGGGTATCGGGGCGCTGGCCGTTTTCCAGCGGCGTCGATGCCGCCTCCTGGATCCTCCTCGGCGCGATCGTGCAGGACGAAGAGATGGGCAGCGCCGAGCCGCGCATCTTTCTGTTGCCGGCCAGCGATTTTGCGATCATCGATACCTGGCATGTCATCGGCCTCGGCGGCACCGGCAGCAAGGACGTCGCGGTCGAAAACGTGTTCGTGCCCGATTATCGCACGGTCGGCGTCAACCAGATCACCGGCGGCCCCAATCCGGGCAGCGAGGTCAACCCCGCGGTCTTGTACCAGCTGCCAGCGGTCAGCCTCTTTGCATTCTGCATCGCCGGCGTCTCGCTCGGCATCGCGCAGGGCGCGATCGAGTATTTCACCCAGACGACGCGCACCCGCACCAGCTATTACACCGGCCGCAACCTCGCCGATTTCGTGACACTGCAGATCCATCTTGCCGAGGCGACGGCGATGACCGACGCCGCCCGCGCCGTCATCCTCGGCGATTGCGACGAGGCAACGCGGATCGTTGCCGATCGCGGCATGCCGAGCCTCGATCAGCGTGCCCGTTACCGGCGTGACGGCGCCTATGCCGCGACGTTGTGCACAAAGGCGGTGGACGTGCTGTTCGCTGCCACCGGCGGCGGCGCGATTTATGCGAGAAACCCGCTGCAGCGCGCATTCCGCGATGTGCATGCGGCGAATGCGCATTATGTCCTCAATTGGGTTATCAACGGCGCGATGTTCGGCCGCGTGCTGCTCGGCCTGTCGCCGGACGCGACGCTCTAGCAACGTATTTTCAAGGACGCGTACCGTGTCGAACGACATCCCGGGCAGCCATCAGGCGATCGTGCACAGCACCTCGGCCGAGGGCTTCAACACCCGTGAATTGCGCAATGCCATGGGCGCGTTTGCGACCGGCGTCACAATCATCACGACGCGCGATCACGAGGGCAAACTGCATGGCATGACCGCCAATTCGTTCACCTCGGTGTCGCTTTCCCCGCCGCTTGTGCTGTGGAGCGCCTCGCTGTACGCGCAGAGCCTCCCGGCTTTTCAGCAGGGCAATCATTTCGTCGTCAACATCCTTGCATTCGACCAGATCGAATTGTCGAACAAGTTCGCCAAGCAGAGCGACGACAAGTTCCTCGATGTCGAGCACATCATCGCCGAGTCGGGCGCCCCGATCATCATCGGCGCCGCGGCGCATTTCGAGTGCCGCAACGAATTCCGCCATTACGGCGGCGACCACATCATCTTCATCGGCCATGTCGAGCGCTTCGCCTACACCGACAAGCCGACCTTGCTGTTCGGCCGCGGCAAATACCTGCGCGGCGAACCGATCATGCAGACTTAAAATGAAAATAGGCATCGAGAGCTTTCGTTGCTTCAATCATGTGCCAGGCGTGGACATACGTCCGCTCACATTGCTCGTGGGAGAAAATAGCACCGGCAAGTCCTCTTTCCTTGCAGGGCTTCGCTTTATTAATGAATTATTCGAGCAGGGCACAAATCCATCCTTTAATAAGG
>DATJSO010000025.1:0-35798 GCA_035504075.1 Allostellaceae bacterium | reverse complement strand
GCCGTTTATGTTGGCAGCCGCCTTCCAGGCCGTATATCTCGCGCTCTACGCCCGCTTTTTTGCCGCTTACGATCCCGAGCGCCGCGGGCTGTAGCGCATCGATCGCGCCGCGCCTGCGATGCCTCAACCGCGCGGCGCGGCGGCGCGGCGCAGCCGGTCGTTGATCGCGCGACCGAGGCCGCGTTCCGGGATCGGCATCACCGCGATGCCGGCGAATTCCGGGCGGTCGAGGCGGCGCAGCATCGCGAAAAGGTTGGCCGCCGCCTCTGCAAGATCGCCCGCCCGCGACAAATGCAGCGTGTCCGCGAAGCCCGACGGTGCCGGCGCGCCGAACGCCAACAATGCTTCGCCGGGCCGTGCCGCGGTCGCGCCAAGGCGCAGCGGCAGATCCGGCGCGTAGTGGCTGGCCAGCCGGCCGGGCGAGCGCGGCCTGGAATCGTCACCTTGCAGCGCCTCGATCCGGCCGAAAACCGCCGTCAGCGCTTCCAGCGGCACGCCCCCCGGCCGCAGCAGCGCCGGCACGGCACCCGCGAGATCAAGCACGGTCGACTCGATGCCGACGGCGCAAGGACCGGCGTCGAGGATCATTGCGATATCGTCGCCCAGTTCGGCCGCGACATGCGCGGCAGTCGTCGGGCTGATGCGGCCCGAGCGATTAGCCGACGGCGCCGCGATCGGCCGGCCGGCAGCGCGCAGCAGGGCTTGCGCAACGGGGTGGGCGGGGATGCGCAACGCCACCGTATCGAGGCCGGCGCTCGCGAGCAGCGACAACCCAGCCGCCGGCCGGCGCGGCAGCACAAAGCTTACGGGACCCGGCCAGAAGTGCCGAGCCGCCGCGCGCGCCCGCTCATCGAATTGCGCCAATGCCTCGGCCTCGGCGAGGGCCGGCACATGCACGATCAGCGGATTGAAGCGCGGCCGCCGTTTCGCCGCGAAAATGCGGGCGACCGCCGCCTCGTCCGTCGCGTCGCCGCCGAGGCCGTATACTGTCTCGGTTGGAAACGCGACAAGGCCGCCGCCGCGCAGCGCGGCCGCCGCGCGTTCGATCGCGGCTTCGGTGGCCGGCATGATCACCCGCGCTTCGGCTCGCGGCTCAGGCCGCGCTCGGCAAGCGCGGCGAGGTAATCCTGCCAGCGACGATCATGTTCGACGCCGAGCCGATGGAGATAGTCCCAGGAATAGATGCCGGTGTCGTGCAGGTCGTCGAACTTGATGCGCACCGCGTAATTGCCGACCGGCTCCACATCGAGAATGCCGACATGGGCCCGCTCGGCAATGATCGTCTTCTCGCCGGGTCCGTGCCCCTGCACCTCGGCTGACGGGCTTTCGACCCGCAGATATTCGGCCGGCAGGCTGAACCGCTTGCCGTCGTCGAATTCGATGTCGAGCTGCTTTTCGGAGCGCTTGAGGCGCAATTCCACCGGCCACGGCGGGCGCGTGGTCAACGCCGCCTCAGGGCTGCGGCAGGCGCTTCTGCGCCCGTTCGTCGTCGCGCAGCGGCCGCGCCTCATCGACCAGCATGATCGGGATGCCGTCGCGGATCGGATAGGCGAGGCCGGCCTCCTCGCTGATCAGCTCCTGCGCGGCGCGATCATAACGCAACGGCGCCTTGGTCAACGGGCAGACCAGGATCTCCAGCAGCTTCGGGTCGATTTCGGCGGGCTCGTCCATCGCGCGTCCTCGCAACGGTTTTAATGCCGCGTGCCGGCGCCGTCGTCGTCGCCCCGGCTCGGCTCGATTGCCGCCATCTCGACAAGCGCCGTTAACAGGCGGGCGCGGTCGTCGAGGTCGGCCGCCTCGAGCAACGCCTGCTTCTCGCTCGGCGCGAACGGACAGGCCATCGCGATCGAGGTGACGAGGTATTCGCTCGGCGCCTTGTCGATTGCGCTCCAGTCGGCCGATAGCTGTCGCTGCGCAAAATAGCCTTTGAGGCCGCGGATCAGCCGGGCGCGGTCGAACCGCGGGTCGTCGCCCGTTTCGAGGTCGCGGGCAAACGGGCGCCAGTCAGGAGTAATGCGGCGGTAGCCGGACAGCAGCGGTAATTCCGCCACAATGCGGAAACGCGAGATGCCGGTCAGCGTGATCAGAAAGCGGTTGTCGTCAGTCTCGGCAAACTGGGTGATGCGGCCGGCGCAGCCGATCGGGTAGAGCGGCGGGTTGGCATCGCCTTGGCCGATGTTGTCGCGTTGCGGCTCGCTCGGCTGAATCATGCCGATCAGGCGCTCGCCGCCGAGCGCGTCGCGCACCATCGCCAGATACCGATGTTCGAATATGTTCAGCGGCAGCCGCCCGTGCGGCAGCAGCAGGATGCCGGTCAACGGAAAAATCGGCAAAACCTCGGGCAGCGCCGGCCGCCCGATCGGGTTCGGCTGATCGCTCATGCCCGAGGATCCTTTCGCATCACGAGAACATCAACGCCGACAGGCGCCGCCGCGCACTCAGCGTTAGCGGGTCGGTCGGACCCATTGCTTCGAAGAATTTGACGAGCTGGCGGCGCGCCGCCTGATCGTCCCAATTTCGGTCACGTTTGAACAAGATGAGCAGTTCGTCGATCGCGGCCTCGCGCTCGCCGGTGCCGAACAGCGCGTTAGCAAGCTCGAAGCGCGCCTCATGGTCGTCGGCGTTCTGCGCGACGCGGGCGCGCAACTTGCCGGCCGAGCCCATCGCCTTCTTGCCCTGCTCGGCAAGCTCCAGGGCCGAGCGCGCCGCCGCAATGTCGGCGTTTTTGGCAAGTTCTGTCGGTACGCGGCCAAGCGTCTGGCGCGCCTGATCGAGTTGGCCCTTGGCGATCAGCACCCGAGCGATGCCGGCAACCGCTTCGGCGTTGTCGGGTTCGCGTTGAAGGATCTGGCCGTAAATCGCGCCGGCGGTGTTGTGATCGCCGCTCTGCACTGCGTCCTGGGCCATCGCCAGCGCCTCCTCGATCGGCGAGGGGCCGGCGGCGGCGCCGCCGAGGCGCTGCACGAACTGCTTGACCTGGCTCTCCGGCAGCGCGCCGACAAAACCATCGACCGGCCGGCCGTCCTTGAAGGCGTAGACTGCCGGGATCGACTGGATGCGCATCTGCTGCGCAATCTCCGGGTTGTCGTCAATGTTCAGCTTGACCATGCGCACCGCGCCGCCGGCCGCACGCACGACCTTTTCGAGCACCGGCCCCAATTGCTTGCACGGCCCGCACCACGGCGCCCAGAAATCGACGATGACCGGCTGATCGAACGAGGCGTCAACGACTTCGGCCATGAAATCGGCCGTCGAGACGTCCTTCACCGGCACCGCGGCGCCGGCGGCGGCTGCCGCGCCGCCGATCAAAGGTTCATTCGCCATGCGCTGTTCTCCCCGGGGAAATCACTTATCAACATGGCGGCGGGCCGTGCTGATGACAAGCGCCGCCGTCGCCGTCGCGCAACGGCCCGGGCCGCGGCTGTCACACCCGGATGTGCGAATGGGCCGTCGAGCCGGGGCCGTGATCGTGCCGCTCCGGCGAGGGTGCGATCGGCACGACATGCAGGTTGACGTGACGGACGCCGCGCTCGGCGGCCAGCTGCTCCGCCAGCGCGTGGATGGCCGGGCTCGGGCCCCTGAGCAGCGACGCCTCGAGGCAGCTGCGATGATCGACATGCACATGCGTCGTTGCGATCGTCAGATCGTGATGATCGTGCAATGCGCGGGTCACCCGGCGGGCCAGCGAACGGGCTTCGTGGTCGTACACGTAGCCGAGCACGGCAAGGCAGGGCGCCTGTCCCGATGCGACGGTTTCATGCGAGGCGACGCGCCGGATCATGTCGCGCACGGCCTCCGAACGGTTCGCGTGCCGCCCGCGCCGCACGCTCTCGTCGATGAGGCCGAGCATGTCGTCGTCGATCGTAATCGTGATGCGCTGCATGGCTATTCCGCGGTCAGGTTCGGCCAAATAGGCTGGTATTACGTTTCGATATAAAGATATGATCACCGCTGGGGCGCGCGTGATCGACTTCGCCGGGCGCGGACAGCGGACTCGAGCGGTTGCCGGGAGGAACGTGATGACAGGCCCGATCCCTCGCCTGTTCGACAGCCGGCTGCCTGCCCTGCGGGTCAGGATCGCTGCGGTCTATGCCCTCCTCGTCGGGTGCAACGCGGCGGCCTGGATCTGGGCCGTCGTCGCCTTCCGTCATTACCCGCTGCTCCTCGGCACCGCGCTGCTCGCCTACAGCTTCGGGCTGCGGCATGCCGTCGACGCCGATCATATCGCCGCCATCGACAACGTCACCCGCAAGCTGATGCAGGAAGGCAAGCGCGCGGTCGGCGTCGGCTTCTTTTTCTCGCTCGGCCACTCGACGATCGTCGTGCTTGCCTCCGTCGCGATCGCCGCGACGGCATTGGCGTTCAAAGACCGCTTCGACAGGCTGCAGGCGTTCGGCGGCATCGTCGGCACGCTGGTTTCGGCCGCGTTCCTGCTGGCAATCGCGGCAGTCAATATCGTCATCCTGGTCAACGTCTACCGTGTTTTCCAGCGGGTCAAGCAGGGCGGCGCCTATGACGACGACGATCTGAACGTGCTTTTGGCGAATCGCGGGCTGCTGGCGCGCCTGTTCCGCCCACTGTTCCGGCTCATCACGCGCAGCTGGCAGATGTATCCGGTCGGGTTCCTGTTCGGCCTCGGGTTTGACACCGCGACCGAAGTCGGGTTGCTGGGCATATCGGCGGCCGCGGCGTCAAAGGGCTTGTCGATCTGGTCGATCCTCGTGTTCCCGGCGTTGTTCACCGCCGGCATGTCGCTCGTCGATACGACGGACGGGGTCTTGATGCTGGGCGCCTACGGCTGGGCGTTTCAGCGGCCGATGCGCAAGCTCTATTACAACCTGACGATTACGCTCGTGTCCGTCATTGTCGCGGTGTTGATCGGCGGCATCGAGACCCTCGGTTTGATCGGTAGCGAGATGGCGCTGAAGGGAGCGTTTTGGCAGGCGCTGGGCAGCCTCAACGACAATTTCGGTCTTCTCGGCTTCGGCATTGTCGGCATTTTCGCGATGAGTTGGCTCGTTTCCCTGATCTATTACCGCGTCAAGAGATACGATCGGCTGGACGCGCAACTCGTCGATCAGCGATAGCGTCTCGCTGGCGCCCTCGCGCCGGGCGCAGCCATGCCGCCGGATGCTGCGGTATCGGGCGTGCGCACGGTCATCGCGTTTCGAGCGTGGGCGCGGCCGCCGGTGCCGGCGCGCCGACATCGATGACACGCGGACGGTGACCGCAGGCCTTGATAAAGCGCAACAGATCGCGCGGTGCGATCGCCGTCGTCTTGTCGTTTTCGAGCGGGTGGTAGTTGAGCGGGTCGCATTCGAGCATCGCCCGGTCGAGCACGATCGTGACGCGGCAGGCGGTGTCGTTGGCGACGGCAAACGGCGTCACGCTGCCCGGGGCGACGCCGAGCACCTGGTGGAGCAGCGCCGCGCTGGCGAACGAAAAGCGCGGCGCGCCGAGCGCCGCGGCAAGCCGTTTCAGGTCGATCGCCTGTTCTTCGAGCGAGACGACGAGCCACAGCCCGCCCCTGTGGTCCTTCAGAAAGAGACTCTTGCAATGACCGCCGGGCAATTGCCCGCGCTGCGCGGCCGCCTCGGCGACGGTGAATACCGGCGGATGGCGATAGGTGCGATGGGCGATGTCGAGTGCGCAGAGGCGGGCGAACAGCTGATCGGGCGTTATCGGCATCGGCGCACGATGGCGGCCGCGGGGGTGACGTCAAAGGTTTGTGTCGGCAGGCGCGAGGCGTTGACGCGCTGGTTATGGTTTCCGCAACTTGAAGACGGCGAACAGGATGCGGTCCATCGCGCGCCCTAAACCACCACGATGAGCAGCACGATGAGCAGAAGTGCGCCCAAAAACGCCAGATACAAGTTGAGATCGCCCGACTGGATGGGCCGCAGTTTTGCGGCAAGCATCATCGTCAAGCTTTCGATCGGCTTGAAGAGATAGGGGCCGAAGATTGGTGCAACGTCATGCGCAAAGCGCAGCCGGCGGACGAAATAGCGGCTGCCGCTCGTCTCATCGGCCGGCTCGTGCTCGGTCGCCGCGGTCGGACGATAGACAAAGCTGTAGAAGGTCCGCAGCGCGTTGGAGAAGGTCAGCGCGGTGGTCGCGGCGCGCGGCACCGCATGCTCGAAGCCGCCGTACCAGACCGGCACCCGCCGCACGGCAAACCGGCGGCTCGCCAACAACATCGCCAGCGGGATCAGCGCGAGCAACGGCATGACGATCGCAAGCAGGCTCGGCGAGATGAACGCGAACGTGCCGTCAAGCCGGATCGGCGCGCCGGTCGCCGGCACGAGCAGCGGCCCGACATGCATCCTGGCAACGGCCTCGGTGCCGAACAGCGCCCTGACTCCCGGCTGCAGCGCGCGCAACCACAATGGCATACCGACGGCGAGCACGAGCACGCACAGGCCCAGGAGCCCGACGGCACAAGCATCGCCAAGCGGCACGCGCCGGCCCTCTCGCTCGCCGCGGCCGAGCAACCCGATGCCGAACGCCTTGATGTAGGTCGCGAACGCGACCGCGACGGTAAGAGCAAGGCCGGCGCCGGCGAGCGCGTCGGTCATGCGGCCGGCGAGGCTCGGCAGGTGAAAGCCCTGGAAAAAGGTCTGGAACAGATACCACTCGCTGACAAACCCGGCTTGCGGCGGCATCGCCGCCAGGCTCATGGCCGCAAACAGGGCGCCGAGGCCGAATATCCAGGAGCTGCCGCGCAGCACCGCGCGTTGCGTCAGCCGATAATCGCCGCAGCTGCGGTAGACGCCGTCGGCGGCCAGAAACAGCGTGCTCTTCGACAACGTATGCGCCGCCAGGTGAAGCAGCGCGACGGTCCAGGCGAGGCTCGCCAGATCCATCAGGCCTCCCTGGCGAAACATCATCGCGGCGCCGACGAGGCACACCGCGACAGACCCGTTCTCGGCCGACGACAGGGCGAGCAGCTCGCGCCAGCCCACCTGCTGAAACGCGTACAGGGCAGTCAGGATCGCGCTCAAGACGGCAATCGCAACGACGAAGATGCCGGCGCCCGACGCGCCCGCGGCCGGCAGCCAGGCAATCAGCCCGCGGCTCAGCCCGAAGAACGCGGCATTGAGGACAACCCCCGACAGCAAGGCGCCGCTGGCGCCGCTGCCGGCGCCGTACAGTCCTGGAAACCATTCATAAAACGGCAGGAGGCCCAGTTTCGCACCAAAGCCGATCAGCAGCAACAGGCCGACAAACAGCTGCAGGCCGCGCGGCATCGCCGCGGCGGCGCCGGCAAACGTCTCGAACGACAAGCTGCCCGAGCGGCCCGCCAGCAGGATGAACGCGAGCAGCAGGGCGACGGCGCCGGCTTCCAGCACCGCCAGCATGAACAGCACCGGCGGGCCGGCATCGGGAATGCGGGCGCCCGTCAAATCCTCGCCGAGGATCATGACGGCGCCGCCGAGGCTCATGATTTCCCAGGCGATCAAAAAGCTCGCGGCATCCTGCAATCCGAACACGCCGAGCGCGCCGACGAGGCTTGCCGCCGCACCGAAGATCCAAGCTCGCTGGTGCCGCGCCGGCGTGCCGAGCGACACGGCGAGGATCCCACCCAACAGGCCAAACCCCAACAGCCACAGAGCCTGCGACGACAGCTGAAAGGTGGCGCCGCCGAGGCCGAGGGCAGTGCGGATCGGCACCGTTCCGCCCGGCAGCGTCGTCCCGATGAGGACGAGCAAAGCCGCGCTGCCGAGGCAGAGCAGCGCACGGGCCGGCGCCATCGCCCGACCCACCAATGCCAGCAGCGCCGCGCCGAGCCAGGCGGCAAGCGCGACAACGAGAAGGGCCTCAGCCGGCAACCCGGCCTCCCTGCACCCGCTGCGGCACGCGGTCGAGGAACATCAACAGCGCCTCGATGATCGCCGCCGGGTTTGGCGGGCAGCCCGGTAGATAGAGGTCAACCGGCAGCACGCCTTCGAGCCCATTGCCGCAGGCGTAGCCGCCGGCGGCAACGCCGCCGGAAACCGCGCAGGTGCCGCAAGCCATGACCCAGCGCGGCTCGGCCATGGCCTCGTACGCACGGCGCAGCGGCTCGCGCATCGCATAAGTCACCGGACCGGTCACCAGCAGGAGATCGGCAAAGCGCGGCGACGGCGTGAAGAAAATGCCGAGGCGGTGCAGGTTGTAGAAAGGGTTGTTGAGCGCCTGCAATTCGGACTCGCAACCGTTGCACGAGCCGGCATCGACATGGCGGACGTGCAAGCTCCGGCGAAAGCCGTCGCGTTCCATCCCGGTTTCCCGCTTCGCGGTCGGCGCCGCGGCCGGATCCAACAACAGATCGGCGCGTTGCCGCACGCCGAACGCCCAGTCGAACGAGGCGGTGGCGGCTTGCGATGGGCAGGCCTCGACGCACAGCTGGCAGACGACGCAGCGGCCGTAATCGACCTGCAGCCGTTGTTCGCCGCCGCTCTCTTTGGCGACGGTGATCGCATCGGTCGGGCAGGCGGCGGCGCACGCGTCGCAGTCGGGTGCGCAGCGCTCCGGTTCAAAGCGCGGCATGCCGAGCACGCCGACTTGCCCCGATGCGCCTTCCGCGCGCGGCCATGGCATCGTCGCCGGCCCCTGGCGCAATCCGAACAAGGTCCACAGCGGCATGTCCGCCCCCTCTACCGGTCGCAGCCGGCGATCGTCAGGCCGAAGCTCGCCTCGTTGATCGCATAATCCATCATGTTGCTGCCGTGCACGGTGAACGGAAACACCCGCCAGTTCGAGAATGACGGCGACTTGATCTTGACGCGCGACAGCGTGCCGTCGCCGCCGAAATGGACGGCATAAAACAGCGAGCCGCGCGGCGATTCGGCCCAACCCAGGCCTTCCGAGCCGGGCGGCGGAGTGCAGCCGGCTTGTACCGGCCCCGCCTCGAGCAGCGGCAGGAGCCGGTGCATCAGGTCGAGGCTGGCCGTCAGCTCGGCGATGCGAACCTCGGCGCGGGCGTGCGCGTCGCCGCTCGTTCGCAGCGGCACTGCCGGCGCCAATTCGGCGTACGCGGCGTAGGGATGATCGCGGCGCAGGTCGCGGTCGAAACCGGAAGCGCGCTGGATGGGTCCCGTTGCGCCCTCGTCGAAGGCGATCTCGCGCGACAAGACGCCGGTCGTCATCAAGCGGTCGAGATGGCTGTTGGTGCCTTCGAGCATGCGCGTGTAGGTCGTGATCGGCGCCTGCAGTCGCTCCAGTTCGGCGCCGAGCCAGGCTGCGGGGTCGAGGTCGCGGCGCAACCCGCCGGGCGCCAACAAGCCGCGCAGAAAGCGGCTGCCGGTCAGCCTGCCGTTGATCTGCTTGGCACGTTCTTCGAGCAGCCTGCCTTCCGCCTCGCCGACCTTCAGCGTCGTCGCGGCGGCGAGGTGGCCGAGATAGTGCAGATGGTTGTAAAGCCGCTCGAGTTCCGCCAGCAGCGTGCGCAGCAGCCGCGCACGGGCCGGTACGGTGCAGGCCGCCGCCGCCTCGACGGCCTGGCAGAAGGCGAGCGCATGAGCAAAGCTGCCAACACCGGAAACGCGCTCTGCCAGCACCGCGCCGTGCGCCGGCGAGCGTCCCTCGAAGCGTTTTTCCATGCCGCGGTGCTTGAAGAAGAGCTGCGGCAGGTAGTGGATGATGTGCTCGCCGACGTAGAGAAACAGCGCTTCGGCTGATTCGACGACATCTGCCTTGATCGGTCCCCAGGGCAGACGCTGCACGTCGCTGCCGGCGATCTCGGGGAGCGGCGTTTCGATCGGCGCGAACGGCATCGCCGTATCGGCCGGGTAATCGGGATCGAACGGCGGCAGGATCGGGCGCGCGCCCTCGTGCAACACGAGACGCCGCGGTTCAGGGTGGCCGGCGAATTCGACGCCGAACAGATCGGCGATTTCGCGCTCGTACCAGCCGAGGAGCGGGCTGATCGCGGCGACGCTCGGCATCGCGCCGCGCGGCCTCGCCTGCCACATGAAAAATTCTTCGCCCTGGCCGCGGCTGGCCAGATAGCGCAGCTCGATCTCTCCGGGAGCGGCGTAACGGGCATAAGCCATCTGCATGCGGCCGCCGCTGAGGATCAACTCGGCAACCGCGTTCGGCAGTTCCTCGGGTCCGACAGGGATCAGCGCGATACCGGCGGTGCCGCCCGGCCGCGCCGGGGTTTTGACGTCGGTCCCGCTCATGGCATCCCGGGTGACAGCGAGGCGGCGATCGAGGTCAGGTAGTCCCAAATCCCACCGGGCCACCAGATGCCGAGCACTAGGATCGGCACCAGCGCCAGCCACATCGGCACGGCGCACCACGTGCCGACCCCGCCGCCCGGCGGGCTGTTCCGGTTGCCCGCGGGCGCGTAAAACATGTGCCGAAAGTGGTTGAGAAAGCCGATGAAGATGACGATCAGCAGCACCGCCATCAGATAGACCGCCCAGGTGAAGGCGGGCTGCAATCCAGCCCGCATGATCGTGAATTCGCTGAGGAAAAGGCCGAACGGCGGCGCCCCCGTAATCGCCACGGCCCCGGCGAGCCACAGCATGCCCTGTACCGGGAAGAAGCGGCCGACGCCGACGATCGCCTCGATGTCCTTTGTGCCGTAGGCGCGCATCATGTTGCCGGCGCCGAAGAACATCAGCGACTTGTTCAGCGAATGGTTGAGCATGTGATAGAGCGCGCCGGCAAAGCCGAGCGGGCCGCCAAAACCGAAACCGAGCGCCATGACCCCCATGTGCTCGACGCTCGAATAGGCCATCAGCCGCTTGATGCCGCGCTGCCGCACGATGAAGAGGCTGGCCGTCAGCAGCGAGACCGCGCCGAAGGCGACCAAGGCCAGCCCGGGCGGGATGCCAAGGCCGGCGGCGCGGGCGATGCCGAGAAACCGCACGATGCCGATCATCGCGGTGTTCAACAATGCCCCCGACAGCATCGCCGAGACCGGCGCCGGGCCTTCACTGTGCGCATCGGGCAGCCAGGTATGCATCGGCGCCAGCCCGACCTTGGCGCCGTAGCCGATCAGCGCCAGCAGGAAGCTCATCATCAACAAAGGCGCGTTCAGCCGCGGCGCCGCCGCCGTCATGATTCCCCAGGTCATCGCATAGCTCGGACCCAGTAAGGAACTGCCGTTCCAGTACAGCAGCACCGTGCCGAGCAACGCCAGGCTGATGCCGGCAGAGACGACGATGATGTATTTCCACGCCGCCTCGATGCTTTCGGCGGCGCGCTCGAAAGCGACGAGGAACGTGCTGACCAGGGTCGTCAGCTCGATGGCGATCCAGTAGATCGCCATGTTGTTCATGAACGGCGCGACCAGGATCGTAAAGGCGAACCCGGCGAACAGCGCGTAGAAGCGGTGGAGGTGATCTTCCGCGTCAAGCAACCGCATATAGCCGACGGCATAGATCGAGGCGAGCAGATAGACGATGGCGCCGCACAGAGCGACCCAGGCCGCGGCGCGGTCGATGATGACATAGCCGCCCCACAGCAGTTCGGCCCGACCGTCGATGACGAACGGCAGCGGCAAGGCCGACGCAAAGGACATGACGGCCGCAATCAGGTTGGCGGCTTCGCTGAAGCGCGGGCGCCGCAAACCCAGGCACAGAATAACGGCGGCAAGCGGCGCGATCGTAAGGGCCAGCAGCAGACCCGCAGGCATCAGCCGACCAGCCTGCGAAGCTCGCGGGCGCTCGTGCTTCCGGCATGCGCATGCAGATACGCGATCAGCACGCCGAAGCACGCAATCAGCACCAGCAGATCGAACAGCACGACCAGTTCGATCAGCAGCGGCATGCCGGGGACCAGCATTTGCGAGCCGAGAAAGATGCCGTTTTCCAGCACGAGCAGCCCCACCACCTGGCCAACCGCCTCGCGCCGCACCGCCAGCATCAGAAAGCCGATCAGCATCGTTGCCAGCATGACGGTTAGCGCCAATGTCGCGATCGTCGCCCCCAGATGCAGCGCACCGGCGATGCGGTATGACACGGCGAGCGCAAACATGACAAAAAACGCACCGATCACCAGGGCGGACGCCGGCTGCAGTATGTCATGGATCTCACGATCGACCGGCAGCCGGCCGATCGCCCGCCAGAGCAGCCAGGGCAGCACGAGACCGCGAAATGCGGCAGTCAGCGCGGCGATAACGTACAGCTCCGGATAATGACCGAAATAGCCGGCCGCAGCCGACACGCCGGCGATCGCCCACGATTCTGCCGCGAACGCATAGAGGTACTGGTTGAGCCAGCGCGAGCCGAGCATGACGAAGGTCAGCAGCAGGCTGGCGATCGCCAACAGGCTGAACAGCGACGAATCGAGCGGATCCAGGTGCCGAGGCAGCATTTGCGTTCAGCCGAGCTGCGTCCCGATGATCGCCAGCACCGCCAGCAGGAACGAGGCTGCGAGCGGCTCTTGATAGCGGTAGAAGCGCAGGCGCGACTGCGCCGTCTCGACAAACACGACGCAGCAGGCGACCAGCGTAAACTTGACGACGAGGCCGGCGGCCGCGGCGACCGCGCCCATCGCGGTACCCTTGACCGACAGGCCCCAGGGCAACACCAGGACGTTGCAGAAGATCGTGTAGAGGATGAACTGCTTCATCGCCGACGCCCATTTGAGGAGCGCGAGCAGTGGCCCCGAATATTCGAGGATGCGGCCCTCCTCGATCATGTAGACTTCGATATGCGTCGACGAATGGATCGGCATCCGGTCGGTCTCGACCAGCAGCAGAATAAAAAAGGCGGCAACGAGAAAAAGATGGGCCGGGCTGAAATAGGCGGCCCAGCTGGCGACCAGCAGGTGGTTGACGACAAACGGCAGCATCGCCTTGGCGAGCAGCGTGATACCGACAAACACGAGGATCAGCGTCGGCTCGGCGAGGATCGCGACCATGACGGCGCGGCTCGACCCGATGCCGCCATAGGCGCTGCCGGTATCAAGCCCGGCCAATACGATGATGAACGAGCCGAGGGTCAGGATCAGGCCGCCGCCGAGGATGTCGCCCATGTCGGAAAGGGGCAGCGGGTAATTGGTCAATACCGGAATAAGGATCGGCACCGTCAGCATGCAGGTGAACGCGACAATCGGCGCAACCCAGAATATCCACGACGCGGTCTCCGGCATGACGACCTGCTTGTGAAACAATTTCCACAGATCGCGGTAGGGCTGAAAGATGCCGGGACCGCGGGCGCGCTGCACCCGCTCCTCGAACTGCACGATAATTCCCTGGATGAGCGGCGCCAGCAGAAGCACCGTCAAAACCTGGCCGATCTGCAACAGGATGTCGCGCATTGTCACGGATCGCGGCTGCCGGATTAGCGCGGGCAGAGACGAAGATGTCGGGGCAGGATCGACGTTCGCATGTATGCTCCTTCGACACGTCGTGAGACGTTGGAGGAGTCATCAGCCCCGAAGGCGGTCAGACGGCGAACTCCATCACCCGTGCCACACCGTGCTGAGCCGTCTCGCGCTTGTCAAGGGCGATCTTGGCGGCGGTCCATCGCCCAACGCACGGCGCTGGTGCACGATGGCGGCCTGATGACGATCGATGCTTTGATTGCTACACTGTAAAGGCGCGTCGTTGCGCCAAGCCGCAGATCGTCGGTGATCGGGAGTTGATGCATGCGGCCCCTTGCCGAGTTTCCCGTCGCAGGGCGATCCGCGATCCGCTACGTCCTGACCGATGTCGACGACACGTTGACCCATGCCGGCCGCCTCTCCGCGGAAACCTATGGCGCGCTCGCGCGGCTGCAACGCGCCGGTATCAAAGTGATGCCGGTGACAGCGGCTTCGGCCGGATGGTGCGATCTGATCGCGCGCATGTGGCCGGTCGATGCCGTCATCGGCGAAAATGGCGGTCTTTGTTTCAGCGCCGGGGACGCGTCCGGCGCGATGCGCCGATATTATTGGTCGAGTGACGCCGAGCGGCGCGAACACAACGAACGGCTGACTGCGATCGGCAAGCGCATTTGCCGGCTGGTTCCTCATGCGGCTTTGTCGCCGGACCAGCATTATCGCGAGACAACGCTGGCTCTCGCCGACGGCGACGGCGTTCTGCCCGATCGGGCGGCGGTCGAGAGCATGCTGCGGGTGTTGGACGACGCGGGCGCGCAGACCACCGTAAACTCGATGTGGGTGCTGGGCTGGCTGGGCGGGTTCGACAAATTGGCGATGACGCAGCGCATGATGCGCGAACTCTTCGCGATCGATGTGGCGATTTTGGAGGATGCCGTTCTCTACGTCGGCGATTCGCTTAATGACGAGCCGATGTTCCGATTTTTCGTCAACTCGGTCGGGGTCTCGACGGTTCGCCGGTTTCTCGACCGGTTGCGGTCGCCGCCTCGCTGGGTGACTCGCGGCCCGGGCGGCGTCGGATTTGTCGAAGTCGCAAAGGTCCTGCTCGCGGCACGCTGATGTCGATCATGCGCGCAGCCACGCGAGATGGTGGTCTCGCGCGACGAGACCCTCGGCGCCGCCCGGTTGACCGCCGCCGCCCGACACCGGCGGTCGCTCTCCCCGTCATCTCGTCGACCCGCTCCGGTGTCGGCCCGATCACGACGTCCGGTTGCGGCTCTCTGCCACGGTTACGTCTCCTGTAGCGCCTGGTTATAGTCGAGACGATTATCAATCACCGGTGCACAGTGCTTGCAGCGGCAATACGATTATCGGCATCGTTTTGCCGCCCAAATGCTCGACGGCCGGTTTCATCGGCTGCAACTGAACGAAGGAGCGACTGAAATGACAACCAAGCTGCTGGCCGCGAGCGCCATCGCACTTGTCCCGATGCTGATGTCGGGGACCGCCGGCGCGGCAAGCGCGTCGGCGCGCCATGATCAAACCGTCGCGGCGGTAACGGCGCCGACGCTCGCCAAGGTCAACTGGCACTATGCGTGGCGTTACCATTTCAACAAATTCGCCGAATTGGTACCCGGCTGGGTGGCGGTGCTCAACACCACGCGTTAGCCGGCCGGCACCCGCTTCGATGCCGGGCCGGCCGCCGCGGGCGTACCGGGCAGATGGAGTGATCGTTGCGGATCGTGCGATTTTGGGCCGCAGAGCGCCACAGACTACGGGCGCCACCACCGCGAGTTAGCGCCCGTATTCAATCGGGCGCGCTCAGCCAACTCTGGCCGGCAAACAGCGCGACCAGCGCATCGATAAACACGCGCACCTTCGCCGGCAGATGCCGACGGTGCGGATAAACCGCGGCGATCGAGAACTCCACTCCCTGGTAGTCCGGCAACAGCCGGACGAGCAGGCCTGCCGCCAGTTCGTCCTGCAGCAGGAACGGTGCCGACAGCAGGATCCCCTCGGCGTGCAGCGCCGCCGCCCGCATGACGTGTGCACTGGTCGTCATGAGGCTGCCCGAGACGCGCACGACCGCGGGCCTGCCGGCCGCATCGGTAAAATGCCAATCGTCGCCATAGGGATAATAGGCGTAGCGAACGCAGTTGTGGTTCGCGAGATCGGCCGGGCTGCGCGGCGCCTCGTGGCGTTCAAGATAGGCGGGCGCACAGCACAGCACGTGGCGCCAACCCGCCAGACGCCGCACCATCAGGCTTGAGTCGGCCGGCATGTAGGTGCGGATCGCCAGATCGAACCCTTGCTCCACGAGGTCGATCATCTGGTCACCCATGCGCAGATCGATCGAGACCTCCGGGTTGTCGCGCAGATAGGTGGCGACGAGCGGCGAGATGAACCGCACGATCGCCTGATGGCAATGGATCCTCAGTTGGCCGCGCGGCTTGGTCTGCAACGCACTCGCCGCCTGATCGGCTTCTTCCAGTTCGTGCAGGATCTGGCTGCAGCGCTCGTAATACTCGCGGCCGATGTCGGTGAGCATCACCCGCCGGGTCGTGCGGTTGAGGAGGCGCACGCCGAGGCCGTCCTCCAGCGCCTGTATGTGATTGCTGACCATCGTCGGCGAAAGCTCGAGGCGGCGCGCCGCGGCGGTAAAGCCGCCGCTTTCAACGACCCGCACGAAGGCGGTGAGGCTGGCCATGCGGTCCATCGGCTGCCATCCGATTACCCAACAGCGCTGGAAAGTCTTCCCAGGAATTTGACAATTATCAGATCGCTGGCGGGCACGCATCTTTGCTCTCGACAGACCGCCGTCGGCGGAAGCGAGGGAGCACTGCGATGACGATGGCATCAGATGCCGCCAATCTCCGGGTCGCCCAGCCGCAGCAAGGCAGTCGCGCTCGGGTAAAGAAGGGTTGGCTGAAGGACGCGGCGCTGGCGCTGGCGGTGATCGCGGGCGTTGCCGGCGCCGCCTGGTACGGCGATTATTATTGGACGACCGGCCGTTTTCTCATCACCACCGATGACGCCTACGTCGCCGCGCACTCGGTGCTGATCAGCCCGAAAGTGTCGGGCTACATCTCTACGGTGCTGGTCGGCGACAACGAGCCCGTCAAGGCCGGCCAGGTCATCGCCCGCATCGACCCGCGCGACTACCAGACCGCTCTCGAGCGGGCCCGCGCAAATGTGACGGCCGCGCAGGCGAGCATCGCGACGCTGCGCCGCCAGATCTCGGAACAGATACTGACGGTCGATCAGGCGCGTCAGTCGGTCGCGGCAGAACAGGCGGCGCTCGAATACTCGCAGCAAAATTACGTCCGCTATACGGCGCTGGCGCGGGACGGCTATGGCCCGGTCCAGCAGGCGCAGCAGGCGGCGGCCGATATCCGCGAAAAGCAGGCCAGCCTGACGCGCGATACGACCGGGGTCGCGGCGGCCCAACAGCAGGTGCGCGTCTATCAGGCGCGGTTGGCGCAGGCAGAGGCGGTGCTGGCGCAGCAGCGGGCAGCCGAGCGGCAGGCGGTGCTCAACCTCGGCTACACGACGATCATGGCGCCGTTTGACGGCACGGTCGGCGACAAGACGACGCAGGTCGGCCAATACGTAGAGGCCGGCACGCAGCTGATGGCGCTGGTGCCGATGAGGCGAGTCTATGTCACCGCGAACTACATGGAAACGCAGCTGACCAATGTGCGGCGCGGTCAGCCCGTCACGATCAATATCGACACCTACCCGGGCGTTGTCGTGCACGGCTACGTCGCCAGCCTGTCGCCCGCGAGCGGCCAGCAATTTGCGCTGCTGCCGCCCGACAATGCGACCGGCAACTTCACCAAGGTGGTGCAGCGCATCCCGGTGAAGATCGACATCGACCCGCATGATCCGCTCTTCGGCCGGCTGCGGCCCGGGATGTCGGTCGAGCCGACGATCGACATCAAGCCGAGCGGCGCGTCGCCTGCGGCCGTCGTCCGCAACGGACAGATGGCGCGGGTAAGCGGCTGACCGGGGGAGGCGGCAATGGAGACGACGCTCGATCGCGGCACAGATCCCACCGTCCCGCTGAAGACGTGGATCGCCGTCGGCGGGGCGTTGCTCGGGGCCTTCCTGGCAGTGCTCAACATCCAGATCACCAACACCGCGCTCCCCTATATCGAGGGCGGCATCAGCACCGGCGGGGTCTACGGCACCTGGATCTCGACTGCCTATCTGATCGGCGAGATCATCGTCGTGCCGATCACCGATTTCCTGTCGCGCGCCTTCTCGGTGCGGCGCTACCTGATCGTCAATACGGCGCTGTTCCTGCTCTTCTCCGTGCTGTGCGGGCAGGCGCACAGCCTCGGCGAGATGATCGTGTTCCGCGCCTTGCAGGGCTTCACCGGCGGTGTCCTGATCCCGCTCGCCTTCACGATCATCTTTTCGATGCTGCCGCCGTCGAAGCACGCCGCGGGTCTTGCGGGCTTTGCCATCACCGCCGTTTTCGCACCGGCGATCGGGCCGACAATCGGCGGCTACCTGACCGACTATTACGGGTGGCCGTGGGTGTTCTACGTCAACCTGGCGCCCGGCGCGATCATGCTGGCGATGCTGTGGTTTGCGCTGCCACAGAGCCCGATGCAGCTGTCGCTGCTGCGGCGGGGCGATTGGCGCGGCATTGCACTGATGGCGATCGGGCTTGCCGCGTTGCAGACCGTGCTTGACGACGGCAATGTCTACAACTGGTTCGCTTCATCTTATATCGACAAGCTGAGCCTCGTCGCGGCGACGGCGCTCGCCGCCTTTGTCGCGCTCGAATTTGTGACGCCGGAGCCGGTCATCCATTTTCGGCTGCTCGGCCGGCGCAATTTCGGCTTTGGTACGCTCGGCAATTTTCTGCTCGGCTTTGCGCTGTACGCCTCGGCCTACCTGCTGCCGCAATACCTTTCGGTCACGCAGGGCTTCGACGCTGAGCAGGCGGGCGAGGTGATGGCCTGGACAGGACTGCCGCAGCTTCTCGTCATCCCGTTCGTGCCGTTCCTGATGAAACGCATCGACGCGCGGCTGCTCGCCGCGGTCGGTCTCGTCATCTTTGCCGCGAGTTGCTTTATGAACCTCAACCTCGACCAGGATTACGCCGCGCCGCAACTGCTGTGGCCGGACGTCATCCGCGCCGTCGGACAGGCGCTCGTGCTAGCCCCGCTTTCGGCGATCGCGATGGTGGGCATCGGACGCGCCGAGGCCGGCGCCGCTTCCGGCATTTTCAACATGATGCGCAATCTCGGCGGCGCGATCGGCACCGCTGCGCTCGAAACCTTCTTGACCCGACGCGAAGAGTTCCATTCGGCGATCATCACCTCGCACGTCTCGCTGCTTGAACCGGCGACGCGCGACCGGCTGGCCGACTTGCAGCATTATTTCATGGCGCACGGCTTTCCCGATCCCACGGCGGCAACTCACCGCGCGATCATCGCGGTCGGCGCTCTGATCAATACCCAGGCGATGATCCTCAGCTATGGCGATTGCTTCGCCATGCTTGGGGCGGTGCTGCTGACCGCCGTGCTGGCGGTCGCGAGCCTGCGCAAAGGTGCGGCGGCCGGTGCGGCGGCACATTAAGGCGTGAGCGGCTGCTTAATACCGGAGCGTGCGCAGCCGCCATAACCCGCCCCCGCAGGTCCTCCGAACAGCTCTGCCCGTGCCGCCAAACCAGCGATGCCCCCAACATCTTGAGGTCAGCACAGAGAATCGCACTTCCTTCGTTACTGACCGCGCAGCTGCCGGACGTGGCCCGCCCAATGGTCGAGGATCGGCAGTATCTTGTCGCGCGGCTCCGACATCAGCCCGAAATTCATCGCATCGACGCCCATGTCGCGAAAATGCTTCAGCCGGTCGAGGTCGTCCGGCGCGCCGCCCAGCCGCAGGGACAAGGATTTCGGGTCGCGCCCGGCCTCCTGCGCCATCTTGCGGAAAGCCGGGATGTACTCTTCCGGATTGCCGCTGCCTGCATTGGGATACCAGCCGTCGCCGTAGCGCACCGCGCGGCGCGCCGCCCACGGGAAGGCGCCGCCGAGGATGACCGGCGGATGCGGCTTCTGTGCCGGTTTCGGCCAGGTCTCTATCGTGTCGAATTTGACGATGTCGCCGTGGTATTGCGGCCTCTCCTCGGTCCAGATCGCCTTCATCGCCTCGATCTGCTCGCGCATCTTCTGCATGCGCGTCGCGAAGACAGTGCCGTGGTTCTCGATCTCCTCCTGGTTCCAGCCGCCGCCGATGCCGAACAGGAAACGACCGCCTGAAATCTGGTCGATCGAGGCAACCGATTTGGCGGTCTGGATCGTGTCGCGCTGGATCACAAGGCAGATGCCGGTCGCGAGCTTCAGGCGCCGCGTCGCGCAGGCCGCCGCGGTCAATGTCACAAACGGGTCCATCACGTCGTAATAGCGGCGCCCAAGCTCCTGGTCGGCGCGCGTCCGGCGCGGCACCGGTATGTGCGAGTGTTCGGCCGCCCAGACCGAATCGAAGCCGCGCTCTTCGAGCGCGACGGCCAACTCGGCCGCGCTGATCGAATAGTCGGTGAAAAAGATCGATGCGCCGATCTCCATCGCGAAATCCTCCGCTTGCTGCCCGGACCGATGCTATGGCGCTCTGCGTCCGCCGGCAACCGCATCGGCCGGGCTGCCGGCGTCTGCCGGCCGGGGCACCTGTCGACCGTCGCTCAAGGAACCGCCGCTTCGGTCGTTGTCGCTGCGGATAATGTCGCTGGACGGGCAGCCCGAAATCGCCGCAATTGTGGACTATCGGGCCGCGTTCCGCGGGGAACGCCGCTTTAGCTGGGGCGGAGGGGCGCCTGTGGTGTTTGACAGCGAAAACAGGCAAGTCGCAGCGGCGACCAAAGGTGCCATGGCGCGATCCGAGGCGGCAGGAAGCGCCGGTCGGGGAAGCGGCATCGGGCAGCCGGTCCGGCGCAAGGAGGATCTGCGGCTGCTGACCGGGCGCGGCTGCTTTGTCGACGACGTGGCGCCGGAGGGTCTGCTGCACGTGGTGTTCGTGCGCTCGCCGCATGCGCATGCCCGCATCGCGTCGCTCGACACGCGGGCGGCGCGCGCGCTGCCCGGCGTCGCGGCAGTGTTGACCGGCGCCGATTACCGCGCCGACGGGCTGCGGGCGATCGCCCACAACCCGGGGATCAGCCGGCCGCCCGACCTGACGCCGCGCGTGCGCGAGGTCGCGCCGGTCGCGACGCCGCATTATCCGATGCCTGACAGCCGGGTGCGGTTTGTCGGCGAGCCGGTCGCACTCGTCGTCGCGGCGACGATCGCCGCCGCCAAGGACGCTGCCGAACTGGTCGCCGTCGGCTATGAGCCGCTGCCGGCGGTCGTCCGCGCCGCCGATGCCGTGCGGTCCGGCGCGCCGCTCTTGTGGGAGCAAGCGCCCGGCAATCTGTGCCTCGATGTCGAGGCCGGCGATGAGCGGGCAACCGCAGCGGCCTTCGCGCGCGCCGCCCACGTCGTCCAGCTCGACACCTGGATCCAGCGGGTGACGGGCGTGCCGATGGAGCCGCGCACGAATATCGCCCAGTACGACGCCGCGACGGAATCCTATACGCTTCACACCGGCACCGGCCGCGGCGTCGCCGGTCTGCGCGACGATCTCGCCAGGGTGCTCGGCGTCGCTGCCGACAAGGTGCGGGTTCTCTGCCGCGACATGGGCGGCAATTTCGGCACGCGCAACTTCTTCTACCCGGAATACGCGCTGCTGCCATGGGCGGCGCGCCGTACCGGCCGCGCGGTCAAATGGACCTGCGAACGCAGCGAGGATTTCATCGCCGACTATCAGGGCCGCGATCTGACGGTTGCGGCCGAGCTGGCGCTCGCTGCGGACGGCCGGTTCCTTGCCGTGCGCGGCAGCAACCTCAGCAATCTCGGGGCGCATGCCGCGGCATTTGTTTCGCTGCAAAAGGGCATGGGGTTGATGTCGGGGGTCTATGACATCGCGGCCGCCTATGTCAGAGGCAAGGCTGCCGTCAGCAATACCGTGCCGACGACGCCCTACCGCAGCGCCGGCCGCCCCGAGATCATGTTCGTCATCGAACGGTTGATCGACCTGGCCGCCGACCGGCTCGGCCTCGATCCGGTCGACCTGCGCCGCCGCAACCTGATTGCGGCCGCGGCGCAGCCCTACCGCAACCCGCTCGGCCTGACCTACGACAGCGGTGATTACTGCGGCGCGATGGAGCGCGCGCTGGAGATGTCCGATTGGCGCGGCTTTCCGGCGCGGCGGGAGGAGGCGCGCCGGCGCGGCCGGCGGCGCGGCATTGGCATCGCCAATTATGTCGAGATCACCTCGGGCGCGCCACGCGAGCGGGCCGAGGTCGCAGTGTCACCGGCGGGCCGGGTCGAACTGGTCATGGGCACGATGTCGTCGGGCCAGGGGCACGAGACGAGCTTTGCGCAGCTCGTCGCTGAATGGCTCGGCGTACCGTTCGATGCGGTCGATTACGTCGCGCACGACACGCTGCGCGTGCAGGCCGGCGGCGGCTCGCATTCCGGCCGGTCGATGAAGATGGCGGTGTCGGTCATCGGCCAGGCGACCGACGACATCATTGCCAAGGGCCGCGTGATCGCCGGCCATCTGTTCGAAGCGAATGTCGCCGACATCGAATTCGCCGCGGGCCGTTTCCGGGTCGCCGGCACCGATCGTGAAATCGGCCTGTTCGATGTTGCCGCCGCGGCGCTGAATCGGGCCGATCTCCCGGCCGAATTGCAGGGCACGCTCGCGGCCACGTCGGACCAGACGCTGCCGGTCGCCAGCTTTCCTTACGGCACGCAGATCTGCGAGGTCGAGGTCGATCCGGAGACGGGCCTCGTCGAGATCGTCGCGCATGCCGCCGTCGATGATGTCGGCCGCGCCGTCAACCCGCTGATCCTGCATGGCCAGACGCATGGCGGCATCGCGCAGGGCGTCGGCCAGGCGCTCTTCGAAGATTGCCATTACGACCCGGCGACCGGGCAGCCGCTGGCGGCGAGCTTTGTGGATTACGCGATGCCGCGCGCCGCCGCATTGCCGGCGTTCGACACCGCGCTCAGCGAAGTGCCGTCGCCGACCAACCGGCTGGGCGTGCGGTCGGGCGGCGAGGGCGGCACGACGCCGGCGCTGGCGGTCGTCGTCAACGCGATCGTCGATGCGCTCGCCGATCTCGGCGTCGAGCATGTCGAAATGCCGGCGACGCCGGAGCGTGTGTGGCGCGCCATTCGCGAAGCACGCGTCAAGGCGTGATGATACACTCGGCGCATTGACCGCTTGCCCGAGGAGGACACGATGGCCGATGCGGAAATCGTCGCTCTGCGCGCAAAAATGGCGAGCCGGCCGCGCTCGCCCGATTACCGGCAGCGTCGCCGCGACACCGATGCGCGCGGGCTGGCTTACGGGCTGCCGGCAGACGTGACGGTCGAGAAGGTGATCGCCAATGGCGTGCCGGCCGAATGGACCTGGACGGCGGGCGACGCGCGCGATGCGGCGCTGCTTTATCTGCATGGCGGCGGCTATGTCATCGGCTCGCTCGACAGCCATCGCCACCTTGTCGCCGAGGCCGGCCGCGCCGCCGGGTGCTGGGCCTTGGCGCTCGACTATCGGCTGGCGCCGGAGCATCCGTTCCCGGCGCCGGTCGAGGACGCGGCTTCCGGCTACCGCTATCTGCTCGACCGCGGCATCGAGCCGGGCCGCATCGCGATCGCCGGCGACAGCGCCGGCGGCGGTCTCGCTGTCGCGGCAATGGTCGCGATCCGCGAGGCGGGGCTGCCGCAGCCCGGCTGCGGCTGGTGCATTTCGCCGTGGGTTGACATGGCGGCGCGCGGCGAGACGATGACGAGCCGCGCCGCCGTCGATCCGACCGTGCAGCGCGACGGCATCCTCGACATGGCACGGCTCTATCTCGACGGCGCCGACCCGCGCTCGCCGCTGGCTTCGCCGATCTACGCCGAGCTGGCCGGCCTCGCGCCGCTGTTGATCCAGGTCGGCGCCTGCGAGACGCTGCTCGACGATGCGCTCGCTCTTGCGAAGGCCGCGGGCGCCGCCGATGTGCGGGTTGATCTCCAGGTGTGGCCGGAGATGATCCACGTCTGGCACCTGTTCCACCCGGAACTGCAGGCGGGCAGGCATGCGATCCGCGACGGCGCAGTGTTTGTCCGCGCCCGCACTGGCCGGGCATAGCAGCCGCCCGCGGCTCGCAGTCAGGTAAAGCGGGCGGCGAGCGGCGGCGGCCCGAGTTCGGCCGGATCAAGCCGGCGCGCCAGCGTCGTCAGCGTTTGTGTCAGTGCCGTCAGCTCGCGACGGGCATTGTCGGCCGCGAGCTGCCCATCCGTGAAATCGGCGCCGGTAAGATACACCGAGGTCGGCGCGACGAGCGCCCCGAACCACGCAAGGACGGCGCGCAATTGCGTATCGACGCCCAGGTAATGGTGCGGCGAGCCGCCCATCGCAACGATGCCGACCGGCTTCTGCTGCAATGTCTCGACCGGGGCGATGTCGAGCAGGTTCTTCAACACGCCGGGAAAGCTCGCCCGGTAGACGGGCGCCGCGATCAGCACCGCGGCCGCGCCAGCGATGCGCCCAACGGCGTCGCGCGTTGCGGCGGTGTATTGCTCGATCGGGCGTCCGTCGCAGATGTCGATCACCGCGTCGGCGAGGTTCAACACATCGACCGCGGCATCGCCGCCCGCCCGCGCGGCGGCGGCAGCGAAGGCGATCGCGGCGGCCAGCCGTCCGGGCGGCGTCGCGGCACCGACCACCATCAACAAACGCGCAGTCTGCGCCATTTCCGCCCTCCCGGCCGGCCGTACCCCTTTATAGCCTATCGGTGCAGCGCATGCTCCAGTTGCTGCTTGTTCATTTTCGAGCGTCCGGCGATGTCGCGCCGTTTCGCCTCATCGTAAAGCTCGGCCCTGGTTTTCTCGCCGGCCGACCGGCCGGCGCTCGTTTCGCGGCGCCCCTTGCCTTCAGCCTCGTCGCGATAGGTCTCGCCGTGCCGCTCCTTTGCCTTCGTGCGGCGCAGGTTGCGGGCGTTCTCCTTGGGGCTTTCGTATTTCGACGCGCCCGCCTCGTGCAACGCGATCGCAATCGCCTGTTTCGGGTTCTTGACCTTGCGGGCGCCGCGAGCGGTCTTCAACTCGCCATGCTTATATTCGTGCATGACCCGCTCGACGGTTTTCTTTTGCGCCGGGGTTTGATGGCTAGCCATCGGAGCTGCTCCTGTCGCTTGCTCGAAGAGCCGGCCGCGAAACTGGGCCGGCCGTCATCGTGCCTGACGGTCGCTCGAGCGGATTGGTTCCCGCGATCGCAGCAAATCGTTGCAGGTCGTCTACCGGTCAGCCGAGGAGAGCCGTGCCGCCGCCGCTTCGACCTGCGCGCGGCGTCGCGCGCCGGTTGCGGCATAGCGCTCGTCGGCCCGCGCCAGCACGGCTGGCGGAGCGCTCTCCGGTGTGCCGGCGTCGAAGGGCGGTGCCGGCGCGTATTCGAGCTGCAACTGGACCGTCTGCGCTGTTTCGGCGCCGGCGATCTCGGCCACCAAGGCCAGCGCGAAGTCGATGCCGGCGGTGACGCCGCCGCCCGTCACGACGTTGCCGTCGCGCACGACGCGGGCGGGGTCGGGAATTGCCCCGAACAGCGGCAACAGCCCGCGCGATGCCCAATGGCAGGCGGCCCGCCTGCCGTGCAGCAATCCCGCCGCGCCGAGCACGAGCGACCCGGTGCAGACCGACGTGACGTAACGCGCCGCCGCGGCCAGCCGGCGCAGTTCGGAGAGAAACTCGGCGTCACTGATTGCGTTATCGGTCGCGCCGACACCGCCGGGCACACAGACGACGTCGCAGCGGTCGATATCGGCAAGCCGGCGCAACCCGCCGAACACGATACCGGCGCTGTCGATCGGCTCGCCGGTGCGGCTGGCCAACAGCACTTCGGCCCCGGGCAGTGCCGAGAACACCTGGTGCGGTCCGGTGAAATCGAGCTGGGTGACGCCTGGAAACAGCGCGAATACGATGCGGATCATGCGTCAATTCTGCTCGCGGGTGGCGCGGAAGTCGAGCGCCGGCCATTCCTCGATCGTCGTGCGCAGGTCCCAGGCGTTGCGCGCGAGAAAAACCGGCACGCCGTCGTGGTCCAGGGCGAACTGCGCAGCGTTTCTGACTTGGAAGCGGTCGAGTTCGGCACGCTCGCCGGCGAGCCAGCGCGCCGCCTCAAAGGGCGCTGCGTCGAGCCGCGTCACGAGGCCGTATTCGGCATCGAGCCGCGCCTGCAGGACATCAAGCTGCAACGCCCCGACAACGCCGACAATCCAGTCGCCGCCGTTCGCCGGCTTGAACACGCGGGTGACCCCCTCGTCGGCCAACTGCTCCAGCGCATGGCGCAGGTGCTTTGAGCGCATCGGGTCTTCGATCCGCACCCGGCGCAGGATTTCCGGCGCAAAGCTCGGCAGGCCGGTGACGCGGATCGCGGCGCCCTCGGTCAGCGTATCGCCGACCCTGAGGCTGCCGTGGTTGGGAATGCCGATGATGTCGCCGGGCCACGCCTCCTCGGCGAGGTTGCGTTCGCGGGCGAGAAACAACACCGGGTTCTGCACCGCCATCAGGCGGCCGCTGCGCAGGTTCTGCAGCTTCATGCCGCGGCGGAAGCGCCCGGAGCACAATCGCATGAAGGCGATGCGGTCGCGGTGCCGCGGATCGATGTTGGCCTGCACCTTGAACACGAAGCCGGTCACCGCGTCGTCCGCCGGCGCGATCAGGCACGAGCGTTTATCGGCCGCGCGCGCCGGCTGCGGCCGCGGCGGCGGCGCCAGATCGGCGACGCCGCGCAGCAATTCGCGCACGCCGAAATCGTAAAGCGCGCTGCCGAAAAACACCGGCGTCAGGTGCCCCTCGCGGAACGACGCGAGATCGAACGGCGGACAGAGGCCGCGTGCCATCTCGACCTGCTCGCGGAGTGCCGCGTATGCCGCCGCGGGCAGCCGGGCCGCGAGCCGCCCGTCGTCGATGCCGTCGCAGCCGACCGGCTCGACGCCGCGATCATGCGCGCCGCGCTCGAACGGCAGCAGCCGATCGGCGAACAGATCATAGGCGCCGAGAAAATCGCGGCCGGCGCCGATCGGCCAGTTGGCGGGCGTCGCGTCGAGCGCCAAAGCCTGCTCGATCTCGTCGATCAGGTCGAACGTGTCGCGGCTCTCGCGGTCGAGCTTATTGATGAACGTGACGATCGGCACATCGCGCAGCCGGCAGACCTCGAACAGTTTCCGGGTCTGTTCCTCGATGCCGCGGGCCGCGTCGATGACCATGACCGCGCTGTCGACGGCGGTCAGCGTGCGATAGGTGTCTTCGCTGAAATCCTGGTGGCCGGGCGTGTCGAGCAGGTTGAAGACGTGTCCGTCATGCTCGAATGTCATGACCGCCGACGATACCGAGATGCCGCGTTCGCGCTCGATCGCCATCCAGTCCGAACGCGCGCGCCGACGCTCGCCGCGCGCCCTGACTTCGCCGGCCAATTGGATCGCGCCGCCGAACAGCAGCAGCTTTTCGGTCGGCGTCGTCTTGCCGGCGTCGGGGTGCGAGATGATCGCAAACGTGCGCCGGCGCGCGATCTCGCGCTCGAGTTCTTCCGGGAGCGTGGCCATGCCGAGGCTGCGGATATGTCGGGACAGGAGCTATATGGCGCGACGTCCGCGCCATTCCAACACCGTTGCCGCGGCCGTTCGTGTAGGATGCCGAAGGCCAAGTAAAGCGGAGGCGGCATGGACGGAGGGCCAGGCGGGACCGGGATCGGCCGGCCGGTGCGACGCAAGGAGGATCTGCGCCTCTTAACCGGGCACGGCCGCTACAGCGACGATGTGAGCCTGCCGGGGCAGGCCCGCTGCGCGATGCTGCGGGCGCCGCACGCGCATGCTCTCATTCGCCGCATCGACACGGCGGCGGCTGAAGCGGCGCCCGGCGTGCTCGCCGTGTTGACCGGCGAGGACCAGATAGCCGACGGCTTGCGGCCGCTGCCCAATATCGCCAACACCCATCCCGCCGACATCAGCATCCAGAACAAGGATGGCGCCCCGATCCCGCGCCCGCCGCAACGCGCGATCGTCTGGCCGGAGGTCTGCCATGTCGGCGAGATCGTCGCCGCGGTGATCGCCGACAGCGTGGCGCAGGCGAAGGACGCCGCCGAACTGATTGAGGTTGAATACGAAATCCTGCCGGCGGTCACGCATGCGCCGCTTGCCGCCGAGCCGGGGGCGCCGCGCGCCCGCTGCGATGTCCGCAACATCATCCTCGACGGCGAGGTGGGCGACAAAGCGGCGACAGAGGCGGCGTTCGCGCGCGCCGCCCATGTCGTCGAATTCGACACCTGGGTGCAGCGCGTCGCCGGCGTGCCGATGGAGCCGCGCGCCGCGCTCGGCGAGTACGACGCGGCGAGCGGCCGCTACACGCTCTATGCCGGCGCCGGCGGCGTCGTCAGCCCGCGGCGCGACCTGGCGATGGTCATGGGCGTGCCGAACGAGCAGGCGCGCGTCGTCATGCAGGATATCGGCGGCAATTTCGGCACGCGCGGCGGCTTCAACCCGGAATTTGCGATCGTCTGCTGGGCGGCCAGGCGGGTCGGGCGGCCGGTCAAATGGACCGGCGACCGCAGCGAATATTTCCTGGCCGACCACCAGGCGCGCGACCTCGCGGTACATGCCGAGCTGGCGCTCGACAAGGACGGCACGTTCCTGGCGATGCGCGGTTCCAACCTCGTCAACCAGGGCGCCTATGCGCTCGCCTTCGGCTCCTTGAACAAAGGCGTCGAGATCATGTCGAGCATCTATCACGTGCCGACGGTCTATTTCCGCGCGCGCGCCGCGTTAACCAATACCGCGCCGACCCGGCCCTACCGCAGCTCCGGCCGGCCCGAGGTCATGTTCGTCATGGAGCGGTTGATCGATCTGGCGGCCAAACAGACCGGCATTGACAGGATCGAACTGCGGCGCCGCAACCTCGTGCCCGAGTCGATGATGCCGTACACCAACCCGTTCGGCATGGTCTACGACAGCGGCCATTACCACGAGGTTATGGAGCGGGTGCTGCAGCTGGCCGATTGGCGGGGCTTTCCGGCGCGGCGCGAAGAGGCCCGACGGCGCGGCCGGTATCGCGGCATCGGCGTCGCCAACTATGTCGATACCGCGACCGGCGCGCCGCGCGAAAAGGCCGAGATGACGGTGCTGCCCGAGGGCCGCGACAACGGCGTCGTCGAGGTCGTCATCGGCACCGTCAGCCAGGGCCAGGGGCACGAGACGAGTTTTGCGCAGCTCGTCGCCGAATGGCTCGGTGTGCCGTTTGACAGCGTGCGGCTCGTGACCGGCGATACCGACCGCGTCGCAGTCGGCGGCGGCGCGCACTCCGGCCGGGCATTGCGGCTCGGCAGCATTGTCATGTTCAACGCGTCGAACGCGATCATCGAGAAGGGCTACCGCATCGCCAGCCATGCGCTCGAAGCGGCGGTGGCCGATCTCGAATTCGCCGGCGGCGAATACCGCGTCAAGGGCACCGATCGGGCGATCGGCATTTTCGAAGTGGCGCGCGCCGCCATGACGCGCGCCGACCTGCCCGAGGAACTGAAGGGCAAGCTGGCGGCCGAAAGCGACGAGACGGTCAATCTTGCCGCCTTCCCCTATGGCTGCCACGTCTGCGAGGTCGAGGTCGACGCCGAGACCGGCACGTTCGACATCGTGCGCCATAGCGCGGTCGACGATTGCGGCCGCGCCGTCAACCCGATGATCGTGCACGGCCAGGTGCATGGCGGCATCGCGCAAGGCGTCGGGCAAGCCATTCGCGAGCAGATCGTGTATGATCGCGCAACCGGCCAGTTGTTGACCGGCTCGTTCATGGACTACTCGATGCCGCGCGCCGACACGTTGCCGTTTTTCGATTGCGAGCTTTCCGAAGTGCCGAGCCCGACCCATCCGCTCGGCATCAGGCCGGCCGGCGAAGGCGGCACGACGCCGGCCTTGGCGGTCGTCATCAACGCGCTGTGCGACGCGCTCAGCGACCTCGGCGTCAGCCACATCGAGATGCCGGCCACACCCGAGCGCGTCTGGCGCGCGATCCAGGAGGCGACGGCGTGAGCGATTACCGCCCGATCAACTTCCATCAGAAATTTCGCCTGTTCGCCGAGCAGTGGCAGCCGAAAGTGGTTGCCGAGATGAACGACTACCAGTTCAAGGTCGTGAAATTGCAGGGCGACTTTGTCTGGCACCGGCATGCCGACACCGACGAGACGTTCCTCGTCATCGAAGGCACGTTGTGCCTCGATTTTCGCGACGGCGCCGTGCAGGTTGGCGCCGGCGAGATGTATGTCGTCCCGAAAGGCGTCGAGCATAGGCCGCACGCGGAAGAGGAAGTGAAGGTGTTGTTGATCGAGCCGCGCGGGGTCATGAACACTGGGGATCAGCGCGGCGAACGTACCGCCGCGAATGACGTGTGGATTTGAACGGAGGAACGATATGGCGCGCATCAAGCATATCGCGTTGACGACGAAGGACCCGGCGGGAGTCGCCGATTTCTACAAATCCGCCTTTGGCCTGAAGGAATTGCGGCGCAGCCCGAACGGTGCGGTGTTCCTGACCGACGGCCACATCAATCTGGCGATCCTCAACACCAAGGGCGAGGAATCCCCCGACATGGGGGCGCACGGGCCGCACTTCACCGGCATCCACCATTTCGGCTTCGAGGTCGATGATCTCGACGCGGCGTGCGACAAGCTCGAGGGTGCGCAAGGCGAACGGCTGACCGGCAAGGACCACATCGACCGCACGATGGCGGCGGGCGGCCACGCCAATTTCGAGATGAAATGGTCGGGGCCGGACGGCGTCGTCATCGACATCTCGCATACCGGCTGGGAAGGCACCGATTGAACGGAGCGGCCCCTCACCCTGTCCCTCTCCCCGTTTCACGGGGCGAGGGAACGCGGTGGCATACCTATGCAAGGACACCTCCCTCTCCCCGCTGGCGGGGAGAGGGCTGGGGTGAGGGGTGGCGCGCAAGATTTGACGGAGGAACGCATGGCGCGCATCAAGCATATCGCGTTGACGACGAAGGAGCCGACGAAGGTCGCCGAGTTCTATAAATCGGCCTTTGGCCTGAAGGAATTGCGGCGCAATGCGCAGGGATGCGTGTTCCTGACCGACGGCCACATCCACATGGCGATCCTGACGACGAAGGGCGAAGAGTCGCCGGACATGGGCGCGCATGGGCCGCACTTCACCGGCATTCACCATTTCGGCTTCGAGACCGACGATCTCGACGAGGCCGGCCGCAAGCTCGAAGCGGCGCACGGCCACCGTCTGACCCGCAAAGAGGAAAGCGACGCGGCGCTGCGCGATGGCGTGCACGCCAATTTCGAGCAGAAATGGGCGGGTCCCGATGGCGTCGTCATCGACGTGTCGCATACCGGCTGGGAAGGCACGGACTAGCTTAACTGGTTGCCGGCGCAGGCCGGGACCCAAGCTTCGGCTGCGAGGTCGCTGAACCATAGGCCCCGGCCTTCGCCGGGGACGACAGTTACGGAGGGTATCGCGATGGCAAGCAATTACACGATCTGCGTCGGGACGGTGGGCACCGGCGTCTGGCTCAGCCCCGACGGCGGCGAGAGCTGGAAGCGCGCCGGCGGCGATCTGTGGAATGAAAGCCGCGTCTACGGGCTGTCCGTGCACCCCAACGAGCCGCGCACGGTTTTCGCCGGCGCCCATGACGGCATCTACAAGAGCACCGATGGCGGCATGAGCTTCGCGCACCTCGACTCGCCGATGAACGATCTTGATGTCTGGCGCATCGCCGTCGATCCGGTCGATCCGTCGATCATTTTCGCCGGAACGCGGCCGGCGGCGCTGTTCCGCTCGAAGGATGCCGGCAAGAGCTGGCACAAGATGCCGGCCGAGATCGCCGAGAGCTGCCCCAATGTGCGCATTCCGCGCGTGACCGCGCTGACCGTCGATCCCTCCGATCATCGCGTCGTCTGGGCCGGGCTCGAGGTCGACGGCGTCCTGCGGAGCAATGACGGCGGCGACAGCTGGCAGCGCATCCCGATGTCGGGCATCCCCGATCCCGACATCCACGACATCGCGGTCACGGTCAACGGCTCGACGACGGTGCTGACCAGCACGCCGCGCGAAATCTTTGCCAGCACCGACCGCGGCGACAACTGGTACCCGTTGATGGTGCGGGAACAGTTCAAGCTCGGCTATTGCCGCCATCTGGCGCAGAAGCCCGACGACCCCTCGACGCTGTTTGTCGCGACCGGCAACGGCGCCGCCGGTGACCAGGGCGCGATCCAGCGCTCGACCAACGGCGGCAAGAGCTGGCAGGCACTCAACCTGCCGGACGAGCCGAACTCGCCGATCTGGAATTTCGCGACGCATGGCGCCGACCCGGGCCTCGTCCTGGCATGCAGCCATTACGGCGAGATTTACGCCAGCCGCGACGCCGGCGACCGCTGGTCGAAGGTGCCGCGCGAATTCACCGAGATCCGCGGCCTCGCCTGGGTTCCAAATTGACCGCAGGATGCTCCCGGCGAAAGCCGCGAACCATCCGTCCAATGCGACCGAGCTGATGCGCGGGTCCCGGCCGCCGCCGGAACCTGTCTTTCGAGAGCGCCGATGAACGACGAATTCCTGCCCTTTGTCCGGCCGCGCGCCGGCACCCAGCCGCCTTATCTCTACCCCGACTACCAGAGCACACAGAAGCGGGCGCCGAAGCGGCCGCCGATCCGCTTAGAGCACACGCTGTCGGAGATCACCGGCCCGAGCTTTGCCGATCGCTGGGCCGGTCTCGATGCCACCGATCTGACAAAGCAGCATCAGGGCGCGCCGTTGGGCGAGCGCATCATCGTCGAGGGCCGCGTCCTCGACGAGGACGGGCGGCCGCTGGCCGGTACGCTCCTCGAACTGTGGCAATGCAACGCCGCCGGCCGCTATCACCATCCGGTGGACCAGCATGATGCGCCGCTCGACCCCAATTTCACCGGCGCCGGCCAGGTCGTCACCGGCGCCGACGGCGGCTACCGCTTCCTGACGATCAAGCCCGGCGCCTATCCGTGGCGCAACCAGCCCAACGCCTGGCGGCCGGCGCACATCCATTTCGGCGTGTTTGGCGCGGGCTTTGTGACGCGGCTCGTGACGCAGATGTATTTTCCCGGCGATCCGCTCCTTGCCTACGATCCGATTTACCAGAGCACCGCCGACCGGGAGGCGCGCGAGCGCCTCGTCTGCCGCTACGATCCGGACCTCAGCGAAGCGGAATGGGCGCTTGGCTACCGTTTCGACCTGGTGCTGCGCGGCCGTGCAGCGACCCCGGCCGACCCGGGTTGAGGAAGCCGGACGTGGCCGCCGACAGGCTGATCCCGACGCCGTCGCAGACCGTCGGACCGTTCTTCCATCTCGGGTTGGCGCATGCCGAATGGAGCGATCTGGCCGCGGACGGCCCGCAGGGCGAGCGGATCGCGATCGAAGGCCGCGTCACCGACGGCGATGGCGCGCCGGTGCCCGACGCGATGCTGGAAGTGTGGCAGGCTAACGCCGCCGGCCGCTACAACCACCCCGAGGACCGTCAGACGGACAAGGCGATCGACCCGCATTTTCGCGGGTTCGGCCGTGTCGCGACCGATTTCGACGGGCGCTTCCGCATCGTCACGATCAAGCCCGGCGCGGTTCCCGGCCGCGGCAACGCGCTGCAGGCGCCGCACATCAATGTCGCGCTGTTCGCCCGCGGCCTGTTGATCCACCTCCACACCCGCATCTACTTTGCCGATGAGCCCGCCAACGCCGCCGACCCGCTGCTGTCGTCGATCGACGGTGCGGCGGTGCGCGAGACGCTGCTCGCGCGCCGCGACCCCGCCGGCGGCAACCCGCCGCTCTACCGCTGGAACATCGTCATGCAGGGCGACGGCGAGACGGCGTTTCTCGACCTCTGATCGAGCGGGCATTGCCCGCGGCGGGTTGCGGCTGCTGTAATGGACGGGCGAGGGCCGATGATTCCCGGCGAATTGCTTCCGGCTGACGGCGAGATCGAGATGAATGCCGGGCGGCTAACGATCACGTTGATTGTCGCCAACACCGGCGACCGGCCGATCCAGGTCGGCTCGCACTACCATTTTTTTGAGACGAACGCGGCGCTGCAGTTCGAGCGCGAGCGGGCGCGCGGCTGCCGCCTCGACATCCCGGCCGGCACGGCGGTCCGGTTTGAGCCGGGCCAGAGCCGCGAGGTGCGGCTCATCGCTTATGCCGGCGCGCGCCGGGTCGTCGGCTTTGCCGGCCGCATCAACGGAGCGCTGTGAGATGGCGACGCGGCTGTCGCGCCCGGCCTATGCCGCGATGTTCGGTCCGACCGTGGGGGACCGGCTGCGCCTCGCCGATACGGAACTCATCATCGAGATCGAAGAGGACCGCACGGTCTACGGCGAGGAGGTCAAATTCGGCGGCGGCAAGGTCATCCGCGACGGCATGGGGCAAGGTCAGAAGAGCCGCGCCGAGGGCGCCGTCGATACCGTCATCACCAACGCCGTCATCCTCGACCATTGGGGCGTCGTCAAGGCCGATATCGGCATCAGGGGCGGCCGCATCGCGGCGATCGGCAAGGCCGGCAACCCCGACGTGCAGCCCGGCGTCGACATCGTCATCGGCCCGGGCACTGAGGCGATCGCCGGCGAAGGCAGGATCGTCACGGCGGGCGGCATCGACAGCCACATCCATTTCATCTGCCCGCAGCTCGTCGAGGAGGCGCTCTACAGCGGCGTCACGACGATGCTCGGCGGCGGCACGGGACCGGCGGCCGGCACCGCCGCGACGACCTGTACGCCGGGGCCGTGGCATCTCGCGCGCATCTTGCAGGCGGCTGAGGGGCTGCCGGTCAATCTCGGCTTTTTCGGCAAGGGCAACGCATCCGAGCCGCGGGCCCTGGTCGAGATGATCGAGGCCGGAGCCTGCGGCCTCAAGCTGCACGAGGATTGGGGGACGACGCCGGCGGCGATCGACTGCTGCCTCGGGGTCGCCGAGCAGCTCGACATCGCCGTCGCGATCCACAGCGACACGCTCAACGAGAGCGGCTTTGTCGAGGATACGATCGCCGCGTTCAAGGGGCGCAACATTCACGCTTTTCACACCGAGGGCGCCGGCGGCGGCCACGCCCCCGATATCATCAAATTGTGCGGGTTGCCGAACGTCCTGCCGTCCTCGACCAACCCGACGCGGCCATACACCGTCAACACGATCGACGAACACCTCGACATGCTGATGGTGTGCCATCACCTCGACCCGCGCATCCCCGAGGATGTCGCGTTTGCCGAGAGCCGCATCCGGCGCGAAACGATAGCCGCCGAAGACATCCTGCACGATCTCGGCGCGTTCTCGATGATGTCGTCGGACAGCCAGGCGATGGGACGGGTCGGTGAGGTCATCATCCGCACGTGGCAGACGGCGGACAAAATGAAGCGCCAGCGGGGCCCGCTGGCCGAGGACAGCACCAATGGCCCCTGGCGCAACGACAATTTCCGCGCCCGGCGCTATGTCGCGAAATACACGATCAACCCGGCGCTGACGCACGGCCTTGCCGAGCATGTCGGCTCTGTCGAAGTCGGCAAGCTGGCCGATCTGGTGCTGTGGTCGGCGCCGTTTTTCGGCGTCAAGCCGGACCTCGTGCTGAAGGCCGGGACGATCGCGGCGGCGCTGATGGGCGACCCGAACGCCTCGATCCCGACGCCTCAGCCGGTGCATTACCGGCCGATGTTCGGCGCTTTCGGCAAGGCATTGCACGCCTCGGCTGCGACCTTCCTGCCGCTGGCGGCGATCGAACGGCACGTACCCGAACGGCTCGGCCTCGAGCGCATGATATTGCCGGCGCGCGGCATTCGGGCGGTCGACAAGAGCCGCATGGTACACAACAACGCGACGCCGTCGATCGAGGTCGATCCCGAAACCTATGAAGTGCGTGCCGACGGCGTGCACCTCGTCTGCGAGCCGGCAAGCGTGCTGCCGCTGGCCCAGCGCTATTTTCTTTACTGAAGTCCCGGCATGAACAGCAGCGCCGGCTGCTCCAGCAACTCCTTGACCCGCTGAATGAACGAGGCGGCCTCCCAGCCGTCGACGATGCGGTGGTCGAACGACGACGACAGGTTCATCATCCGGCGCACGACGATCTGCCCGTCGCGCACGACCGGCCGTTCGACGATGCGGTTGACGCCGACGATCGCGACTTCCGGATAGTTGATGACCGGCGTCGCGGCGATGCCGCCGAGGCGGCCGAGACTCGTGATCGTGATTGTCGAGCCGCCGAGTTCGTCGCGCGAGGCCCTGCCGGCGCGCGCAGCCTCTGACAGCCGGCGGGTCTCGCCGGCGCTCTGCCATAGATCGAGCGCCTCGGCATGGCGCACGACCGGCACCATGAGGCCGCCCTCGGTCTGCGTCGCGATGCCGATATTGACCGCCGCATAGCGGTGCAGCATGCCCGCCGCGTCGTCGTAGCGCGCGTTGACCTGCGGGTGCGCGGCGGCGGCGGCGACAATCG
>DATJSO010000024.1:0-3035 GCA_035504075.1 Allostellaceae bacterium | reverse complement strand
CGCCCGGCCGGCCTTCGATATCGCGGAGACCAACACGGCGCTGTGGCGCGCCGTCCGCAATCTCGGGCGTTCGGGGCTCGCGGCGACGGCGATCTCGGCGATCGACACGGCGTTGTGGGATTTGAAGGCAAAACTCCTTGGGCTGTCGGTCGCGACGCTGCTCGGACGCTGTCACGACAGCGTCGAAATCTACGGCAGCGGCGGCTTTACGAGCTATACCGACGAATGCCTGTGCGATCAGCTCGCCGGTTGGGTCGAACGCGATGGCTGCCGCTCGGTGAAAATGAAGATCGGCAGCGAGCCGGGTCGCGATCCCGATCGCGTAAAAGCAGCCCGTCGCGCGATCGGCGACGCCGGTCTTTTTGTCGACGCGAATGGCGCGTTTGCTGCGAAACAGGCGCTGAGCATCGCCGCGCGAATCGCCGAGCATCGCGTCGCCTGGTTCGAGGAGCCGGTAAGCTCCGATGACCTGCATGGTCTCGCGTTGATGCGGGCGAGTGGACCGGAGGGCATGGATATCGCCGCCGGCGAATACGGCTACAATCTCGACGACTTCCGCCGGCTGCTCCCGGTCGTCGATGTGCTGCAGGCCGATGTGACGCGCTGCGGCGGTGTCACCGGGTTCCTGCAGGCCGCCGCGCTGTGCGAGGCGCATCACGTCGATCTGTCGGGCCACTGCGCGCCGGCCTTGCATCTGCATGCCGCCTGCGCCGCGCCGCGGCTGCGCCACCTTGAATGGTTTCACGATCATGCGCGCATCGAGCACATGCTGTTCGACGGTGCGCCGGTGCCGCGCGACGGCCGTATCGCGCCCGACCTGTCCCGCCCCGGCCTTGGCCTCGACTTCAAGCGGCGCGACGCCGAACGCTATCGGGTGCATTGATGCGCGTTCAATCGACGGCCGGCCTGGCCTTGACCTCGTTTGCGACCGCCGCCGCCGCTGCGGCGATCGAGGCCGCCGTGCGACCGCAATCGACGGTTCTCGCCCCCATACCAGCCCGCAACACGGCCGCCTCGCGCCTCAGCGGCGCGTCAGCGTTGCTGGCGACGGCGGCGCTTGCCGACAGCGCCGTCGAGCATTACCGCGGCGCCTTCCACAACAAGACGATGATCCTGCCGCTGGTGGTCGCGGCGCAGGCACTGGGCGCCAGCTTGCACGGTGCGGCGGATCACGGTCATCGTCCGAGTGTCGCTCGCCATGCGGGGCAGGTGCTCGCCGTTCTGACCGGCGTCGTCGGTGCCGGGTTTCATGTCTACAACGTGATGAAGCGGCCGGGTGGCTGGAGCTGGCTGAACCTGTTCTATGCCGCGCCGCTCGGCGCGCCGATCGCGCTCAGCCTTGCCGGGATGCTGGGCGGCATCGCCGAACGGCTGCGCGGCAGCCGAGTGCTGTTCGGCTATCTCCCGGGACGGCTGATCGCGCGTCTGGTGTCGCTCGGGCTGGTCGGCGCCTCGGGCGAGGCCGCGCTGCTGCATTTTCGCGGCGCCTACCACAATCCGGCGATGGTGATCCCGGTCACCGCGCCGCCGGTCGCCGCCGCCTTGTTAGCCGGCGCGACGGTCTGCCCGCGGCTCGCCCGGCCGGCTTCGCTCGCGCTCAAGGCGCTGACCGGGGTCGGGGTGCTCGGCGCCGCGCTTCACGCGTACGGCATCCAGCGCAACATGGGCGGTTGGCGCAACTGGTCGCAGAACATCCTCAACGGCCCGCCGCTGCCGGCGCCGCCGGCTTTCACGGCGCTGGCGATCGCGGGTCTCGCCGCGCTGAAACTGATCGAGCGTGAAAAATGAGCGCGCGGTTTCCCGGCTATGACGTGCTCGCCAAGCGGCATTCGCCCTCGTGGAACGAGAAGACACGACAGGTGATCGATCAACGGCTCGCCTTGCCGCGCGAGCAGCGCTTTCTCTCGCCGAAAGAATTTCACACGCTGGAAGCCATCTGTGACCGCATCGTGCCGCAGCCTGCCGACCGGCCGCCGGTGCCGCTTGCCGCGATGATCGACACCAAGCTGCACGAAAACAGCGGCGACGGTTATCGCGACCATCGTTTGCCGCCGCTGCGCGAAGCGTGGCGCCAAGGACTCGCCGGGATCGAGGCCGAGGCAAGGCGGCGCCACAATGTCGGCTTCGCGGAACTCGACGGTGCCGAGCGGGATGCGCTGCTGCGCGCGGCGCAGGATGGCAAGATCGTCGGCGATTGGAGCGGCATGCCGCCGGCGGTCTTTTTCGCCAAGCGGCTGCTGTTTGACATCGTGACCCAGTATTACGCGCACCCGACCGCGTGGAGCGAGATCGGGTTTGGCGGCCCGGCAAGCCCGCGCGGCTATGTGCGGATGGATTTCGACCGGCGCGACCCCTGGGAAGCGGTGGAAGCCACGCCTGGCGACGAGGCGGAAGCCCGCAAGGCCAATGTCCGTGTCGGCTGACCCGGGGGCCGACCCGCAGCACGAGCCGCGCGGCAAGGACGGGCGCGCGCCCGATCCGTTTCGCGTCGGCGGCTGGGTCCCGATGCGCGAATACCGTGACGACGAGGCGGTCGATTTTGCAATCGTCGGCACCGGGGCAGGCGGCAGCACGCTCGCCTGCCGGTTGGCGGAACTGGGTTTCTCCGTCGTCGGTCTCGACGCCGGGCCGTGGTGGCGCCCGCTCGAGGATTTCGCCTCCGACGAGGCACACCAGCACAAACTCTATTGGACCGGCGAGCGGGTCTGCGACGGCGCGAACCCATTGCAGCTCGGCGCCAACAACAGCGGACGCGGTGTCGGCGGCAGCACGGTGCATTTCGCGATGGTGTCGCTGCGTTTCCGGCCGGAATGGTTCAAGTCGCGCAAACTGCTCGGCTATGGCGCCGACTGGCCGGTCGACTGGCGGGAGATGTGGAACTATTACGCCCAGGTCGAGCAGGCGCTGAAGATTTCCGGCCCGGTCAATTACCCCTGGGGCCCGAAGCGCCCGCGTTATCCCTATCGTCCGCACGAATTGAACGCCGCCGCCCTGGTTCTGGCGCGCGGTTGCGAAAAGCTGGGGATCGACTGGGC
>DATJSO010000023.1:0-17260 GCA_035504075.1 Allostellaceae bacterium | reverse complement strand
AGCGCGCCCCGCCGTCGCAAGTCGCCGGGGCGTTCGGAATGCGGCGACGGCCCCCGCTTTAGAAACCCGGCAGCGTGAATACGGCGCAGGGCGCCGTGATGCCGCGCAACGCATGCTCGCCGAGCGGTGCCAGCGGCGTTTCGATCTCGGCGGCGAAGGCGCCCGAGATCAGCACCCATTGTCCGAGCGGCCGGCACAACCCCTCCAGTCGGCTGACCAGGTTGACCGCAGGGCCGATCGCGGTGAGGTCCAGCCGATCGGCGGCGCCGACATTGCCCCACAGGATGTCGCCGACATGCAGCGCTGCGCCGAACGGCAGCGGCCGCAATCCCTGCCCCTGCCGCACCGCATCGAGATGAGCCATGCCGGCGCGGGCGGCGATGATCGCCCGCAGCGCCGCGGCGCAGGCCTCGGCCGGCGCATCGGTGACCGGAAAGATCGCCAGCACGCCGTCGCCGATAAACTTCAGCACCTCGCCGCCGAAAGCATGCACCGCTCCGGCGACGCGGTCGAACCAGGCGTCGAGGACGGTCATCATCGCGGCGGGCTCGGTCATCTCGGACAGGGCGGTGAAGTCCCGCAGGTCGGCGCATAGCAGCGCAGCACGGATCGTCTCGCCGCTGCCGCGACGCAACGCGCCGGCCTGCACCCGGGCGGCGCAACGCCGGCCGAGATAAGCCTCGAGCAAGGCCGTCTGGGTGGCCCGCGCTGCCACGGCCGCCAGCGGTGCCGCAGCAAACCGCGCGATCTGGTGCAGCCGGCCGCTCTCGGCGGGGCCGAAAGGCCGCGTCCCGGCCCAGCCCAGTACCGGCTCCTCCGGCGCCCGGCCGGCCGCGTCTTCCTGTACCGGGCCGAGCGCGGCCAGCCAATCACGCCCCTCCCCTCGCGGCGAACTGCCGGCGAAGCGCAACAACTCAATGACCGATCCGGTCTCGGCCCGCCACAGCCAGGTACGCCGGGCGATGATCGGATGCGGCACCGCGAGCGTCAGGGCGCCACCGGCCAGCGGCAGCCCGTCGCAGACCAGCCGGGTGCCGAGATCAGCCAGGAAGCGCTCAGCACCGAGCGAGGCGGCAGCCTCATCTACGAGCCAGGCGAGCGGCGCGGGCAGATCCATGGCGGGATCATGCAGCCGCGAGGCCGGCCTGTCATCCCGGGTGACCGCGATGGCGCCGCCGGCTCCCGTGGTTTACTGTCGTAGAGTTCGGGGTCGAGCCGCCGACCGGCTCCGCCGCCGATCATCGCTGTCTTGGGGAACATCACATGCAAGAGCCCCTCGTCGTCCGTCGCGAGACGCATATCGCGGCCCCGCCCGCCGCGGTCTTCGCACTCCTGACAGATCCGGAGAAGATCCTGCGGTGGATGGGAACGGAGGCGCAGGTCGAGGCACAACCCGGCGGGCTCTACCTTGTCAATGTCACCGGGTCTCGCGTCGCCCGCGGCCATTTCCGCGAGGTGGTGCCGGTGCACCGGCTGGCCTACAGCTTTGGCTGGGAGGGCAGCGACGAGGTTCCGCCGGGATCGAGCCTCGTTGAGATCGACCTGATCGAGCAGCCGGACGGGACGCTGCTGCGCCTCACCCATACCGGCCTGCCCGACGCGGCGCAATGCGCCCGCCACGCGGAAGGCTGGGCGCATTACTTTGGCCGGCTTGCCGAATTTGCCGCTGGCCGCAACCCGGAGCCGGACCCGTTTCGCGACCGCAGCAGCTAGATTAGGGCTGTTCTAGCCCCACAGCCGGTCGCTCGCGATGCGCGCGCCTTCCGCCAGCGCCGCCAGCTTGGCCCAGACGATCGACGGCACGACCGGATTCTGCTGCGCAGCAAACGTTGCAAAGCCGCAATCGGCGCCAGCGATGACGCGCTCCCTGCCGACGGCGTTCGCGATATTGCAGATACGCTGCGCGATGAGCCGCGGGTGCTCGACAAAATTCGTCGTCGAGTCGAGACAGCCCGGTATCAGTATCTTGTCGTCGGGAATGCTGGCGCCGCGCAAATCCTCCCATTCGTGAGCGTGCCGCGGGTTGGCGGCCTCGAACTGAAGGCCCGCGGGGCGCGCCCGCAGCGCCACCGGCAGGATCGTCGCGAGCGGAATGTCGTGGGTGTGCGGTCCCTCGTAATTGCCCCAGCAGATGTGCATCCGCATCGCCTCCGGTGCGATGTTGCGCGTCGCATGGTTGAGCGCGGCGACGTTGCGCTCGGCGATGCGCAGGAACTCGGCGTCGGAGAGGTGCTGGTACTGGTTGTGGCGGGCCGAACCGAGATCGGGCGCATCGATCTGCAGCATCAGCCCGGCCGCGACAATGGCCTCGTATTCGACCGACAGCGCCTCGGCCAACGCTTCGACATAAGCGTCTTCATTGTTGTAGTAGCGGTCGGGGACGAATTTGGTCAGCACGCCCGGCGAGGCGGCCGGCATGAACGCTCCGACCGGGTGCGACGCCGCGCACGCCGCCTTCAGGTTGGCGAGATCGCGCTCGAGGGGCCGCCGGTCGCGATAGCTGACGGGACCGGTGCAATGCGGCACTGCGGCGCTGGCAAACCACGACGTGCCGCCGCGCATCCGATGCAACCGTTCGGTAAATTCAGGGTGGTCGAGGATGTCGCGGTGTGCGGCGGTCGGCGGCGGCCGGTCGAGCGCGCCGCCGGTTGCGGCGCCGATGCCGGCGAGGCGATGGCGCACGTAGAATGTATAAGAGATCTTGCTCTGCTCGCCGTCGCAGACGATGTCGATGCCGGCCGCGGCCTGCTGGGCGACGACGTCACGGACAGCGGCCGCGAGGCGCGGCGCGAACGCCGCCTCGTCGAAGGCTTGGCCCTGCTCCTGCGCGATCAAAAACTCGATGAGGTCCGGCGGCCGCGGCAGGCTGCCGACATGCGTGGTCAGAATCCGGTCGCGGCGCGTCTGCACGGCGGAAATCTCCGAATGCAATCATCACTGCGACGCGGCGCCGCCGTCCCGGCGGTCGGCCGGGTCGGCGGCGTTGCGGCACAGCAGCCCGAGGCTCGTCTCAGGCTTTTTCCTCGGCGTCTGCTTCCGTCTGGCGGCGGCGGATCGCGGCGCCGAGGATGTCGCCGAGGCTGGCGCCCGAATCGGACGAGCCGAACTCCTGCATCGCCCGCTTCTCCTCATCGACCTCGCGCGCCTTGATCGATAACGTGACACGCCGGGTGGCGCGGTCGATCGCGGTGATCTTGGCATCGACCCGCTCGCCGACCGCAAAGCGGTCGGGGCGCTGCTCGCTGCGGTCGCGCGACAATTCGGACTTGCGGATGAAGCCCGGGACATTGTCGGCCAGCATGACTTCGACGCCGCCCTCAGCGACGCCGCAGATCGTGGCAGTGACGACTTCGCCCTTCTTCAACATCGCCATGCCGGTCTCGAACGGATCGGCTTCGAGCTGCTTGATGCCGAGCGAGATGCGCTCTTTATCGACATCGACATCGAGCACCTTGACGCGCACGAGTTCGCCCTTGCGGTAGTCCTTGACCGCATCTTCGCCCGCCCGGTTCCAGTCGATGTCGGACAGATGCACCATGCCGTCGATGTCGCCCGGCAGGCCGACAAACAGGCCGAACTCGGTGATGTTGCGGACCTCGCCCTCCACCGTGCCGCCGACCGGGTGCTCTTCGACAAAGGCCTCCCACGGGTTGGCCATGACCTGCTTCAGGCCGAGGCTGATGCGCCGCTTCTGCGGATCGACATCGAGCACCATGACCTCGACCTCCTGGCTGGTCGAGACGATCTTGCCGGGGTGCACATTCTTCTTGGTCCAGCTCATTTCGGAGACATGGACGAGACCCTCGACCCCCGGCTCCAGTTCGACAAAGGCGCCGTAATCGGTGATGTTCGTGACGCGGCCCTTGAACTTGGCGCCGGCTGGGTATTTCAGCTCGACACCCTCCCACGGGTCGGCTTCGAGCTGTTTCATGCCCAAGGAGATGCGCTGCGTCTCCGGGTTGAAGCGGATCACCTGCACCTTGACGTTCTGGCCGATGTGCAGCGCCTCAGACGGATGATTGATGCGCCGCCACGCGATGTCGGTCACGTGCAACAGGCCGTCGACGCCGCCCAGATCGACAAATGCGCCGTAATCGGTGATGTTCTTGACGACGCCGTTGAGGATCTGGCCTTCCTTCAGGCTGGCGACCAGTTCGGAGCGCTGCTCGGCGCGGCTTTCCTCGAGCACCGCGCGGCGCGATACGACGATGTTGCCGCGCGAGCGGTCCATTTTCAGAATCTGAAACGGCTGCGGCGAACCCAGCAGCGGGCCGATGTCGCGCACCGGGCGAATGTCCACCTGGCTGCCGGGCAGGAACGCGACGGCGCCGTTGAGATCGACGGTAAAGCCGCCCTTGACCCGGCCGAAAATCGTGCCGGTCACTCGCTCGTTCGCCTGGAAATTCTTTTCCAGCTGCGTCCACGCCTCTTCGCGCCGCGCCTTCTCGCGCGACAGTTGCGCCTCGCCGTTTTTGTCTTCCAGGCGTTCGAGGAAAACTTCGACCGTGTCGCCGACATGCAGGTCGGCCGCGGCGCCGGGCGTCGCAAATTCCTTCAACGGTACGCGGCCCTCGGATTTGAGCCCGACATCGATCAGCGCGGCATCGTTCTCGATCGCGATGATGCGACCCTTGACAACGGTGCCTTCGAGGCCATTGGCGATGCCGAGCGATTCGTCGAGCATCGCGGCAAAATTCTCTTGGCGCGCCGGGGCGGCGGTTTCTGCTGCTACAGCCATTCCTTCTCCTCGATCCCGACCGCCTGCCTCGGGCAGGACGGCGATGCAACCGCTGCCGCCGGGATCGGCGCGGCGCGGGCGGCCAGCGGGGGAAACGGGCGCGGCCGCATGAACCCGGCCCGGCCGACACGACCGTCTCGCTGTGGCGGCACGGGCTAGGGGCCGTGCGCGGCGAGGGCGTGCGCAACGATCTCGGAGGCCTGCTCGAATGCCTGGTCGGCGTCGAGGCCGGTCGTGTCGATGACAGCGGCATCGGGGGCTGCCGCGAGCGGGGCGGCCCGACGCCTCGTGTCGCGCGCGTCGCGTTCGGTCATGTCCTGCAGGACATCCTCGTATATAGACGGTGCGCCGCGTTGCCGCAACTCCTTGAGGCGCCGCTCGGCGCGCACTGCGGGGCTGGCGGTGACGTAGAGCTTTACCTGCGCCTGCGGACACACCGTCGTGCCGATATCACGGCCGTCGAGCACGGCGCCGCGCCGGCCGCCCGGCGGGTGCATTGCAAAGTCGCGCTGGAATTGCAGCAGCACGGCGCGCACTTCCGGGATCGCGGCGACAACCGAGGAACCTTGCGCCACCGCTTCGTCGAGAAGACGCGGATCGTCGAGCAGCGCCGGCGCGACCCGCGCGGCAGCGGCAGCGGCCGCCGCCGGGTCGGCCAGGTCGCTGCCCTCCTGCAACACCAGGAAGGCGGTCGCCCGGTACAGCCTGCCGGTATCGAGATGGCCGAGGCCGAACCGTTTGGCGAGACGTCGCGCCAACGTGCCTTTGCCGGAGGCGGCCGGCCCGTCGATCGCGACGACAAACGCCATGCACCTATCGCTTGTCCGGCGCCGCCGCAGCCGGCGGCATCTTCATATTCACACCCGTTGCCTTCATGCCCGGCATGCTCATCGGCATCGCGGACGGGTCGGCGGGCATCGCCATCGCCGGTGCAAAGGTCGGCAAGGCGCGCGGCTGCGCGATGACGATCGCACCGTAGAGCACGAGGAACGCCGCCGTGCCCCAGACCGCGATCCGCTGCCGCGGCAGCGCCTTTTCGGCGAAAACCACGAACATGACGATCGCCATCGCCGCCAGGTTCATCAGGCCGAGCGGAAACAGAATCGCCATCAGCATGCAGCAGCAGCCGAGACAGGTCGCGCCGTGCACGACCCCCATCCGCACCGCGCCCCAGGGGCCGTCGCGCCACGCGGTCAGAACGAAGGCGATCGGCGAGCGGCACTTCGACAGACAGGCCGATTTCAGCGGCGTCAATTGATAGAGGCCGGCGACGATCAGCAACGCCCCGCCGATCCGCGCCGCGGCGACCGCGGTCAGCCCCGCGCGCGCCGCGGTGCGCTCCGCTGCGACGGCGGCGGCATAAGCGGCAATGCCGGCCGCTGCCCAGACGATCGTGTAGCCGGCAACGAACAGCCAGGTAGAGACGAACGCCTCGCCGCGGGTGCGCTTGCCGGCTTCGATACGGTGGAAGGTCAGCACCATCGGCGCCGCGGTCGGGTACATCATCGCGATCATCATGATCGCCCACATCGCGAGAAACGATGCCGCCGGCAAGCCCAGCGTCGGCCGCGCCATCGCGGCCATGTCCATGCCGCCGCTTCGCGCCGACAGCCAGGCCCAGCACGCCGCCGCCGCCAGCAGCAGCACGGCCAGCACCAAATTGCGCTGCGCCGCCGGCGATGGGATGAAGGCACGCACAATCGACCCGTGCGTCAGAGCGGTTCGCGGAAAACGGCGCCGAGGCGGGCCATCAGCGGCACGAAATCGGGAAAGCTCGTCGCGATCGGGCGCGCGTCGTCGATCCGCACCGGCTCCTTTGTCGCCAGTCCGAGCACGAGAAAGGCCATCGCCATGCGGTGGTCGAGGCGGGTGCGGATCGATGCGCCGCCCGGCGGCGGGCCGCCCGCGCCATCGACGGTCAGATCGTCGCCGTCGACGCGCACGGTGACGCCGCACGCGGCCAGCCCTTCGGCGATGCCGGCCAACCGGTCGCTCTCCTTGACTCTGAGTTCGGCGAGGCCGCGCATGATCGTGCGGCCGCCCGCGCAGGCGGCGGCCATCGCCAGCACCGGGTATTCGTCGATCATCGACGGCGCGCGCTGCGGCGGGATGTCGGCGCCCTTCAGCCGGCCGCCGCGGACATGCAAATCGGCAACCGGCTCGCCGCCCGCTTCGCGGCGGTTTTCGTAGCGGATGTCGGCGCCCATCTCGGCGAGGCATTGGAGCAGGCCGGCGCGCGACGGGTTCAATCCGACATTCTCGATCGTCACCTCGGACCCCGGCACCACGAGCGCGGCAACCAGCGGAAAGGCGGCCGAGGACGGGTCGCCCGGCACGATGACGGGCGCCGCCGCCAGTTCCGGCTGGCCGACGACCGTCACCCGCCTGCCGCCGGTCGGCTCCGGCTCGATGACGATCGTTGCGCCGAAATGGCCGAGCATGCGCTCAGTATGGTCGCGGCTCGGCTGCGGCTCGATGACGGTGGTTTGGCCGGGCGCGTTGAGGCCGGCGAGCAGCACCGCCGACTTCACCTGCGCCGACGGCACTGGCAGGCGATATTCGACCGGCAGCGGCTCGCGTGCACCGGTCACCGCAAGCGGCAGGCAACCGCCCTCGCGCGCGCGGAACTGCGCACCGAAGCGCGACAACGGATCGGTCACGCGCCGCATCGGGCGGCGACGCAGCGACGCGTCGCCGGTCACAAAAGCGGTGAACGGGTGCGTCGCCAGGATGCCGAGCAGCAGCCGCGCCGACGTGCCGGAATTGCCGAGATCGATAACGTCCTCCGGCTCGCCGAGCCCGCCGAGCCCGACGCCGTCGACGATCCACCGACCGTCGGCGAGAGGCTCGATGCCGGCACCCATCGCGCGCAGCGCCGCCGCCGTCGCCAGCACATCCTCGCCTTCGAGCAGCCCCCTGATCTCGGTGCGGCCGACCGCCAGCGCGCCGAACATCAAGGCGCGATGCGAAATCGATTTGTCGCCGGGTACGGCGACCGGGCCGGCAAGGGGCGCGGGCGGCCGTTCGGCGAGGAGCGGCGCGGCGGCGGAGCGTGTCGAATCGTCGGGCATATGCGATCTCGCAAACCGGGGCGGCTCGCCCTTGTCGCGACGCCGGCGCCGGCCCATATGCCGCTGCCGGACGCCGCCTGCGGAGCCAACCGCATTTGCTTTTGACAGGCAGCAGCCTCTGTGGCAATGGCCCTGGCAATGACGTCCGGCGACCCCCGAAAATCTTTTTGTTGAAGCTGCTGAAGGAACCGCCCGTTGGCCAAACCCGAATGGGGCACAAAGCGCATCTGCCCGAGTTGCGGCGCGCGTTACTATGATCTGTCGCGCGACCCGATCGTTTGCCCGAAATGCTCGACGCCGTTCGATCCCGAAGCGTTTCTGAAGGCGCGCCGGGCGCGGCCGGCGACCCCGATCGAAAAAGAACTCGAACCGGTCGGCGCCGACGAACTCGACACCGACCTCGATGCCGAGGAGGTCGAGGAAGCCGAGGCGACCGAAGAGGAGGAAGAAGACGAGGAAGTGGCGATCGAAGCGGCCGAAGACGAAGAAGAGGAGGAACTGATCGAAGACGCCTCCGAACTCGGCGAGGACGAGGATGACATGGCCGAGGTCATCGACAATGTCGAGGAGGAGGAGCCGTGAGCCGCCGGGCGCGCCAACGCCGCATTTTTGCCCTTGCTGCACCGGCCGCGCGTTCCTAATTTCGTGCCGCCGGCGCGCCGTGCCGCGCGGCGGCACCCTGGGGCCATAGCTCAGCTGGGAGAGCGCTACAATGGCATTGTAGAGGTCACCGGTTCGATCCCGGTTGGCTCCACCAATTAGATGAAGGGCTTAGCGGAAGGCCGCTAAGCCCTTTCTTTTTCAGCGGAAGCGAGGGGAACGCAGCGGCGCGGAAATTCGGTGAGCGACATTGCATGGAAGCCCGCCGCTCCGGCCGCCCATTGCTGATGGCGTGCGGCAACGGCGTTACGCAATGACTGTCCGGCGGTTCTACGGGCGACCCGGTCGGGCGATGGTCGTCGGCGCGAGAGGCGCAAATCCAGGGGGTGTGAAAACCGCTTCAATCGACACTGTACGGCCTATCCTTTTGTGATCTCGCCGCTTCCAACGAATGAAGCCCGTCGCGAGGAGCCCCGGGGCAAATAACGCGCGAGAGGGGTTCAAGCGCCCTTCGCAGAACTCGCCTCGCGTTTGGGTCGGCAATCCCAAGCGGGGTGGCCCGCGACGGACGCATCGGCGCAGATACAAATCGCGGCACCGGGGCGCGAACCCGCTGGGCGCTATGGGGTTCTCGATAGTTGGCGTCCTCGGCCGACGCCGCGACCCGCATGAGGCATTGCCGTCGATGAGCCCTAACAGCCCGCACTATTTGCCGCTCCCGTTGTCGTACTACACGATTCTCGCCGGCATCCTTCTGGTTGTCATCGCGATCGTCGAGTTGCGGGCGCTGCGCTACGCCTATCTGCGGATCGGCCTCAGCTCGCGCGCCGCGCTGATCCTGCTGTTGGCATCGCTCGGCGGCAGCTATTTCAACATCCCGGTAGCCCAATTGCCGTCGAGCCAAGTGCTGGCCAATGCGCAGATATCGTTTTTCGGCATGCGCTATGTCATCCCGGTAGCGGTCGAGTGGCCCGGCACGCTGATTGCGATCAACGTCGGCGGCGCGCTGATCCCGATCCTCATGTCGCTTTACCTGCTGATCCGCTATCGCCTGTGGTGGCGCGCCGCGGTTGCGGTCGCGGCGGTTACGATCGTCTGTCATGGGTTTGCAGCGCCGGTGCGCGGTCTCGGCATCGCGATGCCGGTATTCGTACCGCCGCTCGTCGCGGCGACCGTGGCGCTGCTGCTGTCGCGCCGGCTGGCGGCGCCGCTCGCCTATGTCGGCGGCAGCCTCGGTGCGCTGATCGGCGCCGATCTGCTCAACCTCGCCCAGGTGCAGGGCCTCGGAGCGCCGATTGCCTCGATCGGCGGCGCCGGCACCTTCGACGGCGTGTTCCTAACCGGCATTGTTGCGGTCCTGCTGGCGAGTTTTGTCGACCCGCCGCTGCCACCCCGCCGCGCTCCGCCCGGCGGCGAGCTGCCCGCAGATCGGCCGCCGCCGCACATCGAGGCGTCGGCAACGGCCGAATAATGCCGCGGCCGGGCGGCGGTGCAACGCCGCTTTTAGTTTAACCCGACACCGTGTTAAACTTGTTTCCTCTGAGCGGGGGCCGAAAATGGCCGATGAAGCAAAATATCCAGGCGCCTATCCCCAGCACGTCACGAAGATCATTGCCAGCTACGTGTCTCATCACAACGTCGCGCCGGAGCAGATCCCGCAGCTGATCGGCGCGGTGCACCGCACCCTCGACAGTCTCGGCGCCCCGGCCGAACCCGAGGGACTGCCGACACCGGCCGTGCCGGTCCGCCGCTCGGTGCAGCGCGACGCGGTCGTTTGCCTCGAATGCGGCTGGCGCGGCAAGATGCTGCGGCGCCATCTGACAACGCGCCACGGCTTTAGCGGCGAGCAGTATCTAAAGCGCTGGAGCCTGCCGCTCGATCATCCGCTGACGGCACCGACCTATTCGGCTCAGCGCTCGACCCTCGCCAAGGAACTTGGTCTCGGTCGCGGCAGCCGCCAGTCGGCCGCAGCGCCGCGGCCGGCCGGTTCTGCTCCTGAGGCGGCACCGCGCCGCCGCGGTCGGCCGCGCGGCAGCGGCCGGGCGGCCCGCGACAATGCCTGAGGTTTCCGTCAGCGCCGCCGCGCGCCGGCCTCGGTGACGATCAGATCCATCGGCACGTCGAACGGCTGCGGGCAGATCGTCACGATCTCCTGCGCCGCAAACCCGACCCCGATCGCGCACGGCCGCGGCGCCAGCGACGCGAGCGTGCGGTCGAAATAGCCGCCGCCGTATCCGAGCCGATAACAGGCAGCATCGAAGCCGACGAGCGGCGCCAGTACGATCGCCGGTACGATGATCTCGCGTTTTTGCGGAACCGGGATGTTCCATACCCCGTCGACCAGCGTCTCGCCCGGCCGCCAGTTGCGGTATTCGAGCGGCGCTTTCTTGTCGGTGACGACCGGCAGCGCGATGGCGCGGCCCGCTGCGACCGCCCAGTCGATGAGCCCGTGCGGGTCAAACTCGGCGCGGAACGGCCAGTAGACCCCGAGCGCGCCGGGCCGGTCGCCGATCGCGGCGCGCAGCGCCTCCTCGATTAGCGCGCTCCAGCGTCGCCGGTCGGCCGCCGGCACCGCCTGCCGCCAGGCGAGCAGCCGCTCGCGTTCGCCGCGCCGCCACGCGCTTACCGCATCGGGGGCCATGCCGCCGCCGCCTCTACGCCGGGATCAGGTCGAGCACTCCTCGCCATTGTGCAGCCGCTCGGCCAGTTCGGTGTGAAATTGCCGCAGCCATTCGACCATCTGTTCCGGCGTTTTCGTGCGCCGGACATCGCCGTACTCGCAACTGGTGAAAGCCATCATCTTGCTCATATTTTCGATTTCGACGCCGCCAAACGGATAATCGAACAGCGGGTCGAAATAGAACTTGAACGATCCCATCCGATTGTACGGGTCGAAGCGCAGCGCCTGTATTTCGAACAGCCAATTATCCACTTTTCCTTTGAAATGCTGGCGCAAATCGGGCGGAAAATCGAAGCCGACGAGTTTCACGAGGTGGCGGTTCAGTGGAGTTTGCAGCCCGAGTATCGTGTGCTCGACCAGCTTACTCGGGAATGGACATCACCTCTGCTTCTGCGAGCTTCATGGCGCTCTCCATCGCGCTCAGAACAGGCCGGTGACCAGGCCGTCTTCGGTCAATGTGATGCTGTTGGCGGCCGGCACGCGCGGCAGGCCAGGCATCGTCATGATCTCGCCGCAGATCGCGACAACGAATTCGGCGCCGGCCGACAGCCGCACCTCGCGAATGCCGACGATATGATCGCTCGGTGCGCCGCGCGCCGCCGGGTCGGTCGAGAAACTGTATTGCGTCTTGGCGATGCACACCGGGAAGCGGCCGCAGCCCTGCTCCTCGAATTGCTTCAGTTGGTCGCGCACCGATTGCGGCGCCTCGACATCCTTGGCGCCGTAGGTGCGCTGTACGATCGTGCGCACCTTGTCGAGAAGCGGCATATCGTCGGGATAGAGAAACTGGAATTTCGCGGTGCCGCCGTCGGCCAACTCGACGACGTTGCGCGCCAACTCGACCGCGCCGGCGCCGCCGCTTGCCCAATGGTCGGAGACGACCGCCTTGACCCCCTCGGCAGCGCATTGCTCGAGAAAGCATTTCATTTCGGCCGGCGTGTCCGCGGTCATGCGGTTCAGCGAAACGATGACCGGCAGCCCGAACGTGCGCAGGTTGCCGATGTGGCGCCGCAGGTTGGCAAAGCCTTTTTCGACCGCCGCGACATTCTCTTCGCGCAGCGCATCGCGCGCCGCACCGCCATGCCATTTCAGCGCCCGCATGCTGGCGACGACGACCGCGGCATCCGGCCGCAGCCCGGTCTGCCGGCATTTGATGTCGAGGAATTTCTCGGCCCCGAGATCGGCGCCGAACCCGGCTTCGGTCACGACGTAATCGGCCAGTTTCAGCGCGGCGGATGTCGCGACGACCGAGTTGCATCCATGTGCGATGTTGGCGAACGGCCCACCGTGAATGAAGACCGGGTTGTTTTCGAGCGTCTGCACCAGGTTGGGAGCCAGCGCGTCCTTCAGCAGCACGGCCATCGCGCCGGCGGCGTTGACGTCGCCCGCAGTCACAGATTTGCGGGCGCGGGTCTGGCCGACGACGATGTTGCCGAGGCGACGCTGCAGATCCTTCAGGTCGCTCGCCAGGCAGAACGTCGCCATGATCTGCGAGGCCGCGGTGATGTCAAAACCGTCTTCGCGCGGAAAGCCGTTGGCAACGCCGCCAAGCGAGGAGACGACCGAGCGCAGTGCCCGGTCGTTCATGTCGATAGCGCGCCGCCAGGTCACCCGGCGCGGGTCGATGACCGGCTCGGTGCCCCAATAGATGTGATTGTCGACCATCGCGGCGAGCAGGTTGTTGGCGGCGCCGATCGCGTGCAGGTCGCCGGTAAAGTGCAGGTTGATGTCTTCCATCGGCACGGCCTGGGCATAGCCGCCGCCGGCCGCGCCGCCCTTGACCCCAAAGCAGGGCCCGAGGCTAGCTTCGCGCAGACAGATCATCGCGCGCTTGCCGATATGATTGAGCGCGTCGCCGAGGCCGACCGTCGTCGTTGTCTTGCCCTCGCCGGCCGGGGTCGGGGTGATTGCCGTGACGAGGATGAGCTTGCCGTTCGGCTTGTCTTTCAGCGAGGCAATATAGTCGAGCGAGATCTTGGCCTTGTACTTGCCGAAGGGCGACACAGCGTCGCCGGGGATGCCGAGCTTGCCGGAGGCGATCTCGCCGATCGGCCGCATCTCCGCCTCCTGGGCGATCTCGATGTTGGTTTTCGGGTTTCTGTGCTGGTCGTCTCCGCGCGCCACGGCTCGTCTCCTCGATCAAAGGGCCGCCAGCGTCTTAACCCCTTCGGGGCGCAACCTGCAACCGCTCTAAACTATGCGCGGCGATATGGTCATTCTGCCGTTGCAGGCGGCGCGGCAACGCAGCAATCTGTGCCTTCGACCCGAAACGGGAACAAGGGATCGACGATGGCGCGGCCGATCGTCTATGGCCCGGCACTCAGCAGCTACGTCTGGAGCGTGCGTCTAGCGCTCGCCGAGAAGGGCGTCGCGCATGCGCTTGTCGACGTACCGTTCGGCGAGCATCGCAAGGAGCCGCATCTCTCTCGCCACCCGTTCGCCAAGGTGCCGGCCTTCGAGCATGACGGGTTCGAACTCTACGAGGCGCAGGCGATTTTGCGCTACGTCGACGAGCGCTTTCCCGGGCACCCGCTGCAATCGCCGGATGTCCACGAATTCTCGCGGATGAACCAGATCATCGGCATCATCGACGCCTATGGCTGGCCGGCCATCGCCGGCGGCATTCTGGCCAACCGCGTGCTGAAGCCGCGCATCGGCGTGCCGGCCGACGAGGCGGCGATCGAGGCGGCATTGCCGCGCGCCAAACTCGTACTGTCCGAGATCGCGCGCTTGCAGGGCGAACAGGTTTTTCTCGCCGGCGAGCGCGTCAGCCTGGCCGATCTGATGGCGCTGCCGCTCGTCTACCTGTTCAGCCGGATACCGGACGGCGAAGCGCCGGTCGCCGCCCATCCGGGCCTTGCGGCGTGGCTGCGGCGCATGGCGGAGCGGCAGAGCTTCCAGGTCACCAGGCCGCCGGGAGCATCCTGAGATGCGGCTGCGCGTCCGCTCGATCACCTATCTGGCGCCCGACATCAACGGCTACGAACTGGTCGATGCCAATGGCCACGACCTGCCGCGCTTTGCCGCCGGCGCGCATATCGGCGTGCGGCTCAGCCATTTCTGGCGCGATTATTCCTTGTGGAACGACCCGGCCGAGCGGCGGCGCTACTGCATCGCGGTCCAGCGCGAGGACCAGGGTAAAGGCTCGCGCTACCTGCATGACGCGACGCGGGTCGGCGACCTCGTCGAGGTGTCGCTGCCGCGCAACCATTTCCCGCTCGCTGACGCGGCCGAGCGCCATCTGCTGTTGGCTGGCGGCATCGGCATCACGCCGCTGATGGCGATGGTCGCCGAACTGAAGCGCCGTCGTGCCGACTTCACATTGCATTATTGTGCGCGCTCGCCCGAGCGCACCGCCTTCCGCGACGACCTCGACCTGTTGGCGGCGATGGGCCGCGTCGTCTTTCATTACGACGACGGCGATCCGGCGCAGGGCCTCGATATCACGGCGTTGCTGAAGGAGCCGCAGCCGGGCACGCACCTCTATTATTGCGGCCCGTCGGGCATGATGGCGGCGGCGGCTGCCGCCGCGGCGCATTGGCCCAAGGGCACCGTGCATTGCGAATACTTCTCCGGCCCCGAGGCGGCGCCGCCGGCGCAACTCGCCGACGACCGGCCGTTCCGCGTGCGCCTCGCCAAAAGCGGCGGCGAATATGAGATACTGCCGGGTACGACGATTCTCGACGTGTTGCGCGCCGCCGGCGTCGAGACGCGCTCGTCCTGCGAACTCGGCTATTGCGGCGCCTGCCTGACCCGCTACGGGGCGGGCGAAGTCGATCACCGCGACCCGATCTTGGGCGATGTCGCGAAGCAGACGCATCTGCTGATCTGCTGCTCGCGCGCGACGAGCGATGTGCTGGAACTGGATTTGTGAACCCTACGCCGCCGGGCTTTTCAGGTCGCCGGCGACGCGGACGCGGACGCGCAGCGCATCGCCCCGCAGGTAGGCGAGCGGCATGTCCTCGACATCGACCGTCACCAAGCTCGCCGGATCGGCGCCGGCGGCGATCGCGCGCTGCCGCGCCTGCGCCTTGGCGGCGGCGATCGCCGCCTCGCGGCCCATGTCGCGATAGACCTGGTCGGTCTCGCCGCTGATCTGGGCGATCGCGGCGCCGACCGCGTTGGCACAATCGCCGTGCGCGACACGAATTACCTCCGAGACGCCGGCCAACCGGTCCGGCACGAGAAACGCGCCGCCGCCGACCGCGATCAATTTCACATCGCCGGCTTCGGTTTTCATGCGGTCGATCGCGTCCTCGATGTTCTCGCGCGCCCGGTCGAGCACCGCTTGCGCCAATTCGCGCGGCACTGCGGCGGCCTTCGCCTTGTCGCCGATGTCGACGATGCCGGCGGCGACCGCCGCGTCGGTGGCCGTCAGCGTGCGCCCGCCGAACACCAGCGCCGCTTGCGGCAGCCGATAGCCGACGCTCTCCGGGCCGACGCGAAGCGGCTCCCGCTGCACGATGCTGCCGCCGCCGAGGCCGATCGACAGCAGGTCGGGCATGCGAAACAGCGTGCGCACCTCGCCGATCTCGACGACCGCGTTCGCTTCGCGCGGAAAGCCGCGGCGCAATTCGCCGACATCGGTCGAGGTGCCGCCGACATCGATGACCATCGCGTCGCTGACGCCGGAGAGAAACGCGGCACCGCGCATCGAATTGGTCGCGCCCGAGGCGAAGCTCATGACCGGCAGCGCCATCGCCGCCTCGGCCGACATGACCGTGCCGTCGTTCTGCGTCAGATAAAGGGGCGCGGCGATGCCGCTCTTGGCGATCGCCGCGCGGAAACCGGCGATCGTCGTGCACGCCAGATCGGCCAGCGCGGCGTTGAGGAGCGCCGCATTCTCGCGCTCCAACAGCCCGATGCGGCCGAGGTCGCGCGACAGCGTGACGGCGACCCCACCGCCGCCTTCCTCGCGCACGATGGCGCGCGCCCGCTCCTCATGGGCCCCGTCCAGCGGCGAGAACACCGACGCAATCGCGACCGAGCGGAGGCCGCCGGCGCGGATCTGCCGCGCCGCCTCGCGCACACCCTCGTCATCGAATGGCATGAGCTCGCGCCCGTCGTATTCGTGGCCGCCCTCCAGCATGAAAACAGCGCCCTCGACCAGCCGCGCGAGATCCGCCGGCCAGTCGCAGAACGGCGGCAGCGAGGCGCCGGTCGGCAGGCCGATGCGGAGCGCCGCGACCTTGGTCAGGCCGCGGCGCTGCACGACGGCGTTGACGAAATGCGTCGTGCCGATGATGACCGCCTCGATCGCGCCGCCCGCGACGGCGGGATGACGGGCAAGGCGACCGAGCGCGGCGACGATGCCGCCGGTTATATCCGCCGTCGTCGGCGTTTTTACCGCATGCACGACCCGGCCGTCCTCAAGCAGCACGGCATCGGTGTTGGTGCCGCCGACATCGATGCCGATCCGTTGCATCACCGCGCCTCGAACACCGAGCGGAAATCGAGGTCGTAGCCGAAGGCGCGTGGGCCGACATGTTCGAGGCCCTTCGGCGTCAGGAAGACCGGCGGCGCCGGCATTGCGACAACGCTCGCCCGCATGCCGTAGCGGATCGTCTCGGTGCCGAACGCGCTGCCCGCCACCGTATCGAGCACGCAGATCAGGTCGGGCGACATCGCCAGCGGCGCGGCGTCCTTCCAGGCGACGACCCATTCGTTCTGAAAGGCCAGTTCGAGCCGGCTGCCGCGGTCCTCATCGAGACCGTCGATGACGCAGCGGCCGCGCAGAAACCCCTCGGTCGTTCGCCGCGCGACATCGACGACCTTGCCGCGAAACAGCAGCTTGCCGCCGCCTTCATCGATGACCGCGGCGACCGGGTCTTCGTGCCGCCGCTGCGCCTCGCGCACGCGGCGACCGATGTCGATCGCCTTCGACACCGTAAAATGGATGCCCCAATCCTTCACCTCTCGGCCGCTGCGCGGGGCTTTGCAGGTGGACGCGATCGACCCCATCTCGACGCAGATTTTGCGGCTCGTCCGCTCCATCCATTTCCAGCTCGGCACTTTCGTCACGAACGCCTCGATGCCGCGCGGGTCGTAGAGGGCGCACGGGTCGGGTGCGAGGCCGCCGACCGCGGCGCTCGTCATCTGCGCCTCGGGATAGGCGCGGCCCATCAGGTCCGCATCGACGACCGGCAGGGCGAGATGCGCCGCCGCCATCAG